>NZ_CP101508.1:2255833-2556066 GCF_024380015.1 Photobacterium atrarenae
CAGGTGGTCTTATTGCTCGCTTAGCTGTCGATGAGCGATACAAAAGGAGGGGCTTTGGTGAGTGGCTACTTATCGACGCGCTCGGAAAGCTTTTAGCTGCCAGTGACAGCGTCGCGTTCCCTGTAGTTATCGTTGACGCCAAAGACGGTGCAAAACATTTCTATGAACGCTATGGATTTCAAGCGTTTCAAGATACGGAGAACAAACTCTTCATCACCATCGCTGATGTTAGAGCGAGTTTAGGCTAGCCTTTAGCAAACTGACGAATCATAGGAAATAAAGGCATGAAATTAACTATTGACGCCATAGTCGTTTGTTAGCTTTTTATTCCATGATTTAGAACTCAATTATTTATAAAACATCAGTCTACGCTTCGGATTGAAACTTCCTGGAGCCTTTCAAGTAAGTTCTTTCCATAAGGCGCCAGCATTGTTTGAGGGCTTGAGTTCATATATGAATTCAAAGCACGAACAACATCTTCTTTAGTTTGATATAATTGTTCGACTTCTCCCCCATTGAAGTCCGTAAAGACTATTCCCTGTAGTTCATTTAACCACTTTAAAAACGAATCGGGCTCTGATGAAAGCACAGCCAATGTAACATGAGTATGATGAGTCAAAGCAACTAACAACAAAGGAGATACCTCTCCAGAAACAGCACCGTCTCTGTGAAGCCATATTTCACCTAGAGTATTTATTGTAGGTACAACTAATATTGAATCACCACCTCTCAACTGCTCTTGGATTCTAGGATAATTACTTTTCATCCACTGAAGATTGATCTCTGTACGAGGAGTAGATGCAATCACAGAAGTTGAAAACACTAGAAAAACTAAAATTCCAATTCTTTTTAACATAAATCATTTCTCCAGTTGATTTGTTACCCTAATCTCAACACTTTTAAACTTTCCGATCTCTGAAAAAATTTCTTTTAAAGCCACCTTACTATTACTCACATAATAATGTGAATCTTTTAATACCCCCCAACTTTTACCGGGCATAAGACAACCTTCCGTATTTTCATGGTAATTTCCAGCGTGAATCAATACATAAGTTCTTCTTGGAACATTTTTTAATTCATACACATTTTTATATTTGGTACCACTAAACGGTTCCATTTTGTATGTACCTGCTGAAATTCTTTTGTCAGATCCCTCAACTACTGAGTCAGGGCCTCCCGGCTCTAAAACAAACCAACTTTTGTCTACACCATCAATAGTTAGTTTTCCTAACGTCGTTTCTCCATATTGCTTTATGCGTCTAAGGTTTAATGTTGCTTTACTTTTCTTGCTAGTCATTTAGGAGCCTCCATAATAATCTAAGAACATATTAACAAGAATAGTTCTATTAGAAGCCCCGAAGAGACCCTTTTTCAGCAAGTATCAAACTAAGATTGTACTTAACAGTTCTAATTTTTACATTCGACGATTTGACTCAAAAACTAACGAATGACATGGACTCCCCATCATCAGACTTTGCCACACTTGGTATGACTGATTACAAAATCGCTGGAGGCCACCCTATCACCATCTATCTACGGCGTTGATTTAGCCAAACATAGCTTCAGTATCCACGGTGAGGATCACCAAGGCAAGCTGTTGATCCACAAAACAATATCACGATCGAAAGTTCTCTCGAGGTTGCCAATATCCCGCAGGCCATCATCGGGATGGAAGCCTGCGGGGCCTTCCATAAACCGGGAAAGTGGCCGATATAAGGCGCTCAAAAAATACAAGACGACCAAGCTCAGGTCAGGATCGTTTCATATATGGCCATGCAGTGTAACCCGGTATTCAAGAGCACCTATCAGCGACTTCTGGCTGAAGGAAAACCGAAAAAGTAGCCATCATCGCCTGCGTTCGCAAGATTGTTGTTATCCTCAATGCTGTAGGATGGCGTCAGATGGGAAGAAAAAACAGCATGAATTTAACTATTAGCGCCATAGCCGTTGGTTATAACTACATTTTCCGTAATGGCTGGCATGCTAATAACAAGAAACAAAACGCAAATGTGCCCCCTGCGGCACTCAAAGAATTGAATTCACCGTAGTTTAGCAATAGAGACATAACGGTAGGAGCAACAAAAATAAGTGCGTATATAAAAAACCTCACCGGTTTTAGTTTTTGTGAACACTTTTTACATGTTATGTGTTTATCAAGGTTAATAGCCAACTTGTCACTAATAGAAATGAACGCTCCGCAGTTTGGACACTTAAACATATGCACTCTCATCAGGTTTCAATGTAGCGACAAACTAGCTGCGGACACCTGCACATGCAAAAAATCAGGACGATATTTCGAGGGAGTTCAAACCGTACTGTAGTTATAACAGCATATTACGCAGCATGCTCGATAACACGCACTCCATCCTGATGCCATTTTTGCCATGTCCGTGCAAGAATCAATCAATATCAAATACTTAAGTTATTCCATCGTATCCAATAGCAGTTGTACGCTTGGTAAAAGCAAGCATGCATGTATAACAAGACCTTTTTTCGCACTCACCAATGGAAAACTATCCTGTAGCGGTCAACTACATCCCTTTGCTTTCAGCAAGAAGAGGCAAAACCAAAAAGAGCAACCTGCCAGCTCAAATCATCGAAATGAAAACTGACAGGTTGGCCCCTGCGCTGTTCAGTTGAGCATTTAGTTAAACAAACCCAAGCCTTTCAGAAGCTCATCCGCGGCTTCTTTCACCTTTTCGTCCTTGGCTTTCTCTCCAAGGATTTTCTCCAGTCCGCGGTCGAGCTCTTTCTTCGCTTTCTGCTCCAGCTCGTTGTTGCGCGCGAGCAGGCGTTTCATATCCAGCGACACTTTGGGCTCGGTCCAGTTGCCTTTGATATCAATCGGCACCGTGATATCTGCTACTTCATCAACTTGCTTGCCACCCTGGCCTTTGCTGGTCGCCACCAGCGAGGTATCGAGGCCAAAATCAATGGTCTCTTTCACCAGGCTGGTTTCGCCCGCACCTTCCACTCGCAGCAACGGCGAGTCGATATCCAGGTTGTTGGTCGACGCGATGCCTTTACCCAGCTGAATGGTTGCCGTCATGGCCGAGAAATCGGTTTTCTTGGCTTCATCGGTGAACTCATCGCGTTTGCCTTTAAGGGTTGCTTTGGCTTTGCGGATCATCGCCGGAATGTTAATGCCATTGATGGCCCCATCAGCAAAGCTGATATCCACGGTTCCCGCAACATTCTGACGGATGCGATTTTCAGCTAACCCGGTTCCGCCCAGTTTAACCAGGATATCCCCTTTCCCTGCCAGCACGTCATTATCAACCACATCCACCAGCAGCGGCTGAACCTGAACATCGGTGATGTTCTTGGTCACCTGGTAGCGTGGTAGCTTGCCATTGGCATCAATGGTTGCTTCGGCGCGGATGTGGCCGTCATAAAGATCCGCATCCAGCTGGTTCAGCTTCAGCACGCCTTTGTCAATTTTGACATCCATCAGCACATTGGCCAGCTTGGCATTGGCAGCTTTAAACTTGCCCAGGCTCACGGTGCCGGCAACATCCAGGGTTTTCAGCGCAGATAAGTCCGGCTCCTGGTTTTTTGCCGCCTCAGATTTCGCCGTGTCGCCCGCAGGAGCTTCAGACGAGGTCTCAGTGCCGTTTGGCGTGCCGGCTGCCGGCGCTTCTGTGCTGGCTTTTTCTTTGTCCAGGCCGAGGAAGGCATCCAGGTCGATGTTGTCACTGCTTAGTGCAAATCGGATTTGCGGGATTTCTGCATTCTTCAATGAACCGTTGCCGTTCAGGGCCAGCTCATCGACCGAGGTTTCAAAGCGGCTCAGCGTCGCCAGGCCCTGCTGCACATCATATTGCAGATCCGCATTCAGGTTGACGGTCATTTCCGAACGCGGCAACGTCGCGCCTTTCAGATCCGAAGCGAGCGTCAGAGCTTCCAACGCAACCATATCCATAGCTTCACTGAGCTTGAGCCGGGTCTGGCCTTCAGCATCAAACGCCAGATCCGGCACCGCGCCTTTGGCCGCAAAGGTCAGGGTTGACCAATCACCCGTCTTGAACTGATCCATCGTCAGCGACGCTGATTCAATGTTCATCCCGGCATCTTTCGCGGTCGCAGCAAACTGAACATTTTTCAGCTCGGCATTATCCAGGCTCGGTACAATAAACAACTCGGTTTCACCCTGAGCGGTGAACGCCAGCTCACCGTTCTTGCCGGCCACATCAAAATTCGCTTTGGCCCACTCGCCCGGCGCAAAACGGCTGAGGGCAAAATTCAGCGCGCTCACGGAAGTCTCGGTCCCGGCCTGATCATCGCGGATCACCGCACTGGCATTGACCAGCTCCACGCCTTCCAGGCTGATGGTCCAGGGCTGGGCTTTTTCAGAAGCAACCGGGCTGTCTGCTGGTGCTTCCGTCGCCTGCGGCTCCGTGGCCGGGGTTTCGGCGGCTTCCTGCGCGGCCTGACCCAGGCCATCTAAGTTACTGCTGCCGTCCAGGCGAGTCTGGATAAAGACCCGGCTGTCCTGCAGGCTGATGTTGCCAATCTCCAGGTGACGGGAGAGCAGCGGCAATACCGACACCGACAGCTCAGCACTGCCGATCTGTACCAGGTTCGGCTCGGCAAAGCCAGCCGGGTTGCGAAACTCGGTTTTACCCAGCGCCAGGCCAATACTCGGGAAGAAACGCCAGCTGAGATCGCCACTGATCACCAGCTCCCGCCCGGTGGCTTTTTTCACTTGTTCGGTAATTAAAGGTTTAAACTGATTCGGATCGACCAGGGCCAACAGGGCCCCGATCCCCACCACAACCACGATTATGATCGCTAAAACGACATACAAAAGCTTTTTCATTCTGTCCTCGTGTTATCCCCACTGACGCGCAATTCACCCACAACCATGAGCCAGCCCGATATGGACTATCTCTATATGGTAGCGAATATTTTTTAAAATCATAACAGGGCGTGTTGATGCCCCTAAATAAAACGGGCAGCCATTTGGGCTGCCCGTTCAATCTTTTCAGCGAATGCGAAGTCGTTTGCCTGAATGGCAGCTTACGCACGAAGCAACTTCGCAATGTGTGCCTTCAGAACATCGATCGCAATACGGTTTTTACCCCCGCGCGGTACAATGATGTCGGCATATTGCTTGGATGGCTCAATAAACTGCATGAACATTGGACGAACCGTCTTCTGATATTGAGCCAGAACCGACTCCATAGTACGGTCACGTTCCGCAACGTCGCGTTGCAGACGACGCAGCAGGCAGATATCCAGCGGCGTGTCCATGAACACGCTGGCGTGCATGATCTCGCGCAGACGCGGATCAGTCAGCAGCAGGATCCCTTCCAGAATGATCACCTTTTTCGGTGTCAAAGTGGTGGTTTCTGCCATCCGTGTGTGTTCGCTATAGCTGTAGCGTGGCACTTCAACCGCATTACCCGCAATCAGCTGCTCCAGGTGATCACACAGCAGATCGTGGTCCAGTGCATTCGGGTGATCGTAATTCGTTTTGACCCGCTCTTCCATGGTCAGGTGACTTTGATCGTTATAGTAACAATCTTCCGTGATAACACCGATCTGATGATCGCCGACTTTTTCTTTTAGCTCTTTATAAACTGTGCTGGCGATCAAACTTTTACCGGACGCAGACGCGCCTGCGATACCGATAATGACGCATTGGTGTGAGTGTTCAGACATATCAGAAAGCACCTGTAAAACAACGTAGCGAGGTGAAAAAATTTTTAAAACAACAGTTTGCATTTTCTACATCGGCAGAAAACAGTGCAAACAGGTTTAATTAAACCGCCTGATTATAGGGGCTCGCCCCGTCAGATGCCAGAAAAAATGAGATCTCCGGCTCATTTTAGGGCAAACCCGTTACATCGTTCACATGCAAAGGTTTACATCGTACGAATCGTGATCTGCTCGGCGACCGGCTCGCCCTGCCAGTACAACCGGCTGGCGACTTGTCCGGCGAGTTCAATGTAGGCTGCAGCATGCTCAGAATCCGGCGACGCCGCTACCGTCGGCTGACCACGGTCAATATCTTCACGAATTTGAAGGTGTAGCGGCAACTGGGCCAGCAATGGCACTGCGTATTCCTGCGCCATCCGCGCTGCACCGCCGGTGCCGAAAATCGCTTCCTGGTGGCCACACTGGCTACAAATATGATAGCTCATGTTCTCGACCACCCCGATCACCGGCACATGCACTTTATTAAACATGCTGACGCCTTTAATGGCATCCGCCAGCGCCAAGTCCTGTGGCGTGGTGATCACCACCGCTCCCGTGACCGGAATTTGCTGCGCCAGGGTCAGCTGAATATCCCCGGTGCCCGGCGGCATATCCACCACCAGGTAGTCCAGATCCGGCCACCAGGTTTCGTTGATAATCTGCGACAAGGCTTTGGATGCCATCGGACCACGCCAGATCATCGCGTTTTCCGCCGGAACCAGATACCCCACCGAGTTGGTATACAGACCGCACGACTCAACCGGCAGCATCATCTTGCCGTCCGGTGACTGAGGCTTCTCATCTACCGTGCCCAGCATCATCGGCACCGACGGGCCGTAAATATCGGCATCCAGCAACCCGACTTTCGCGCCCTGCTGCTGCAACCCAAGCGCCAGGTTGACCGCCGTGGTGGATTTCCCCACCCCACCTTTAGCCGAGCTGACCACAATAATATTCTTCACCCCTTTCAGCGCCTGCTTCTCGCCGGTCGCCAGCGGCGCAACCCGAATATTCACAGAAAATGATTGCTGCTGAGCGACATGATTCACCTGCTGCTGAGTCTGGATCCACTGCTCCAGCAATTCGGCCACCGAGGAGGCCGCAAACGGCAAGGTGATCACCACCGCACCTTCCGGCGTCACCGAGACCACGTTCGCGACATCGGCCCACTCATGATGCAGCCAGGGATGTTCAAACTGATTCAGCCAGCGGCAGATATCCGCCACACTCTCAAAACGGGTTTTCGGCTCATTACCCATAGTTACCAGCGCTCCATTAATCGACTTCTTTTTGATCCTACCATTTCTCGATATCGCGCGCTGCTAATTGCCGCGATATTCTCCTTGCGACGCTAGGCATTAGAGGAACCATCAGGTAGTATTTGAGGCTTGATATCTTTTTACCCATCATGAGCGAAATAAGAAACTATGGCTGCAAATCCAAGAAAAATTCTGGTGACCTGCGCCCTGCCGTATGCAAACGGTTCTATTCACCTGGGCCACATGCTTGAGCATATCCAGGCGGATATCTGGGTACGCTACCAGCGCCTTCGCGGCAACGAAGTCCATTTCATTTGTGCGGATGACGCACATGGAACGCCAATCATGCTTAAGGCCCAGCAGATGGGTATGGAGCCTGAGCAGATGATTGCCGAAGTCAGTAAAGAGCACCAGACAGACTTTGCCGGCTTCGATATCAGTTTCGACAACTACCACAGCACGCACTCCGAAGAGAACCGCGAGCTGGCTTCTTTTGTTTACACCCAGCTGAAAGAGAAAGGCTACATCACCAGCCGCACTATCTCTCAGCTGTTCGATCCGGAAAAAGAGATGTTCCTGCCGGATCGCTTCGTCAAGGGCACCTGTCCGAAATGTAAAGCCGAAGATCAGTACGGCGACAACTGTGACAGCTGTGGTGAGACCTACAGCCCGACCGATCTGATTGAGCCGAAGTCTGCCGTCTCCGGTGCAACTCCGGTGATGAAAGACTCAGAGCATTTCTTTTTCGACCTGCCACAGTTCGAAAACATGCTGCAAGAGTGGACCAAATCTGGTGCGCTGCAGGATGAAACCGCGAACAAGATGCAGGAGTGGTTCGATTCCGGCCTGCAACAGTGGGATATCTCCCGTGATGCACCTTACTTCGGCTTTGAGATCCCGGGCGAAACAGGCAAATACTTCTACGTCTGGCTGGATGCACCAATCGGCTACATGGGCTCGTTCAAGAACCTGTGTGACAAGCGCGATGACCTGAACTTCGACGAGTTCTGGAACAAAGACAGCTCGACCGAGCTGTACCACTTCATCGGCAAGGACATTGTCTACTTCCATAGCCTGTTCTGGCCGGCGATGCTGGATGGTGCCGGCCTGCGCAAACCAAACAACGTCTTCGTCCACGGTTACGTAACCGTCAACGGCGCGAAAATGTCGAAGTCGAAAGGCACCTTTATCAAGGCCGCGACTTACCTCAAACATCTGGATCCGGAGTGCCTGCGCTACTACTACGCCGCCAAGCTGAACAGCCGCATTGATGATCTGGACCTGAACCTGGAAGATTTTACCCAGCGTGTCAACAGCGATGTGGTCAACAAAATCGTCAACCTGGCATCCCGTAATGCCGGTTTCATCACCAAGCGTTTCGACGGCAAGCTGGCCGACACCTTTGCTGAGCCTGCGCTGTACAGCGAGTTTGTTGCCGCAGCCGATCGCATTGCCAATCTGTACGAAAGCCGCGAGTTCGGTCGCGCCATCCGCGAAATTACGGCCCTGGCCGATAAAGCCAACCAGTATGTCGATGAGAAAGCCCCTTGGGTCATCGCCAAGCAAGAGGGCAAAGATCAGGAGCTACAGGAAGTCTGCTCTGTGGGCATCAACCTGTTCCGCGTGCTGATGACCTACCTCAAGCCGGTGATGCCACTGCTGGCCGAGCGTACCGAAGGTTTCCTGAACGACACCCTGCAATGGGACGGCATTAGTGAGCCGCTGACTGGTCATGAAATTACCAAGTTCAAGGCGCTATTCAACCGTATCGATCCGAAGCATGTTGAAGCCATGCTGGAGACGTCGAAAGAAGATGCTGCGGCGGAAAAAGCTGCTGCCGAGCAAGCCGCGAAACCGACCGGCCCACTGGCAGAAGAGCCGATTGCCGATGAGATCGAATTCGACGATTTCGCCAAAGTTGATCTACGCATCGCCAAAATCGTCGCCTGTGAAGCAGTGCCGAAAGCCAACAAGTTGCTGAAGCTTCAGCTGGATCTGGGCGGCGAAACCCGCCAGGTATTTGCCGGGATCAAGTCGGCTTACAGCCCGGAGGATCTGATTGGCAAGCACACCGTGATGGTGGCCAACCTCAAGCCGCGTAAAATGAAGTTCGGTATGTCTGAAGGCATGGTGCTGGCTGCCGGTCCGGGTGGCAAGGATCTCTGGATCCTCGAGCCGCACGAAGGTGCCCAGCCAGGTATGCGTGTGATGTAATCACCCATTCGGTTATCAAAAAAGGAGCTTCGGCTCCTTTTTTATTGTCCATTTTCCCAAACCTCTGACCGCCTCAACATTTTGACTGTTCCTTACCCTGCCGGGTATGCACTATTTATGCACTTTATGGGTAACCTGAGCCCCCTGTACTCTCCGCAGCCCCTCAAAATACCGTCGTGAGAGCCGGCCAGCACATTAACGAAAGTTTCACTAACGAAACAAAAGCAATCATTACGAGCGCTCACTCGACAATCCCGAATATACAACATATAAAGCGGTCAAAATACAGTCAGCAGGTTAAAGTATTGTTATTTATTTGGTTGTTAGCGAACAATCTCAGCTTTAAAAGTGTGATCGAAAACATACCTTTGCATTTTGTGCCGCATTTTACTTCGCCTTAACAGTGTCACTATTGATAATCTGCTCCGCACTCTGATCCATGGTTTACAGAGTGAATAATTATAAGGAGTGTTCATTTCATGCTAACACAAAAGAAAAAAATGTCCCTGACCGGCCGGGTGATCCTCGGGATGGTGCTCGGGATCTTGACAGGATTCATCATTCGCTCCCTTTTTGCAGAGACATCTTTGGTTCATGAGTATCTCGTGAACGGCCTGTTCGACGTCGGTGGTGATATCTTTATTGCCAGTTTGAAAATGCTGGTTGTGCCACTGGTTTTCGTCTCCCTGGTCTGCGGGACCAGCAGCCTAAGTGACCTCAGTACTTTAGGCCGCCTGGGCGGAAAAACCATTTTATTTTATCTCACCACCACGGCTATCGCGATCACCCTCGCGCTGACCATGGGTAACCTGTTCCAGCCGGGTACCGGTGCCGATCTATCTGCCGCGACCAGCTTCAGTGCCAAAGAAGCGCCGTCATTGGGTGATGTGATCGTCGGCATGTTCCCGACCAACCCGATCAACTCGATGGCGCAGGGCAATACGCTGCAAATCATCGTGTTTGCCATCCTGTTCGGGATCGCCATCAGTGCCGCGGGTAAAGCTGGCGAGCGCATTGCCGCGATCTTCGTCGATCTCAACGAAGTGATCATGAAGCTGGTCGCCTTGCTGATGAACATTGCACCGTTCGGAGTCTTCTTCCTGATGGCCAAGCTGTTCACCAATATCGGCCTGGATGCTATCTACAACCTGCTCGGCTACTTCCTGGTTTTGTCAGCAACCCTGCTGATCCACGGCCTGGTCGTCTACAGCCTGATGCTGAAAGCTTTCTCCGGTCTGAGCCCGAAAGTCTTCCTCAAAAAAATGGAAGATGCTGTGATGTTCGCGTTTTCAACGGCCTCTTCCAACGCCACCATTCCGGTCACTATGGAAACGGCGACCAAGCGTCTGGGGGTCAGCAACCGCATTGCGTCCTTTACTGTGCCGCTGGGGGCAACCATCAACATGGACGGCACGGCCATCATGCAGGGCGTCGCAACCGCCTTTATTGCCCAGGCGTTTAATATCGACCTGACCATGAGTGACTATATGGCCGTGATCCTGACCGCGACCCTAGCCTCCATCGGGACCGCCGGTGTACCGGGAGTCGGCCTGATCATGCTGGCGATGGTGCTCAACCAGGTGGGCCTGCCGGTGGAAGGGATTGCCATTATCATGGGTGTCGACCGCCTGCTGGATATGATCCGGACCGCGGTCAATATTACCGGCGACAGCTGTGTCACCTGTATTGTGGCGAAATCTGAAAACGCCCTGGATGTGGAGCGCTTCAACGATCCACAGGCCGGCGCCAAAGAAGAGCAAGTTCACCTGCACCCACAGGCGAAAACCAGCCATATCGACTAACCCCATGAAACAAAATACAAAGGCTCCGAACGGAGCCTTTTTTGTGCCCCGTTTTCATGCACTGGTGCACCAAAAAGAACCGCACTCCTCGAAAGTGGTAGAAAATAGAACTCAACACTTTGATTTATAAGGATTAAAATTCACCCACCATAGCGTCTTTCCGGGTCCGGAAATTGCACTTTCTTCCTAATAAGAAAAGAAATGGCTCCGCCGGAGGACAAACCATGCTCATCACGACGCTATTTACCATACTGATCATCGGGCTGGGTTATTACAGCTACCGTTCCCGGCAAACTCAGGCCCTGTTGGCAAGCCGTTTTAACCAGGTCATTGGCCTGCGCCAGCTGATCCACCTGCTGCGGTTTCACCGCCGTAAAACGCACCAGATATTAAGTGAGGGGAGCAACCAAAGCTCAGATAAACTGCTCAATGAAGCGTTGGCAATCCAGAGCCTGCTCAAAGCCCTCAACAACCAGGCAGAGCAAACACAAAAGCCGATGTACCGGATTTTACGCAAACGGACCGGTATTCTGCTCGACAGCTGGTCGGGCTACTCACTGAAGCGAAACCAGAGCACCCACGGTAAAACCATTCGCCATGTGTTATATCTGATTGACGATAGCATCACTCAGGGGTTGCTGGCTGCCGATCAGGATCAGCTGTTTCAGCAATACCAGTCCGCCTGGTCGATCACCCTCAATGCGATCGACAGCCTGAGCCGTTTTCGCCATGCTATCCACAGTTTTGAACCCGGTTCAAGTAAGGTTCAGCGTGAAATGCGGCTCCATATCCAGATCCTGCACCGCCGGCTGGGGCAGATGGCAATGATGAGCAGCCAGGCGGTCCCGGCGGTGGTGCTGGATACCCTGTTTGAGAAGTTTGACCAAATCAACCTCCAGAACCAGCCACCACAGGCCGTCAAAGCCGAACTGTATCAGCTGTCGCTGCAATTCTCGGATACCTTATTTAACCTGTTCGACCTGGTGCTGGCCGATATCGGGGATGCCATCTCCATCCGGCTGCCACAACTACCAACCGATGCAATCAATGTCATTCAGCTGCCGCATACCGCACTGACCGGCCAGCATTACAGCGGTGATAAACCCGTTTCCTGATCCGCTTCATGCTGATACCCCCCAAACGAAAAAACCCGGCAGAAGCCGGGTTTTTAAATCGGTTGCAACGATTGGGGATTAGCCGATATGCGTTACACCATTCATGTACTTACGCAGCACTTGCGGGATCTCGATACGACCATCCGCCTGCTGGTAGTTTTCCAAAATTGCCACCATAGTGCGGCCAACCGCCAGACCAGAACCGTTCAGGGTATGTACCAGCTCAGGTTTCTTCTCGCCTTTGCGGCGGAAGCGGGCCTGCATGCGACGGGCCTGGAAGTCACCGACGTTCGAGCAAGAAGAGATCTCACGGTATGTCTCTTGGGCCGGAACCCAAACTTCCAGATCGTAGGTTTTCGCAGCACCGAAGCCCATATCACCGGTGCACAGGATCACCTTACGGTATGGCAGTTCCAGCAACTGAAGTACTTTCTCAGCATGCCCGGTCAACTCTTCCAGAGCCGCCATCGAATCTTCCGGGCGGGTGATCTGAACCAGCTCAACTTTATCGAACTGGTGCATCCGGATCAGGCCACGGGTATCCCGTCCGTAAGAGCCCGCTTCAGAGCGGAAGCATGGAGTATGTGCCGTCATCTTGATCGGCAGATCCGCTTCTTCAACAATCTCATCACGCACCAGGTTGGTCAGTGGCACTTCAGCGGTCGGGATCAGCGACATGCCCACGCCTTCTTCCGTCGCCGGCTTGGTGTGGAACAGATCTTCACCGAATTTCGGCAGCTGGCCGGTCCCGTACAGGCTGTCCTGATTGACCAAGTACGGTACGTACATTTCGGTATAGCCGTGCTCTTCGGTGTGCAGATCCAGCATGAACTGGGCAATCGCACGGTGCAGACGCGCAAACTGGCCTTTCATCACGATAAAGCGTGAACCGGACAGTTTCACCGCGCTGGCAAAATCCAGGCCGTCACCCATTTCGCCCAAATCAACGTGATCTTTCACCTCGAAGTCATAAGACTTCGGCTCACCCCAACGGGAAATCTCAACGTTTTCCTCTTCATCTTTACCGGTTGGCGCCGATTCATCCGGCACGTTCGGCACAGACAGTGCGATCGCTTTGATTTCGTCCTGCAGCTCAGCCAGTGCTTTCTTGGCATCATCCAGGTCGTTGCCCAGGGTGGCAACTTCAGCAAGGATTTTCTCAGCAGCTTCATGATCGCCTTTCGCTTTGGCCTGACCAATGGACTTCGATCGGGAGTTACGCTGTGCCTGAAGCTCTTCGGTTTTCACCTGAAGGGACTTACGTTGTTCTTCTAAGGAACGTAGTTTTTCAACATCGAGGGTAAAACCACGGCGCGCTAATTTTTCGGCTGTTGCGTCCAGCTCTGTTCGAAGTAATTTAGAATCTAGCATGCTAATCCTGTGCTCATAATGTTCTAAAGTGCACTTTATTCAGCCAACCTGATGGCTAAATAATATTAATTCAGAATGCGTTAAAGAAACTAACGCAGATCTTCAACAATACCCAAAAAGCCTTATTATTGATAGCGCTTTAAAGCGCTTTTTGCATCTAAAGAAGCAAGATAATCTAGCTTTTCAGCAATTTTGGTCTCCAGTCCCCGATTTGTCGGGTGATAATAGCGGGTTCCGGCCATCTCCTGTGGGAAGTAACATTCCCCGGCCGCATACGCGCCCGGCTCATCGTGCGCATAACGATATTCCTCACCATAGCCCATCTCTTTCATCAGCTTGGTCGGCGCATTGCGCAAATGAACCGGCACTTCATAATCGGGATGATTCATCGCATCCGCCTTGGCCTGCTTAAATGCGGTATACACGGCGTTGCTTTTCGGCGCACTGGCAAGATAGACAATCGCCTGGGCGATGGCCCGTTCCCCTTCATAAGCGCCGACCCGGGTAAAACAATCCCAGGCCGAAATCGCGACCTGCATCGCCCGGGGATCGGCATTGCCGACATCTTCCGAAGCAATCGCCAGCAGGCGGCGCGCCACATAGAGCGGATCGCAACCGGCCTGCAACATCCGGGCAAACCAGTACAGCGCGCCGTCAGGACTTGAGCCGCGGATCGACTTGTGAACTGCCGAGATCATGTCATACCAGAGATCGCCTTTGTTATCGAACCGGGCGATCTTCTCTCCGGAAACTTCCGCCAGCAACGCCAGGTTAATCTGCTTCATCCCGCTGCTGTCTTCATCCGCCATATCGATCAGCTGCTCAAGATAGTTGAGGGACATGCGGGCATCACCGTTGACCAGTGTGGCCAGCTGCGCTTTGACATCATCGACAAACACCAGCTTGTCAGCCCCGCTGACGCCCCGCTCGGGATCCGCCAGCGCCTGCTCGATCACAGCCAGCACTTCATCCTGCTCAAGCGATTTTAATTTATAGACCCGGGCCCGGGACAGCAAAGCGTTATTCAGCTCAAAGGATGGGTTTTCGGTCGTTGCGCCGATGAAAGTGACTGTGCCATCTTCGATATGCGGCAGAAAGGCATCCTGCTGGCTCTTGTTGAAGCGATGGACCTCATCGACAAACAGGATCGTCCGCCGACCAGCCATTTTGTTTTCGCGGGCTTTCTCGATCGCCGCGCGAATATCCTTCACCCCGGAGGTCACCGCCGACACTCGCTCAACTTCCGCGTTGGCATAGTGAGCGGCCACTTCCGCCAGCGTGGTCTTGCCGGTGCCCGGCGGTCCCCAGAGGATCATCGAGTGCAGATGGCCGGCTTCCAGCGCCCGTCTGAGCGGCTTGCCTTCCCCGAGGATATGGCGCTGGCCGATGTACTCTTCGACCGTTCGGGGCCGCATCCGGGCCGCCAGCGGGCGAAAATCTGAGGAAAAATCGAGGCTGAAGTTGTTCAAAATCGCCACTCCTTATACCAATCTCAATACTGATCAGGCTGGTATTAACAAAAATAGGCGGCACCGAAGTGCCACCTAAATAATCAAACAATGCAAATCATCTCAGTGTCGCGGTCAGTTTCGCTGATCATCCAGCTCCACCCCCGCCGGCGGGGTAAAAGTAAACAGATCCCGCGCAGGCTGACGGCGACTGAAGCGGCTGAAAGTGAAGTTACTACGCTGACCGTCTTGCTCTACCACCGAGAAACTTCTCACCTGACCGTTCTTCGCCACAGTCACGACAAATTTACCCATTGATGACGTCGGATCTTTCGGAGTCAGGGTAAAGGTATCAGCGGTCTGGACCACATGATACTTGGCCCAGTCTGCCGCGCTGTTGCGGGTCAGCAAGACAAACGGCGTCTGCTCGGTGGCATCTTTGAGCCACATTG
This sequence comes from Photobacterium atrarenae, assembly GCF_024380015.1. Taxonomy (NCBI): domain Bacteria; kingdom Pseudomonadati; phylum Pseudomonadota; class Gammaproteobacteria; order Vibrionales; family Vibrionaceae; genus Photobacterium; species Photobacterium atrarenae. The sequence continues at coordinate 2,271,195 of NZ_CP101508.1, forward strand.
CAGTGACCTGCTCAATAAACGGGCTGTAGTACCACAGTGTTTTGCCGTCAGAAATCAGGAGGTTCTCATCCGGAACCACGGTATTCCAGCGAAACAGGTTCGGGCGCTGAATCGCTACATCGCCTTCACCCTCCACCAGCAGATCCCCCTCCGGGCTCACGACTTTCTGCTGAAAATCGGCACTGAACGCGTTCACTTTCCCCAAACGCGTACTCAACTCCTGCTGCGGATTGGCCCAGGCCGCCGAAGCAAGAAACACAGGCGCTGCAATCAGCATACGCATCACAATTTTTTTAATCATTCTTTCTTACCTAAGTGTGCTCGGGGATGCATCGCTGCCTCCCGGATTCTCCCTGCGCTCCGTACGGTAACGGCCCGCAGTCAAAACATGTTTTAGCCAATCAGTCCTGCGGCGGTGGCGGCGGGGCCAGGACCTCGCGGTTACCGTTGTGGCCCGGCGGACTGACAATCCCATGCGCCTCAAGCTGTTCAACAATCCGCGCCGCACGGTTATAGCCAATCTTAAACCGACGCTGAACCCCGGAGACCGAGCCACGGCGTGACTCCGCGACAAACGCAGCAACCTGATCAAATAGCTGATCCAAGTCATCGTCGCCGCCAACCGGCGTTTCACCCGGCAACAGGCCATCCGAGCCCTGATCCGCTTCCAGGATCCCTTCAATATATTGCGGTTTTCCCCGGGCTTTCCAGTCATTCACCACATTGTGGACATCGTCATCTGAGGCAAAAGCACCATGGACCCGAACCGGATGGTTCTGTCCGGCCGGCAGATACAACATGTCCCCCATCCCCAGCAGCGACTCCGCGCCGCCCTGGTCAAGAATGGTGCGCGAGTCGGTTTTGGTCGACACGGTAAAGGCCATCCGGCTCGGAATATTGGCCTTGATCAAACCGGTGATCACATCCACCGACGGCCGCTGGGTCGCCAGCACCAGGTGGATCCCGGCCGCCCGCGCTTTCTGCGCCAGACGGGCAATCAGCTCTTCAACTTTCTTGCCCACCACCATCATCAGATCGGCAAACTCATCGACGATCACCACAATGCTCGGCATTTTCTCCAGCAGCGGCGGATATTCATCCATGCTGTCACCCGGCTTCCACAATGGATCATGGATCGGGTGACCGGCTGCCGCGGCTTCTTCCAGCTTGGCGTTAAAGCCGGCCAGATTCCGTACCCCGCAGGCGGCCATCAGCTTGTAGCGCCGCTCCATCTCGCCAACACACCAGCGCAGCGCGTTGCCTGCATCTTTCATGTCGGTGACCACTTCCGTCAGCAGATGCGGGATCCCTTCGTAGATCGACAACTCGAGCATTTTCGGGTCAATCATGATGAAGCGACAATCTTCCGGCTTACACTTATACAGCAAGCTGACAATCATGACGTTAACACCGACCGACTTACCCGAGCCGGTCGTACCGGCCACCAGCAAGTGCGGCATCTTGCTCAGGTCGGCAACAACCGCTTCCCCAGCAATATCGTAGCCCAGCACAATCGGTAGTGCGGCTTTCATATTCTGGAATCGCTCGCTGCCTACCACTTCTGACATGTAAACCGTCTCGCGGTTCACATTCGGCAGTTCCAGGCCGATATATGGCTTGCCCGGGATCACTTCCACCACCCGCACAGCTGAAGCGGATAACGCCCGAGCCAGATCTTTGGCCAAACCGGAAATCCGGCTGACTTTGACGCCCGGCGCCAGGTCAAGCTCAAACCGGGTGATAACCGGGCCCGGATACACCCCGACCACCTTGGCTTTGATCTTATAATCCGCCAGTTTGGACTCCACCAGCATCGCCGTCTGCTTGAGCTCTTCCTCGCTGGCCGGCTCTACCGTTTGTCTGGCCGGGGCCAGCAGATCCAGGGTCGGCATCGGCGTGGTCGGTACAGGCAAATCCGCATCTTTTTTCGCCAGGAACGGGTTATCCAGTCCCGCGGCATGGGCCTGTGCTTTCTGGGCGTCACGGATTTGCTGCAAAAACGCTTCCTCATCACTGAGGTTGCTGTCATCCGCATCCGAGTTGCCCCGCTCGGCCCGCTCCAATTCAGACATCCCGTCGTGAACACCAATTTCAATTTCGCTGCCATCGCCGGTAATTTCCGGCGACTTGTCTTCAATACTTGCTGCCGGACTTGGCTCCGAGCTTAAAGCGGGCACCGGGACTTGCTCGGGCATCTGATTTTCGTCCTGCGCGTGGTGAAAGTCAGGATTCAGCGCTGAGTTTACCGGCTCTCGCTGAACCGGCTGTGAATCGGTTGGTTGGGTCAGGTTCATCGCCGACTCAGCAGTAACGGCCAGCTCGGTTTCCTGAGCCGGAGAAGACATTTCTGAAGCAGCCGGTTGTTGTGTTTCAGCAACAACTGCCACAGAGGCTGTCTCAGACTCACTGCGCTCTGCCTCCAGTTGCGACCAGTCTCCCAGCGTTGGCTCAACAGGTGACAACCGTTCAGCTTGTTTCGGCAAGGCGTCGTCTGGTGTTGCGCCAACTTGAGTTTGCGCATTCGAAGCAACAACGGCATCCGTCGCAACTTGTGGCTCACGAGCTGTCGCTGCTGCCGGGCTTGAGCTGAACTCGGTCATCCCATCTGCTGCGGTCTCATCCAGCGTCGCCAGATAGGCGGACTCATCTTGCTGATGAACCGAGAAATTCTCATCCCGATCCAGCTCGCGCTCAAGCTCGGCAATGGTCATGCCCCGGGCCGGACGAGCCGGGGCCATGTCAACCGCAGCCGTTTGCGATGCTGCGGCACTCGCGGCATCAGACACAGCTTCTACTGCTGGCACGGATGCCGTCACAGTTACCGCACCTGTTGCGGAAGCTGTGGCGGCCGGGCTGGCTTTCGCCCGCTCCGGCATCACGATTCTGAGTTCACTCTCTTGCGATTGCCAGTTTGTATCCTGCTCGGCAGGCGCTGATGGGCGCGGTGCCGCGCTCGGCATGACTTTCGGGGTGCTGCTGGATGCCAGCAAAACATCATCCGCATCCGGTGTCTCTTCTGCCGGAGATGGATTCAGTTGCTGGGCATAAGCGGTTTGCTGCTCTTCCGGAATATCAGCGGCAAACGGAGTCAGGTTTTCCGAGCGGTCGGAGCGAATTTTGTTCAGCAACCAGGCCAGCGAGCCCAGCGTGCTTTCCCCCAAAGTATCGACAATTGTCAGCCAGGAAATCCCGGTAAACAACGTAAACCCGACAGCCCAGAAAAACATCAGCACTAGCGTCGCGCCCAGCAGGTTGAACAGCGGGAGGGTCATATTGGCAACCACATCCCCGATCACCCCGCCGGAGGAGAAATACCAGATATCGTCGAAGTTCAGATCAGCCAACCCGCAGCTGGTCAGAAACAACAACAACAATCCCAGCAACCGGGTGCCATAGATCATCCAGTCGATTGAGTCCCGCTCGCTGCGGCGACGAAACAACACCCAGGCCCCGAGGATCATGGCAAGTGGCAACACATACGCCAGCGAGCCCAGGGTGAACAGAAAGGTATCTGCGGCCAGAGCGCCCAAGGCCCCGGCCTTATTCTGCACCGGCCCTTGCCAGGCCGTTTGCGACCATGACGGATCCGCCGGGTCGAAACTGACCAGGGCTACCATGATAAATATCGCGGCGAGAATGCCGATAATCAGGAAGCTTTCCAACAGACGCTGGCCGCCAGACAGGCGGACTCTAGGCTGCTTGCCTTTTACTTTCCTCAAAAAACACTCCGGTGTTACGCTTATTCTTCTTTGCAAGACCAACAGTCCTCCACGGTGAACCGCAGAAGCCCTGCCGGGTTGAATCGGTTGAAATTCTTGCCCTATCTTATACTACTTGCCGCCCTTTTTTGACACATCAGGCAAAACTGGGAGCAAAGCACTATCAGGCGACTCTGTCGCCACGGGCGAGGTCCTATTGTAGCGGGGTTGTTCCGAGAAATATTCATCGCCATGTTAATTTGACATGATAAGCGACTGAATTTTGAGCAGACGGTGCTCGGGAGGCCGGGGGAAACAAGTCAAGCGGCCAGAGCCGCTTGACAATGCAATCCACGTACAACGACAACTGCCGTGATTAACGTGTTTTGATCACCAGGTTATTGGTTTGCTTGACTTCTTCCATCACCACATAGGTACGGGTGTCGTTGACCCCTGGCAGGCGCAGCAGAGTTTCACCCAGCAGCTTACGGTACGCCGACATATCCGATACCCGTGTTTTGAGCAAGTAGTCGAAGTCACCGGAAACCAGGTGGCATTCCTGAATATCTTCCAGCTCCTGAACCGACTTATTAAATTGCTCGAACACATCCGGGGCACCACGGTTGAGGGTAATTTCAACAAACACCAGCAGTGATGCATCAAGGAATTGCGGATTTAAGAGTGCCGTATAGCCGCTGATGTAGCCCTGACGCTCCAGACGACGTACACGCTCGAGACATGGCGTCGGCGACAGACCTACTCGCTTAGACAGCTCAACATTTGAAATGCGACCGTCTTTTTGCAGTTCATTCAATATGTTACGGTCAATTCTATCCAATTCCTTGGATGGTTTCTTCTTGGTATCTACCATTTTTTATTCCACCTTCTTACTTCCTTGCAAAAAAATATACTACAACTTTCTAATATTTAGAATCCAATACTCTGATAGTCAAACTATACTGCCAATAGATCCGCAATTATAACCTTGTCAATAGCTATTCATTCTATCAAGCCAAGGAGATGCAGGATGATCATTGGTGTTCCCAAAGAAATCAAAAACCACGAATACCGCGTCGGACTGGTCACCAGCAGTGTTCGCGAGCTCGTTTCATTAGGCCATCAGGTCCTGGTCGAAACCCAAGCCGGTGTCGGGATCGGGCTATCAGATTCAGATTATCAAACTGCTGGCGCTACAATTATTTCGACTGCTAAAGAAGTTTTTACCAGATCAGAGATGATTGTTAAAGTAAAAGAGCCCCAGGCAGAAGAACGAGCTATGCTTCGTGAGGGCCAGATTTTATTCACCTATCTGCATCTTGCCCCAGATTTACCACAAACTAAAGACCTGATTGACAGCAAAGCCGTCTGTATTGCCTATGAAACCGTCACCGATGCCCGCGGCAGATTACCCCTGTTGGCGCCGATGTCCGAGGTCGCCGGCCGCATGTCGATCCAGGCCGGTGCCCAGGCACTGGAGAACTCGAGTGGCGGTCGCGGGCTGCTGCTGAGCGGCGTCCCCGGCGTCGAACCGGCTAAAGTCACCATTCTCGGCGGCGGCGTGGTCGGCTCCAATGCGGCCCGGATGGCCGTCGGAATGCGGGCGGATGTCACCATTCTTGATCGCAGCTTAGATACCCTGCGGGCGCTGGACATTGAGTTTCAAGGCAGAGCCAAGGTGATCTATTCCACCAACGAAATCATCGATCGGTTAGTGCCGGAAGCCGACATCATTATTGGTGCGGTGCTGATCCCGGGTGCCGCCGCACCAAAACTTATCACCGCTGAGCATGTAAAACAGATGAAACCGGGCTCGGCACTGGTCGATGTCGCGATTGATCAGGGCGGTTGCTTCGAGACCTCCCACCCAACCACCCATACCGAGCCGACTTATATTGTCGATGATGTGGTGCACTACTGTGTGGCAAATATGCCCGGCGCCGTCGCCCGAACGTCTGCCTTCGCCCTGAACAACGCCACCCTGCCCTATGTCATTAAATTAGCCGGACAAGGCTATAAAAAGGCGCTACTGGGCGATCCGGGCTTTCTGGCGGGGCTGAATGTGATCTACGGCAAAGTCACCTGTAAAGAGGTGGCCGAAGCCTTTGAGCTGCATTATACCGATCCTGAAGTTGCCATCAGTATGCATTAATTCCTGCCGCTTTCCCTCCCTGGCCCACGCCGGGGAGCCTGCCTGAGCACCGAGCTCTTTCTTTACGTCTTCAATTTACCTACAATCAGTCTTCTATATGACAAATTCTCATTCAGCCTGGAGAAGTAATGAGTAACGTAAGACATTGTAAACTGCTCATCCTTGGTTCTGGTCCTGCCGGCTATACGGCTGCTGTCTATGCTGCGCGCGCGAATCTTAACCCGGTGATGGTGACCGGGATGCAACAAGGCGGTCAGCTGACAACCACAACCGAAGTGGAAAACTGGCCAGGTGATGCGGAAGGCCTGACAGGCCCGGCCCTGATGGAGCGTATGAAGGCCCACGCTGAAAAATTCGACACTGAAATTATCTTCGACCACATCAACGAAACCGACTTCAGCCAGCGTCCATTCCGTCTCAAAGGCGACAGCGGCGAATATACCTGTGACGCCCTGATCATTGCCACCGGTGCCTCGGCCAAGTACCTGGGTCTGGAATCAGAAGAGAACTTTAAAGGTCGCGGCGTCTCCGCCTGTGCCACATGTGACGGTTTCTTCTACCGCAACCAGAAGGTCGCGGTCGTCGGCGGCGGCAACACAGCAGTTGAGGAAGCCCTGTACCTGTCCAACATCGCTTCAGAAGTGCATCTGATCCACCGCCGTGACACGTTCCGCTCTGAGAAGATCCTGATCAAGCGCTTGATGGACAAAGTGGAAAACGGCAACATCATTCTTCACACCGACCGCGTGCTGGATGAAGTGCTGGGTGATGACATGGGCGTCACTGCCGTGCGGATCAAAGATACGCAATCGGACGCCACTGAAACCCTGGAGGTGATGGGGGCGTTCATCGCCATCGGCCACCAGCCGAACACCGACATTTTCGAAGGTCAGCTGGAGATGGCCAACGGCTACATTAAAGTCCAGTCCGGCACCGAAGGCAATGCGACGCAAACCAGCGTCGCCGGCATTTTTGCTGCCGGTGATGTGATGGATCATACCTACCGTCAGGCCATCACTTCTGCCGGCACAGGCTGTATGGCAGCCCTGGATGCCGAGCGTTTCCTTGACGCACTCGAAGAACAATAATCATTGATGTCCGACCGCTGCCTTCTGGCAGCGGTTGTTTTTAGCCTTCTTCATTTCTGCGCGTTGCAACATGCAGCTCAAGATATCTTATGGATAAACAAAAACAACGCGACTTAACCAAATGGTTAAAGTCACAAAGCAAACTCGCCAAACGCTGGCTGATGCTGAGCGTCGGACTCGGGTTTCTTTCGGGATTGCTGTTAGTCGGCCAGGCTGCGCTGCTGGCTCACATTCTTCACCAGCTGATTATCGAGCACACCGACAAAGCCGAACTGGTCAGCCATTTTATCAGCCTCATTGTCATTGTCGGGCTGCGTGCGGCCTGTAGCTGGGGACGGGAGATTTTCGGATACCGCTGCGGCGAGCAGATCCGCCTTCATATCCGCCAGTTGATCCTCAATCGCCTGCACAAGCTGGGACCGGCATATATCAAGGGCAAGCCCGCCGGTGCCTGGGCCAGCCTGGTGCTGGAGCAGGTCGAGGAAATGCAGGATTTCTTCTCCCGCTATATCCCGCAAATGTCGATTGCCGTACTGGTGCCGCTGATCATCCTGGTCGCCGTCTTCCCGCTCAACTGGGCGGCCGGCCTGATTTTTCTAATCACCGCGCCGCTGGTGCCAATCTTCATGGCCCTGGTCGGCCTGGGAGCTGCCGATGCCAACCGGCGTAACTTCAAGGCGTTGCAACGTCTGTCCGGGCATTTCTATGACCGTCTTCAGGGCTTGGCAACCCTGCGCCTGTTTAACCGCACCGAAGCCGAAGCCGAGAACCTCCACGCAGCCTCCCATGTCTTGCGCAAGCGCACCATGGAAGTGCTACGCCTGGCTTTCCTCTCTTCCGCGGTACTGGAGTTTTTCTCTGCAATTTCCGTTGCCCTGGTCGCGGTGTACTTTGGTTTTGCCTTCATCGGCGAGCTGAACTTTGGCCATTACGGCGTCCCCTTGACCCTGTTTACCGGCCTGTTTGTGTTGGTGCTGGCCCCTGAGTTCTACCAGCCGCTGCGTGATCTGGGCACTTTCTACCACGCCAAGGCCTCCGCGATTGGTGCCGCCGAGTCCATCGTCGAATTTCTCAATGCCGAAGCCGATGAAATGAGCAAGGGCGATACCGAGCTGCCGTCACCGGAAACCATTCAGATCTGCGCCCGTGATCTGGAAGTACTGAGCCCGCAAGGCCAGGTGCTGGCCGGTCCGCTCACTTTTGAAATGAATCCGCATGAACACATTGCCCTGGTCGGCCCGAGCGGCGCCGGTAAAACCAGCCTGCTCAATGCCCTGCTCGGCTTTTTGCCGTATCGCGGCAGCCTGACCATCAACGGCATCGAGCTCAACCAACTCGATCATAGTGAGTGGCGCCAGACTATCAGTTGGGTCGGGCAAAACCCGCTGCTGGTTCACGGCACCGTGCGAGACAACATCACCCTGGGTAACCCGCTGGCGACGGAAGAACATGTCACCCAGGTGGCACAGCAGGCCTATGCCGATGAATTTATCCGCCGCCTGGAAAAAGGCTATCAACATCAGGTTGGTGATCGCGCCGGTGGTTTGTCGGTCGGTCAAGCCCAACGGATTGCCGTGGCCCGTGCCATGCTGCAAAACGGCGCGTTCTGGTTGCTGGATGAGCCGACAGCAAGCCTGGACGCCAACAGTGAGCACCTGGTGCTGGAAAGCCTGTCGGTCGCCGTGCAGGGCCAGACGACCCTGATGGTCAGCCACCGCCTGGATCAACTGGCCACCATGGACCGCGTTCTGGTGATGGAGAACGGCCAGCTGGTTCAGAACGGTCCTTTTGATGAAATTCGCCACCACGGCCTGCTGGCCGATATGCTGGCTCACACTGATAAGAGGGATCTCGATGCGTGATTTAATCCCTTACCTGAAACTCTACCGCAAGCACTGGTTCGGCCTGACGCTGGGCATGCTGCTGGGTCTGGCAACCCTGCTGTCCGCCCTGAGTCTGTTGACCCTGTCCGGTTGGTTTATTGCCGCTTCTGCTGTTGCCGGCCTGACCATTGCCCGGGAAACCTTCAACTACATGCTGCCGGGTGCCGGGGTGCGCGGTTTCTCCATGGCCCGGACTGCCGGCCGCTGGGGTGAGCGCGTGGTGAGCCACAACGCTACCTTCAAACTGCTGGCCGATCTGCGACTGTTCTTCTTCCGCAAACTGGCACCCTTGATCCCGGGGCGCCAGGCTAACCTGCGTGATGCCGATCTGCTCAACCGCCTGGTGGCCGATGTTGATGCGATGGATCATGTCTACCTGCGTCTGGTCAGCCCACTGATCATCGGGGTCATCGGCCTCGTAGCGATCACAGGTTTCCTGGCTTGGTTTGATCCGACGATTGGTCTGACCCTGGGCTTTATCCTGCTGGCGTTGATGTTCACCTTGCCGGTGGTGTTCTACCGCCTTGGCAAAACCAATGGTGAGTCCCTGACCTATGCCAAAGCCAACTACCGGATCAAGCTGCTGGACTGGATCCAAGGCCATGCCGAGCTACTGCTGTTTAATGCCGAAGCGCGTTACCGCCAGCAGGCACTGGCGCAACAGGATGAGCTGCTGCTGGCACAACGGAAAATGGCCAGCCTGACAGGCCTGGCGAATGCGGTGCTCGTTGCAGCAACCGGCTGGGCGTTGGTCCTGATCCTCTGGCTGGCGGCAGACGGTGTTGGCGGCAGTGGCCCCGATCCGTTTATCGCCATGGTTGCCTTTGCCACCATGGCCAGCGTCGAGATCATGATGCCGGTGGCCGGTGCCTTCCAGTACCTGGGCCAGACCCTGACCTCTGCCCGGCGTCTGAACGAAATTATCCAGGCTGAGCCGGACACGCCGTTTGATCCCCAGGGCCACTCTGTGCGTGCCCGAGGCGATATTCTGATTGATCATGTCAGTTATACCTATTACGGCAGCGATCAACCTGTGTTGCGCGATGTCTCGCTTACCCTCAAGCAAGGCGAAAAGCTGGCCCTGCTCGGCCGGACCGGCTGCGGCAAATCGACGCTGCTTCAACTGCTGACCCGCAACTGGGATCCGCAGCAAGGCAGCATCAGCATCGATGGCGTCGCGCTGCCGAGCTGGCAAGAGAAAGCGCTGCGCGAGTCGATCACTGTGGTCAGCCAGCGTGTTGATGTCTTCAACGGCCCGCTGCGTGAAAACCTGCTGCTGGCGAAGCCGGATGGCACGGACGAAGAATTTGAAGCGGTGCTGAAGCAGGTTGGTCTGAGCACCCTGCTGGACGGCCAGGGTCTGGATACCTGGCTGGGTGACGGTGGTCGTCAGATTTCTGGGGGGGAACGCCGCCGGATCGGAATCGCTCGCGCCTTGCTGCACGACGCCCCAATCCTGCTGATGGATGAGCCGACCGAAGGGCTTGACCGCCGCACCGAGCAGCAAATTATCAACCTGCTGCTCGAGCACGCCAAGGATAAAACCGTGCTGTTTATTACCCACCGCCTGGTTGGCCTGGAGCAGATGAACCAAATCTGCCTGATGGACGAAGGCGCCATCATCGAGCGAGGCAAGCACGACGAGCTTCTGGCCCAAGGCGGCCGGTACGCTGAGTTATGTAAGCGGATTTAACCGCACTGCCGTCTCATGCGTGACACCATCAATCAAAAAGCGAAAGGCCCGGCCTTTCGCTTTTTTCATGCCTGTCGTCCACAACTGAGGATCCAGGCGAACGTTTATTGACAGCTCCCTTGCCCAAGCAATCGTCAGAACGTTTTATCGACCCGCACGCCGTCACGGAAATAGAGGATCCGGATCCGGTCGCCGCGCTGAAACAACATCTTCGGATCCACATCCTGGATCACATCAATCAGCCGCCCGTCTTCGGTTTGTATCAGCAGCTCCACCAGCTGATAGTGAACCAGTGCCTGCCGGGGCTGACGCTGATGAGCCAGTGCCGCACCCGCCATAACCCCGGCGGCAGTAGCCACTTCTCGCCCGGCGCCGCTGCCGAACTGGTTGCCGATTAAGCCGCCAATGACGCCCCCCAACAGTGTTTCCCAGCCGCGACGCTCAGATGCATCAATTTCCTGCTGGGTGATATAGCGAACAGATGTCACCTCCCCGAAGACAACCCGTTCGACCGGGCGCGCTTGATTACGCTGATAGGGACCAGCGAATGCCAGCAAAGGCAGTAATATCCAGGGCAATAACAGTAACAATAATTTTTTTCTCATCATATAATTTCCCCAGTACGTTATATTCTCATTTTCGCCTCGCATACCCACATCGACAACATTATGGCTATCTATCTGCCGGAGCTGGACCCGGCCACCACACAATTTCCCGTGATTGAAACCGCCCTGGACGAGCCCAACGGCTTGTTAGCCTTTGGCGGCGATTTGCGGCCGGAGCGGTTGGTTGCCGCCTATCGCCAGGGGATATTTCCCTGGTACTCCGAAGGTGAGCCAATTTTATGGTGGAGTCCGGCTCCCAGAGCCGTGTTTCTGCCGGCGCAGTTTAAACCCAGCAAGAGCCTGCGCAAGTTCCTGCGAAAATCAGGGTATCGAGTCACCCTGAACCATGCCTGCCCGGAAGTGATCCGGCTTTGCGGTGACAGTCGCGGCCCTGAGCAAACCTGGATCACCCGCGATATGATGCAGGCTTATCAGCAATTACACCATCTGGGTTTCTGCCACTCGGTGGAAGTATGGCATCAAGAACAACTGGTCGGCGGCCTGTACGGCGTGCAAGTCGGCAGCGTGTTTTGCGGCGAATCAATGTTCTCCCTCGCGGACAATGCCTCAAAGATTGCGCTGTGGCTGTTTTGCGAGCATTTCACCGCCCATGGCGGCTCACTGATTGACTGTCAGATCATGAACGACCACCTAGCTTCGCTGGGTGCAGTCGAACTCAAGCGTTCTCCATTTATGCAACATTTACACAGCCAAAGAGATGCCATACTCAAAAAAGGCTGTTACCAACCTCAGGTACTACATCAGGCGACACATGACCAGTTATCGTAATCTATCCCTTCGGATCGGGCTGACGCCGACCTCGAGCTGTAATTATTTACCCGAAGCGCAGGAGCAACTGGGCGTTGTGATGGATCACCATTGGTTAACCCCGGAAGGCTATGGGCTGTTACTGGCTTCGGGCTACCGGCGCAGTGGCAGCGCCGTCTACCGCCCGATGTGCCGCCTGTGTCAGGCATGTACCCCCCTGCGGATCGACTGCCGCCACTTTCAGCCGTCAAAGAGCCAGAAGCGTCAGCTCAACCAGATGAAGACACTACGCTGGGAATTTAAGCCAACGCTGGATGAAAACTGGTTTACCCTGTACGAGAAATATATCCGGCTTCGCCATGCGAACGGGACTATGTATCCGGCCAATAAAGAGCAGTTTTACGACTTTTGTACCGCGGCGTGGATGGATACACTGTTCTTGCACGTCTACGATCAGGAACGACTCATTGCCATTGCCGTGACCGACATGTTCAACGATGCGCTCAGTGCCGTGTACAGTTTTTTTGACCCGGATTCCCCGCTCTCGCTTGGCACCTTATGTGTACTCTTTCAAATTCAGTATGCCCGACAAACCGAACGGGCGTGGCTATATCCCGGTTATCAGATTGATGCCTGTAAAGCCATGAACTATAAAGTGCGCTTTAAACCCCATCAAAAATTACACGACGGGCACTGGAAGTAGCCCATCGCCATGACTATCTACGATTAATGGGTAGAAAATACCGAACAGTAGCTGACAAAGCACGGAAGCAAGGGTAAAATTGCGGCCTAAACTTTACACTTAAACAGTTTCAAGGCATCATCCGGCCCGATCAGAAGCATGGCTGGTAGCCTAAGAGGATTCAATGGCAAAAGAAGACGTAATTGAAATGCAAGGTACTGTACTTGATACACTACCGAATACTATGTTCCGTGTTGAGCTGGAGAACGGTCACGTCGTTACCGCGCACATCTCTGGTAAAATGCGCAAGAACTACATCCGTATTCTGACTGGTGATAAGGTGACTGTGGAGCTGACTCCATACGACCTGACCAAAGGCCGTATCGTCTTCCGCGCGCGTTAATCTTATATAATACCAATCGCAGTAAATAACTGGTCATCCTAGCTTGTTCAAATGCTCGATAACTGCGTTAGAATTTTTGATTGTAGAATAACTACTTATCAAAAAATTCTGCCTTGTTCTCAAACATTTTTCCTGCGCTATTTCTGAACACTTACTTACTTTGATTGGTATAAGATTAAAGAATGCAAATAAAACCCGGCTCAGGCCGGGTTTTATTTATGCAACGTTACATAAAAAAGCCGCTATTGAAGCGGCTTTTTTCATCGTCTTTAGCTCAACGGCTAGTGCGCCGGTTCCATTTCACTGCTGAATTGGAAATCGAGCTTATCGTCAACCAGATCAACCCGGACCGAGCCGCCGTTGATGAGGCAACCGAACAACAGCTCGTTCGCCATCGGTTTTTTCAGGTTGTCCTGGATGACTCGCGCCATTGGGCGGGCACCCATCGATTTGTCGTAACCTTTATTGGCCAACCACTCACGCGCCGCAGAAGAAACTTCCATTGACACGCCCCGGGCATCCAGCTGTGCCTGCAGCTCAACAATGAACTTGTCGACGACCTGTGCAATCACATCTTTCTCCAAATGGTTAAACCAGATGATGCCATCCAGACGATTGCGGAACTCAGGCGTAAAGACACGTTTGATTTCCCCCATCGCATCAGAGCTGTGATCCTGCTGGATCAGGCCGATCGACTTACGGACCGTTTCCGTGACCCCGGCATTGGTGGTCATCACCAGGATCACGTTACGGAAATCGGCCTTGCGACCATTGTTATCCGTCAGTGTCCCGTTATCCATCACCTGCAACAGCAGATTAAACACATCCGGGTGCGCTTTCTCAATTTCATCCAGCAGCACGACAGAGTGCGGGCTCTTGATCACTGCATCCGTCAACAGGCCGCCCTGATCATAGCCAACATAGCCCGGAGGCGCACCGATCAGTCGGCTGACTGTATGGCGCTCCATGTACTCGGACATGTCAAAACGCAGCAGGTCAATCCCCAGAGTACGTGCCAACTGCACCGTTACCTCAGTCTTCCCGACCCCGGTCGGGCCGGCGAACAGGAATGAACCCACAGGTTTATTCTCGGCACCCAGTCCGGCACGGCTCAGCTTGATGGCCTCAGTCAGCACATCAATCGCCGGATCCTGACCAAACACCAGCATCTTCAGTTTGCTGTCGAGCTTTTGCAGCACATCACGATCACTGGAAGAGACCGATTTCTCCGGAATACGGGCCATTTTGGCAATCATCGACTCAATATCGCTGACATTGACTGTTTTCTTCCGCTTGCTGGCTGGTGCCAGACGACAGCGCGCCCCGGCCTCATCAATCACATCAATCGCCTTATCCGGCAGATGGCGCTCATTGATATATTTTGCCGACAGCTCAACTGCTGCACGGATGGCCTTATTGGTAAAGCGCACTTCATGGTGTGCTTCGTATTTCGGCTTCAGCCCCATCAGGATCTTGGTGGTATCATCCAGAGATGGCTCAATAATATCGATTTTCTGGAAGCGACGAGATAATGCCCGCTCTTTCTCGAAAATATTGCTGTATTCCTGGTAGGTGGTTGAACCCATGCAACGGATCTTACCGCTACTGAGCAACGGCTTGATCAGGTTCGCAGCATCCACCTGCCCCCCCGATGCCGCCCCGGCACCGATGATGGTGTGGATTTCATCGATAAACAGGATCGCGTGATCTTCTTTCTCCAACTGCTTCAAAATACCTTTGAAGCGTTTTTCAAAATCACCCCGATACTTGGTGCCGGCCAGCAATGAGCCGATATCCAGTGAATAAATTACGCAATCTTTGATGATATCCGGTACCTGGCCTTCCACAATGCGCCACGCCAGGCCTTCCGCTATCGCTGTTTTGCCGACCCCGGCTTCCCCTACCAGCAGCGGATTATTCTTCCGGCGGCGGCACAAGACCTGAACGGTTCGCTCCAGCTCATTATCCCGTCCAATCAGCGGGTCAATCCCGCCCGCACGGGCCAACTGGTTAAGGTTAATGGCAAAGTTTTCCAGCTTGTCTTCATTGTTTTGTTCAGCGCGCGCTTCGTCACCGCCGACATCTGAGCCATTGAGATCATCGTTGTCGCTGTCTTTTACCGTGCCGTGAGAAATAAAATTCACGACATCCAAACGGCTGATATCACTCTTCTTCAGCAGGTAGGCGGCATGTGATTCTTGCTCGCTGAAAATGGCGACCAGAACATTGGCACCGGTCACTTCGCTGCGGCCGGAAGACTGGACATGGAAAACCGCACGCTGCAGCACTCGCTGGAAGCTCAGCGTCGGTTGGGTTTCCCGGCTTTCATCATCGGCCGGGATCAATGGGGTTGTCTGTTCAATGAAGGAATCGAGTTCTTTCCGTAACGTATCCAGCTCTGCACGACAAGCAAGCAGTGCCTCTTGCGCTGCGGCGTTCTCCAGCAACGCCAGGAGCAGATGCTCAACGGTCATAAATTCATGGCGCTTTTCTCTCGCCCTGGCGAATGCACCGTTCAAGCTCGCTTCAAGTTCTTTGTTTAGCATAAGGCACCTCCCCTAAATACCACTCATAATGGTGTGCCGGAAAAATTAAGCTTTTTCCATCGTACACAGTAGCGGATGTTCATGCTCCCTCGCATACATCATCACTTGTGCCACCTTCGTCTCGGCGACTTCAGCGGTAAAGGTTCCACAAATTGCTTTCCCTTCATAATGCACAGTAAGCATCAACTGTGTTGCTTTCTCCAAGTCCATGGAGAAGAACTTCTGTAACACTTCTATCACAAAATCCATCGGTGTGTAATCATCATTATTCAGAATTACTTTATACATCGATGGCGGTTTTACCTGAGTCTTCTCCTCTTCCTGTACGTCTGACTCCGGTATAATCCATTCATATAGCTTGCTCATAGTTTCATCTTAGCCATTTGTTTACGTGCTTGCTACAACATCTTCGATACAAACCGAGTTTTTATGAAAATGTTACAATATGCACTTGACTGTCTAGCTCTTTTTACTAGAGTGTAACCTGTAGTAGATATAATCTGCATCAAATTAGCATTAGTATTCAAGTCATGATAAAAATGGTCTGGATACTGATGCAAAATGGAACTTGAATGCAAAGAGGGATGTATAGCATGGCAACAGGTACAGTTAAATGGTTCAATAACGCCAAAGGTTTCGGTTTTATCTGCCCGGAAGAGGGCGAAGGCGATATCTTTGCACACTATTCAACTATCCAGATGGATGGATACCGCACTCTGAAAGCTGGCCAACAAGTCAACTACACCGTTGAGTCGGGTCCAAAAGGTTTCCATGCCAAAGAGATAGTCCCAGTCGAGATGGACGTCGCAAAGTAAACCACGCTCGGCTTCTTTCCTACGAACATGAAGGTGAGCGGCGCTCACCTTTTTATTCCAACCGACTGTAACCCGCCTGCGATATCGATTAGCCGTGCCAGTTTTATCAACCAGAACGCATCACCGCCCGCGCCGCTGCTTTGCTAATATCCAGCTTCTCTACAATTCCCCGACTTCTCTACAATGATAAGCCAAAACCGCGCAGGTGCATATCCGTCGCCACCGAAACAGTGAAGACGATTAGCAATTGTCAAAATATCGCCCAAATAAAAAGGCCCAGCGAATGCTGAGCCTTGAGCTTTGCCGCTAAAGGGCGATTACTTCATTTGCTCGATCATGTCGTCAGCAAACTCAGAACACTTACGCAGCGTTGCGCCATCCATCTGACGCTCGAAATCGTAAGTCACAGTCTTGTTGCGGATGGCACCTTCCATTGCAGCGATAATCAGGTCGGCTGCTTCAGTCCAGCCCATATGACGCAGCATCATTTCAGCAGACAGGATCAGAGAACCCGGGTTCACTTTATCCTGGCCGGCATACTTAGGTGCCGTGCCGTGCGTGGCTTCGAACAAGGCAACACCGTCACCGATGTTGGCACCCGGTGCAATACCGATACCACCGACCTGTGCAGCCAGCGCATCAGAGATGTAGTCGCCGTTCAGGTTCATGGTTGCAATCACATCGTACTCAGCCGGACGCAGCAGGATTTGCTGCAAGAATGCATCCGCGATGCTGTCTTTGATAATGATTTCTTTGCCAGTCTTTGGATTCTTCAGCGTCATCCATGGGCCACCGTCCAGCAGCTCGGCACCAAACTCAGCCGCAACTTCATAGCCCCAGTCTTTGAAGGCACCTTCGGTGAACTTCATGATGTTGCCTTTGTGAACCAGTGTCAGAGAATCACGGTCGTTGTCAATGGTGTACTGCAGGGCAGCGCGAACCAGACGTTTCGTGCCTTCCTCAGATACAGGCTTGATCCCGACACCACACTGTTGTGGGAAACGGATCTTCGTCGCGCCCATTTCGTCTTGCAGGAATTTAATCACTTTGTCTGCTTCAGCAGTGCCGGCCTGGAATTCAACACCGGCATAGATGTCTTCCGAGTTTTCACGGTAGATCACCATATCGGTCAGTTCAGGTTGTTTCAGCGGGCTTGGTACGCCGTCGAAGTAACGGACCGGACGGGCACAGATATATAGATCAAGTTCCTGACGCAGGGCAACGTTCAGAGAACGGATACCGCCGCCGACCGGCGTCGTCAATGGGCCTTTGATAGCGACTTTGTATTCGCGGATAAAATCCAGGGTCTCTTGCGGAAGCCAGGCATCTTCACCGTAAACCTGAGTTGATTTCTCACCGGTGTAGATTTCCATCCACTCAATCTTACGGTCACCGCCGTAAGCTTTCTCGACAGCCGCATCAACCACTTTGATCATTGCAGGGCTTACATCAACACCAATGCCATCCCCTTCGATATAAGGGATAACTGGGTTGTTAGGAACGACCAGTTTACCTTCTGCATCAACAGAAATTTTTTGACCTTCAACTGGTACTACTACTTTACTATCCATTTAAATCTCCTAGCGTCCATTTGTTATCTTTTTGTAAGATGCGCGCAAATCATACTTGAAATTTTGTCGATACGCCAATCGGGTTCATTTTCGCGTATAATAGGCAGTTCAATGTCACTATCCGCACTAAGCACGCTATTTATGAAGCCAAACACCGCTGCCCGTCAACCTAAACGTTTCAAGAATGAGCGTCGGTCGTCAAGAAAACTTAATCAGCCAAAACGCCCGCGCGGGCCGAGAAAGATCATTTTATTTAACAAACCTTATAACGTTTTAACCCAGTTCAGCGGAGAACCAGGGGATAAAACACTGGCCGATTTCATCCCGGTCAAAGACGTCTATCCGGCCGGGCGACTGGATAAAGACAGTGAAGGATTACTGGTACTCACCAATGATGGCGTCCTGCAAGCCAGGCTGACCCAGCCAAAATCAAAACAACCCAAAACCTACTGGGTCCAGGTGGAAGGGGCGCCTGAAGACACCGATTTGGAACGCCTGCGCCGTGGAGTGACGCTCAAGGACGGCCCGACTCTGCCGGCCGATGTGGAAGTGATCGCAGCGCCAAACGTCTGGGAGCGGAATCCGCCAATTCGGGAGCGCAAGAATATCCCGACGACCTGGCTGGCCATCACCCTCAAAGAAGGACGTAACCGCCAGGTACGCCGGATGACTGCCCACATCGGTTTTCCGACCCTGCGCCTGATCCGCTACCAGATGGCAGACTGGCAGGTCGACGGACTGGCGCCGGGTGAGTGGCGGGAAGTCACTCTGGCATCGAGCGCTTAATCTTCAGCCCTCCCCCGCTGGGTGACGACATCTGACAGTGTGGTTATCGGCACCCAGTGATTTTCCCGCAGGACAAACAAAAAACACTACACATTCCTGTGCACATCCTTTATCATTCGCCCAAAAGCAAACGTTTGCGTAATGTTTGACAAGCTTCAGAAACCAGATTTTATTCAGGGTTCATGCAGCCTTCAGTCACGAAAGGGGAACAGGGTTCTCTGATTGGGTCACCGGGGAAGAAAGACGATAAAATTATTAAAGTGTGATATGGCTCTCGCTCTGTTTCGCGTTGGTGCTTTCTGTTAGAATTACGCTCTTATCACTAGTAACGACTGAAGAGAAATATGTCAGATAACAGCCAGAAAAAAGTCATTGTCGGCATGTCCGGCGGCGTTGATTCCTCTGTCTCGGCTTACCTGTTGCTGCAGCAGGGTTACCAGGTCGAAGGCCTGTTCATGAAAAACTGGGAAGAAGATGATACCGAAGAGTACTGCTCTGCGGCGGAAGATCTTGCCGACGCCCAAGCTGTATGTGACAAACTCGGTATCCCGCTGCATACCATCAACTTTGCTGCCGAGTACTGGGACAATGTCTTTGAGTACTTCCTCGCCGAGTACAAAGCTGGCCGTACCCCGAACCCTGACATTCTTTGTAACAAAGAAATTAAGTTCAAAGCCTTCCTTGAGTTTGCGGATGAAGTTCTGGAAGCCGACTATATCGCCATGGGTCACTACACGCGCCGGACATTCCCGACCGCCGAAGGCGAGCAGCCGAAAATGCTGCGTGGCCTGGACAACAACAAAGACCAGAGTTATTTCCTCTATACCCTGAGCCACGATCAGATTGCCCGTAGCCTGTTCCCGGTCGGCGAACTGGAAAAACCGGAAGTGCGCCGCATTGCCGAAGAGCAAGGCCTGGTAACGGCCAAGAAGAAAGATTCCACCGGGATCTGCTTTATCGGCGAGCGCAAATTTACCGACTTCCTGAGCAAGTACTTACCTGCGCAGCCAGGCGACATTGTGACGGCGGACGAAGGGAAAGTGATTGGTCAGCACCAGGGCCTGATGTACCACACCCTGGGTCAGCGGAAAGGCCTGCATATCGGTGGCCAGAAAGGTGGCAACGGCCTGGAAGAGGCTTGGTATGTGGTGGACAAAGATGTCGCGCGCAACCAGCTGATTGTCGGCCAGGGTAAAGATCACCCGCGCCTGAAATCCGAAGGGCTGGTCGCGTCGCAGCTGCACTGGGTCGATCGTCAGCCGATCCGCGAGCCGCTTCAATGTACGGTCAAAACCCGTTACCGTCAGCAGGATATTCCATGTACCATCATCCCGATTGATGATGAAAACATTAAAGTGATCTTTGACGAACCTCAAGTTGCTGTCACACCGGGTCAGTCTGCTGTCTTCTACAGCGGCGACGTTTGCCTGGGTGGTGGTATTATTGAGCAGAGAATCTAAAGGGATATAAAGGGAGTTGTCACCCGTGGCACAAAGTGTATATGACCGTACCATTGCGTTTGCCGGGATCTGCCAGGCCGTAAAACTCGTTCAGAACGTTGCCCGTGACGGTCAGTGTGACCGTGATGCACTGGAAACCTGCCTCAATAGCATCGTGGTCACCGACCCGAGCAATACCATTGAGATTTACGGCAATGAAGCCAACCTGCGGTTGGGTCTGGAAACCTTAGCGTCTGAAATTGACAGCACGCCATCCGGTAATGAGTTAACCCGTTACCTGGTCAGTGTGATGGCACTGGAGCGAAAACTGTCCGGGCGCCGTGACAGCTTGGCACAACTGGGGGATAGGATTGAGACCGCCAAGCGTCAGCTGGATCACTTCGAGCTGATGGAAGAGCAGATGATCAGTAATCTGGCCAGTATTTACCTCGACACCATCAGCCCGCTCGGACCACGGATCCAGGTCACTGGCACACCGGCGCACCTGCAACAGCCGAGTGTGCAGCACAAAGTCCGTGCCTTGCTGCTGGCCGCCGTACGCGGTGCCGTATTGTGGCGCCAGGTCGGCGGCAAACGCCGCCACTTGATTTTTGGCCGCAAACAAATGATGGAGCAGGCAAAAATATTGCTCGCCCGAAACTAAGTACACCCCGGGTGCCGCCCGATTATCAGCGGCACCTGATACAGCCGCCGTCCATTCAAAAATGAAGCCTGACGGCGACAACAGATATTGACTAACCCCTTTTTAATCAGGAGAGAGCAACATGGAACTGTCAGCATTGACTGCTGTTTCCCCGGTAGACGGCCGCTACGGAAGTAAAACAAGTGCGCTACGCAGTATCTTCAGTGAATTTGGTCTGCTGAAATACCGCACTATCGTTGAAATCCGCTGGCTACAAAAACTGGCCGCCACGGACGCTATCGTGGAAGTTCCTGCATTCAGCGCCGAAGCAAATGCCTACCTGGATCGGATTGCTGCTGAATTTAGTGAAGAAGATGCGCAACGCATTAAAACCATCGAGCGCACCACCAACCACGACGTGAAAGCGGTGGAATACTTCCTGAAAGAAAAAGTGGCCGAAGTGCCTGAACTGCACGCGGTGAATGAATTCATTCACTTCGCCTGTACTTCAGAAGACATCAACAACCTGTCTCACGCGCTGATGCTCAATGAAGCTCGTGACAAAGTGATGCTGCCGGAAGTTCGCAACGTGATTGATGCGATTAAAGCGCTGGCAGCAGAATACCGTGAAGTCCCGCTGCTGTCTCGCACCCACGGTCAACCGGCTTCGCCTTCAACTATGGGTAAAGAAATGGCTAACGTGGCCTACCGGATGGAGCGCCAGTTCAAGCAGATCGAAGCGGTTGAAATCCTGGGTAAGATCAACGGTGCCGTAGGGAACTACAACGCCCACCTGTCGGCTTATCCAGAAATCGATTGGCACCAGTACAGCGAAGAGTTCGTGACTTCTCTGGGTCTGACCTGGAACCCGTATACCACGCAGATTGAGCCGCACGACTACATTGCCGAGCTGTTCGACGCGTTTGCCCGCTTCAATACCATCCTGCTGGACTTCGATCGCGACGTCTGGGGCTACATTGCCCTGGGTCACTTCAAGCAAAAAACCATTGCTGGCGAAATCGGCTCGTCCACCATGCCGCATAAAGTCAACCCAATCGACTTTGAAAACTCCGAAGGCAACCTGGGTCTGGCAAACGCTATCTTCAGCCACCTGGCACAGAAACTACCAGTTTCTCGCTGGCAGCGTGATCTGACGGACTCAACGGTGCTGCGTAACCTGGGTGTGGGCTGTGGCTATGCGATCATCGCGTACACCTCAACCCTGAAAGGGATCAGCAAGCTGGAAGTGAACCAGGCAGCCCTGGAAGCGGAACTGGATCAGAACTGGGAAGTGCTGGCTGAGCCAGTCCAAACCGTGATGCGTCGCTACGGCATCGAGAAGCCGTACGAGAAGCTGAAAGAGTTGACGCGAGGCAAGCGTGTTGACGGTGAAGGCATGCGCCAGTTCATCGACGGCTTGGAGCTGCCAGAGCACGAAAAAGTGCGCCTGAAAGCAATGACACCGGCGAACTACATCGGCGACGCAGTGAAGCTGACCGACAAGCTGTAAGCACTCGCACACATACTATTAAGGCCAGCATTTGCTGGCCTTTTTTATATCTACCCCTTTTCCAAATCAACTTTATTATCTTAGTAATCAACCAATTAAATTTAACATGTATTTTTAATGCAACTTTTTACTTGCACACCTCCGCATTAACTCTTAACATGCATTAAAAATACATGTTAAGAGTTGTCTTAGGTAGGTTGTATGTCTATTCATGTTAAAAGCAATATTCACTGGGTTGGCCAACGCGACTGGGAGATCCGTGATTTCCACGGAACAGAGTACAAAACTCTGAAAGGGACCAGCTATAACAGTTACCTTATCCGAGAAGGTAAAAACGTGCTGATTGACACCGTCGATCATAAATTCAGTTACGACTTCGTACAGAAGCTTGAGCAAGAAATTGACCTGAAGGAAATTGATCTGATCGTCATTAACCATGCTGAAGAGGACCACGCCGGCGCGCTATCGCTGCTGATGTCCAAGATCCCGGAAACCCCCATTTACTGTACCGAAAATGCCATCGACTCGATTACCGGGCATCACCACCACCCCGAGTGGAACTTCAATACGGTGAAAACCGGGGACAGCATAGATATAGGCAACGGCAAGTCACTCGTATTCATCGAGACCCCAATGCTGCACTGGCCGGACAGCATGATGACCTACCTGACTGAAGATGCCGTTCTGTTCAGTAATGATGCCTTCGGCCAGCACTATTGTGACGAGCGTCTATTCAATGATGAAGTTGAGTACAACGAACTGATGGAGCAGTGCCTGCGCTATTATTCCAACATTCTGACGCCTTTCAGCCCCTTAGTCACAGCCAAGATCCACGAGGTACTGGGCTTTAACCTTCCGGTCGATATGATCGCGACATCCCATGGCGTGATCTGGCGTGATAATCCGGTCCAAATTATTGAAAAGTATCTTGAATGGGCCGGTGAATACCAGGAAGACAAAATCACGATCTTCTATGACTCCATGTCCAACAATACCCGCATGATGGCCGATGCGATTGCCCAGGGGATTACAGAAACCGATCCCCGGGTAGCGGTGAAAATCTTCAACGTCGCTCGCCATGATAAAAATGAAATTCTGGCCAACGTCTTCTGCTCCAAGGGGATCCTGGTCGGCTCCTCAACCATGAACAACGTGATGATGCCTAAAGTTGCCGGCATGCTGGAAGAAATCACCGGCCTGCGCTTCAAAGGCAAGAAAGCCGGGGCATTTGGTAGTTTTGGTTGGAACGGCGGTGCTGTCGATCGGATCCATGCCCGCCTCACTGATGCCGGATTTTTCACCACTGTCGGTATCAAAGTGAAGTGGCGCCCGGACGGTAAAGCCATTGAAGCATGCCGGGAGCATGGCCGTAAGATCGCACGCGAGTGGGCGCTGCAACCCATAGAAGTTCAGCAAGCGCCTGTCGAAGAACGTCGTGAAAGCCCGGTTCAATCCCAACAGGTAAACCTGGCAACCCAAGCAGCTTCACCAACAAAGCCAACTTGTTCCTCTGCCAGCCCGACGCAGAAGCAGATCTGTACGGTTTGCCAATGGGTGTACGACCCGGAGCAAGGCGAGCCCAACCAGGATGTCGCGCCAGGTACCTCATGGGAAGCGGTGCCAGACACTTTCCTTTGCCCGGACTGCGGGATTGGTAAAGAAGTATTTGAACCACTGGCTTAGGAGGCTGGACATGGAGAAGCATATCGTAATTATCGGAAGCGGCTTTGCCGCTTACCAGCTGGTGAAATCACTCCGCAAACTTGATATCGCAGCACCAATAACGGTCATCACTGCTGACAGTGGGGATGACTATTCCAAGCCAGAGCTGAGCCATGTCTTTTCCCGCAGACAGACCGCTGGTGATTTAATTAAGCAGACGGCGGATGAATTTGCTGCTTTACAACAAATTGAGCTGATGAACTACACCGAAGTTCAATCTATCGATACGAAAGCCAAAATTGTCAAACTGCCAGATCATCAAATCAGCTATTCCAAACTGGTTTTGGCAACCGGTGCGTCTTCGCTGGTACCGGCCTTCGAAGGCAATGCGACGAACGAGATTGCCACGCTCAACAGTCTGGCTGAATATGCCAACCAGCAGGATCGTCTGGCATCCGCTCAATCCGTTGTGGTGATTGGAGCCGGGCTGATCGGTACTGAGATTGCCATGGATCTCACCCTCGCCGGAAAACAAGTCACGCTTTGTGATCGGGCAACTCGCCTGATGCCAACCCTACTGCCTTCTTTCCTCGGCGCTGAGTTATATCAGGTTATGGTGGAAAATCAGGTCCGGGTCAAACTGCCCTCAACAGTTCAAGCGGTGAATCGCCACCACCAACAACTTATTGTTCAGTTTGACGATCAAAGCTATGTCGAAGCGGATGTCGTGATCGCAGCCATGGGCCTGAAGCCAAACATCAAGCTTGCAGATGATGCCGGCCTGGCTGTCAATCAGGGTATTCTCGTTGATGAACAGCTGCGCACTTCTGCTCAGAATGTTTATGCCCTGGGAGACTGCGCCGAGTTTGGCGGCAAAGTCCGAGCCTTCCTGCAACCGACGATGCTATCGGCGATGGCATTGGCCAAAACGCTGTTGGGAACGCCAACATCGGTCAAGCTGCCGGCCAGTCTCATCAAGGCCAAAACACCCTGGTTCCCGCTCAGCCTGTCAGGAAAAACAACTGGCGCGCAAACACGATGGGAAGTCACCCGGGATGATAATGGCTATATCGCCAAGGCTTTTGACCGAGAAACAGGAACACTGATTGGATTTGTCGTCAGTCACGAACAGCAAAAATCTGCGTTTCCGCTGCTGCGCCAGCTACCGGCCGATTAATTTCGGCATGCCCCAGGCACTACACTCCAGGACGATATCTACGTGAAAGGGATTTCATTTGAGAGGCCGCCTCAGCCTCTCTTTTTTCGTGCCTGCTCATTATCCCCCCGCTCATCAACTCTCACCGTCATCTCTGGTCTTGGAATATCTTGTACTGAGTCCCAATCGCTTTTTGGTGGCCAGACATGCTTCAAATCAGCATCTTCCCCATCATCTCAACGCTGGAATGCGCTATACTCGCGGCAAACGCCTAGCAATAGTGAACTTATGTACCAACTCAGCTTCGCCTTTGATGCCTTTCTGGCACAATACTGGCAAAAAAAACCAACCATCATCAAAGGTGGTTTTCAGAACTTCGTCGATCCAATCAGCCCAGACGAGCTGGCCGGATTGGCAATGGAAGAAGAAGTCGACTCCCGCTACATCGCCAGACAAGGCGGGAACTGGGATGTTCAGCACGGGCCGCTCAGTTTTGACAACATGCCGGAGGACAACTGGTCTTTCACCGTGCAGGCTGCCAACCACTGGCATGAAGGCGCCGCGCGTCTGGTCGCCCCGTTCCGCCAGATGCCCGGCTGGCTGTTCGATGACTTGATGATCAGCTATTCCACCCCAGGCGGCGGCGTCGGGCCGCATATTGATCAGTACGATGTCTTTATCGTCCAGGGCTCAGGGAAACGCCGCTGGCGGGTCGGGCCGAAAAAAGAGAATTATGAAGAGGAGTTTCGCCATCCTTCCCTGCGCCATATCAAGGATTTTGATCCCATCATTGATGAGATCCTTGAGCCGGGCGATATTCTGTATATTCCACCGGGGTTTCCCCATGACGGCTATGCCATTGAGACGGCGATGAGCTTTTCCGTCGGTTTCCGCTCACCGAAAAAGCAGGAGCTGCTGAGCAGCTTTGCTGATTTTGTGATAGCCAATGAGATCGGCGACGTCCACTACCATAACCCGGATCTACCGGCCCGGAAGAACTACGGCGCAATCCTGGATTCAGAGTACTGTGATCTGGAAAACATGATGCGCAGCCTGCTGGATCATCCGGAACTGTTAAAACAGTGGATGGGTGAGCACCTGAGCGCCAACCGCCACGAGTTAGATATTATCACCGCTGAGCCGCCATGGCAGATCAGTGAAACTTACCAGTTCCTGGAAGAAGGGGAAACGATTCATCGCCTGGGTGGCCTGCGGGCTTTCTACTATCCGGAGTACCCGCATATCCTCTACATCAATGGGGAAAGGTTTGAGCTGCCACCAGAGTGCAGCAATGCGGCCACCTATCTTTGCGATCAGGACACGATCAGTCGCGATAGCCTGGGCAAACAGCTTGATCACCCAGCCTTTATGGCGCTGCTCACCCAACTCATTAATCTAGGGTATTGGTACCCGGCTGATTAACAAGCGCTCGCCATCTAAGCAAGCACGACGGCCCTCATTTACCAAGGGCCGCCTTTTCTCTGCTACACCTTAAACTGTCCGGCCAACGCCTGCTGATGGGTCGACAGCCGGGTCAGTCGCTGACCAATATCAGCCGAACTTTCGGCCTGGTTCAGGATCCCTTCACTGAGGTTGCGGATATTCACCACATTACGGTTCACTTCACCCGATACTGCCTGCTGCTCCTGTGCGGCATGCATGATCTGCTCATTCATCGCCTGAATTGACTTCACGGCATCCATGATCTGGTTCAGGCTCTCGACGGCCTGGCTGACTTGATTCGAGGTCTCAGTCGCCAACTGGCTTCCCTCTTCAATCGCCCCGACTACATCCTGGGTGCCCTGCTGCAACACTTCAATCACCGAACGGATCTGGCCAACCGAATCCTGGGTCCGGCTGGCGAGCTGACGGACTTCATCGGCGACCACCGCAAATCCTCGCCCCTGCTCACCGGCACGCGCTGCCTCAATAGCCGCATTCAACGCCAGCAGATTCGTCTGCTCAGAAATCCCCGCAATTACCTGTAGGATTTGATTGATATCGTCACTGTTACTGGCCAGCGCCCGCGCCGCCGGCACGGCATGCGCCATTCGCGACACCAGCGCGGTCATCGCTTCAGCAGAGCACTGCACCACCTGCTGGCCATCTTGCGCCGACACACCCGCCTGATTTGCTGCCACCACTGCCGTTTCAGTATGGTTAACCACTTGCTCAGCAGTCTGGGCCATTTCTTCTGCCGCCGTGGCCACCAAATCCACTTCTTTAAACTGTGCCTGGCTGCTGTCCCGGCTACTGCTGGCGACCTGAGCCGCTTCACTGGCAGTTCCCCCCACTTCATCGACCGCCTTCACCACTTGTCCCATGGTATGTTGCAGCTTATCGAGGAACCGGTTGAACCATAGTGCCAGCTCACCCACCTCATCTTGCTGCGCAACGTCGAGGCGCTGAGTCAGATCCCCTTCTCCGGAGGCGATATCTTTCAGGCGCTCGGCCACCTGCTTGATCGGCGCCACCAGCCGGGCAGCAGAGAACAACACCACCAGTAATCCGACGACCGCAATTACCGCACTGGTCGCCACCTGAATCCAGGTCGATTCCGCCCGCTGCTCGGCGATCGCGGCATCCAGAGCAATGGCTTCGGCCAACACTTGCTCAGCCGGCAGTTGAATCACCACACCCCAGGAGGATTGCGCCAAAGAGACCGGGGTAAACGCCTGCAACCACTGCTGATCGTCACTCCAGCCGACCAATGTATTACCTTGCGCCAGCCAGGCCGAGATAGCTTGAGGCAGACCATCCGCATCGCTGATCGCACTACCGCGACGCTCGCTGGCCTGATCCCAGGCAACGATCATGCCCTGTTCGCTAAGCAGGGAAACCTTGCCACGACCGCCAAACATCCGTTGATCAACCTGGCTGATCACCGAATGCAGCATATCGAGCCGAATATCGATCCCCATCACCCCGATCGCCTCCTCATCCACAATCAACGGAATCGTAATGGTACTGATCAGTTGTCCCTCACCACCGTGCGTTGCAAATTTCGGCTCCAGGACACAAGGGCTCTGGCTATTGAGGCTGCAGCGATACCATACGGCTTGTTGCGGCGCGAGTTCATCTTCCGAAAAGACAAACTGGATGGCCTCATCACTGCCCGGCTTCGCCCAATATGGCGCAAAACGCCCTCGCTCATTGGCACCGACATAGGAAGCGCTGTGGTAATTGTTGTCCTCGCCATCCAACGCATCGGGTTCAAAGACCGCAAAAGTGCCGTATATATTCGGGAAATCATTCGCGGCACGCCTGAGCAGCTCATTGATAGAACCACGCAGTGCTTCACTGCCGGTAAAATTTTCTTCAGCGTTATATTTCAAAAACAACACACTCTGCGCCAACATTTCCGCGCGGTAAGTCGCTTCATCCAGATATTGCTGGACATGAATTGCCTGTCGCTCGGCTTGCGCCTGAACCACGCTCTGAGATTTGCCGCGAAGGGATGCAAATGACTGCTCACTGACCAATTGCCGGCTTTGAGCCGAGAAGTAAAAAGAAAGACTGGTGAGTACCAGTACGGTGACCAAAAGGCCAACCCCTGCCATCAGGGTAATTTTCCACTGCACCGATAATGACCGCATAGAAACAATCCTTGTTTTTATCACTCAATACTATGTGAGACCAATCGCCACCTGACAAAATCAGATTGGTTTCAACAGGAAAAGAAAAACACCTGGCGTGTTTATTTTTTTGACGCTCGATAACACTTTTTTTGACAAAGTCCCAAATAGAAAAAAAGCGCGGTTTTTACACCGCGCTTAAAGCCTGTCACAGGCTTGAATTAATGAACGTTCAAACAGGCAACTGCGTGTATATCACCGCCTTCCAGTTGCGGTTTTTTCTTCGCACACTCATCTGTCGCCTGCGGGCAACGAGTCCGGAACACGCAACCCGATGGCGGGTTCATTGGCGATGGCAGTTCCCCCTCCAGCAACTCAATCTCCTTGTTGCGCTCAAGATCCGGGTCCGGAATGGGCACAGCCGACATCAGCGCCTTGGTATACGGGTGCTTCGGCTCAGCAAACAAGGCTTCACCTTCGCCCATTTCCACTGCATTGCCCAGATACATCACCAGAACGCGATCTGAAATGTGTTTGACGACCGACAAGTCGTGGGCGATGAAAATCAGGCTCAGGCCCATTTCCTTTTGCAATGATTTCAGCAGGTTCACCACCTGTGCCTGGATCGAAACATCCAGCGCCGAGACCGGCTCATCACAAATAATCAGTTTTGGCTTCAGGATCAGGGCGCGGGCAATCCCGATCCGCTGACACTGGCCGCCTGAAAATTCATGTGGATAACGGTTAATCACGTTCGGCAGCAGACCGACTTTGGCCATCATCGCTTTGACCTGCTGCTTCACATCATCGGCACTCATGTTCGGATAAAATGCTTTCAGCGGCTCGGCTATAATCTCACCCACCGTCATTCTCGGGTTCAGCGAAGCCAACGGATCCTGGAAAATCATCTGGATTTCTTTGCGTTTCTCACGCATCGCCACCTGATCCAGCTTGGTCAGATCCTGGCCCAGCCACACCACGTTACCGTCAGTGGCTTCAACCAGACCAATCACAGCTCGGGCAAAAGTCGACTTACCACAACCCGACTCGCCCACCACGCCCAGGGTTTCCCCTTCATACAGGCGAATGCCGACACCATCCACCGCTTTGAGTTTGGTTGGCTTGGTCCACGGCCAGGCAGACTTGGCCGCAATATCAAAATGAACTTTCAGATCATGAATATCCAACAACAAGTTTTTTTGTGCTTCCATTACCACGTCCCCACATCAGAAAAACACGCACGTAAACGACCTTCTGCATAATCTTGCAGCGCCGGTGCCTCTTGCTTACACCGGCTGGTTGCCCGGTGGCAACGCTCCTGATAAGGACAGCCCGGTGGTAGACGCAGTAGGTTTGGCGGGTTCCCCGGGATCGTCGGCAGAATTTCACCTTCGGTATCCAGACGTGGAATTGCCTTCAGCAGCCCTTCGGTATACGGGTGTGATGGCTGATAGAAAATCTCATTGATCTTACCGTACTCCATAGTACGACCGGCATACATCACCAGCACCTTGTCACAGCTCCCGGCAACAACCCCCAGATCGTGGGTGATCATAATGATCGCCGTATTGAAATCACTTTTCAGTTCATTGAGCAGCTCCATGATCTGCGCCTGAACGGTCACATCCAGCGCCGTGGTCGGCTCATCAGCAATCAGCAGTTTCGGGCGGCACAGCAGCGCCATGGCAATCATCACCCGCTGGCGCATCCCACCGGAAAACTCATGTGGGTACATGGTGATCCGCTTGCGCGCTTCGGGAATTTTCACCGCTTCCAGCATCCGGACACTTTCTTCAAAAGCTTCGGTTTTGCCCATGCCTTTGTGCAGCATCAGCACTTCCATCAGCTGATCGCTCACTTTCATGTAAGGGTTCAGCGAGGTCATCGGATCCTGGAAAATCATCGCGATCTGCTCGGCACGGATCTTATTAAGTTCATGCTCCGGCAGATTCAGAATTTCACGGCCTTCAAACTTAGCGCTGCCGCTAATCATGCCGTTTTTAGCCAGCAGGCCCATAATGGAGAACACGGTCTGGCTTTTACCGGAGCCGGACTCGCCCACGATCCCCAGAGTTTCACCCTGCTGTAGAGAAAAGTTCAGATCGTTAACCGCGGTGACGATACCGTCTTGTGTTTTAAATTCTACGCGTAGATCTTTGACATCTAATAAGCTCATAAATACTTCCTTATAACGCTTGCCTTTGGCTGAAGCCTGTATGCGGCTCAGCCAAAGCAAAACTGATTCTTATCTGTCTTTTGGATCCAGTGCGTCACGCAAACCGTCACCCACATAGTTAAAGCAGAACAAAGTCACAACCATAAATGCTGCAGGGAACATCAGCTGCCAGATAGCCACTTCCATGGTCTGAGAGCCTTCTTGCAACAGCGCACCCCAGCTGGTCATTGGCTCCTGAACACCCAGACCCAGGAAGCTGAGGAAAGACTCGGTCAGGATCATTGACGGTACCAGTAGGGTTGAGTACACGGCAACAATACCTAACACATTCGGCACAATGTGGCGGGTGATAATTCGCCAGCGGCTAACCCCAGAGACATACGCCGCTTCTATGAACTCTTTGCTACGCAGCGACAAGGTCTGCCCCCGGACGATCCGGGCCATGTCCAGCCAGGAAATCGCCCCGATGGCAACGAAGATCAGCATGATATTACGGCCGAAGAAGGTCACCAGCACGATCACGAAGAACATGAACGGGATGGAATACAGGATTTCCAGTATCCGCATCATCACTCGGTCGGTGCGGCCACCGATAAAGCCGGAGGTCGCGCCATACAGGGTACCAATGACCACCGCAACCAGTGCGCCCAGGATCCCGACCATCAGGGAGATCCGGCCACCAATCAGGGTTCGGGTGTACAGGTCGCGACCCAGACTGTCAGTCCCGAAAAAGTGACCTTCCGGCCCGAAGCTTGGTCCTGCGTGCATCGCATACCAGTCGGTATCATCAAAGGCATACTGGCTGAACATCGGGCCGAAGATCACGGCCAGGGTGATCAGAAACAGGATCCCCAGGCTCACCATCGCAGCTTTGTTACGCATAAAGCGGATTCGGGCATCCTGCCACAGGCTGCGGCCTTCAATTTCCAGCTGTTCAGAAAACTTCTCAACGGCCTCTACATTTTCTTTTTTCGTAAGCATCATTGTGTTGGCCCCTTAGTAACGAATTTTCGGATCAATGTACGCCAGAACGATATCGACAATCGCATTGAAGATAATGGTCAGCGTCCCGATGAGGATCGTGATACCAAGTACCAGTGAGTAATCACGGTTAAAAGCAGCGTTCACGAACAATTTACCAATGCCAGGCAAACCAAAGATGGTTTCAATCACCACCGAGCCGGTGATAATGCCCACAAAAGCCGGCCCCATGTAGGAAACAACCGGAAGCAGGGCTGGTTTCAGCGCATGCTTAACAATGATGTAGGTATAGCTCAGGCCTTTCGCCCGCGCGGTCCGGATAAAGTTACTGTTGAGTGTTTCAATCATGCTACCGCGGGTGATCCGGGCAAAGGTTGCGACATACAGCAGCGACATCCCGATCATCGGCAGCATCATGTATTGCAGTGAGCCGTCATTCCAGCCACCTGCTGGTAGCCAACCGAGGTTAATCGAGAAAATATAAATCAGGACCGGTGCCAGAATAAAGGAGGGCATCACTACCCCGGCCATGGCGGTCGACATGATGGTGTAATCGAGCCAGCTATTTTGCTTCAAGGCAGCAATCGTGCCGACAGTGACCCCCATGATCAGCGCAAAAATAAAGGCAAAAAAGCCAATTTTCGCTGAAACTGGCAGTGCTTCAGCAACCAGTTCATTCACCGAGAAGTCTTTATATTTGAAAGAGGGGCCGAAATCACCGTGCAAAATATTACCAAGATACGTGGTGTATTGCTCAAACACCGGCTTATCCAGGCCATATTTTGCTTCGATGTTTGCCATCACTTCCGGCGGCAGCGGGCGATCACTTGAGAAAGGGTTTCCTGGCGCGAAACGCATCAGGAAAAACGAGATTGTTATCAATACCAACAGGGTTGGTATGGCTTCAAAAATCCGTTTTGCGATGAATTTAATCATAAAATTCCACCGTTTAGTTCAGTCTGTGACAGTTAAAGATGATTCGTAACAAATACGAAAAATCTGCGCTGCCCCATTTCAGGAGCAGCGCATATTAGTTTTCTTGCTGTTTATTTGTCAGCAATGATGTAAAGGTCTTTACTGAAGATGTTATCTTCAGGGTTATTCTCTGGATAGCCACCCAGATTAGGATTCACCAGACGCGCATTCACGTAGTGATAGATTGGCAGGATTGGCATATCTTTCGCCAACAGTGCTTCCGCTTTCTTATAAGCTTGAGCACGCTCGGCATCAGAGGAAGCCGTCAGCGCTTTATCCAACTGGCTGTCATAAGACGCGCTAGAATAGCGAGGGTAGTTCTGAGAGTGGCCGTCACGCATGATCGCCAGGAAGGTTGACGCTTCGTTGTAGTCACCACACCAGCCGGCACGGGATACTTCAAAGTTACCCTGACGCTTGCTGTCCAGGTAGCTCTTCCACTCCTGATTTTCCAGCACTGCAGTTACTCCTAGCTGTTTTTTCCACATCGAAGCAATGGCAACCGCCACTTTCTTGTGGTTTTCACTGGTGTTGTACAGCAGGTCAAATTTCAGTGGGTTGCCCGGACCGTAGCCGGCTTCTTCCAGCAGCGCTTTTGCTTTGGCAATACGCTCCTTCTGGGTCAGCTTGGAATACTCAGGCATATCCACTTCCAGACCGTTGGTGGCCAGCGGCGTGAAGTTATAAGCCGGGGTTTCCCCTTTACCCACGATAAACTTGGCAATGACATCCCGATCGATCGCGTAAGACAGCGCTTTACGAACCTTCTCGTTATCAAATGGGGCTTTGGTCGTATTGAACTCGTAGTAGTAAGAACACAGGTAAGGCGTCACTTTGACGTCTTCCGGATATTCTTTCACCAGACGCTTGAAGTGCTCATTCGGCATTTCATAAGTTACATCGACTTCACCAGCCAGGAAGCGGTTCATTTCGGCAACCTGGTTTTCAATCGGCAAGTAAGTGACCTGGTTCAGCACGGTTTTGTCGTTGTCCCAGTACTTAGTGTTGCGTGTCAGAACGATTCGCTCATTCACCACCCACTTGTCAAGAACATACGCACCGTTACCCACATAGTTTTCCGGGCTGGTCCATTTGTCACCAAACTTCTCAACCACTTTCTGGTTCACCGGCTTCATGGAGGTGTGCACGGTCATTGAGGCAAAGTATGGTACCGGTTTCTCCAGGGAAACTTTCAGTGTGTGCGCATCAACGGCTTCAACACCCAGAGCGTCGGGGCTCTTCTTGCCAGAAATGATGTCCACAGCATTCTTCATGGTGGTCATTTCCAGGTAAGACGCGTAAGGCGAACCCGTTTTCGGATCAGCCAGACGTTGCCACGCATAAACGAAATCACTGGCAACCACTGGATCACCGTTTGACCAGGTTGCTTCCGGGCGCAGGTGGAAGATCCAGGTTTTGTTGTCTTTGGTTTCCCAGGATTTAGCCACGCCGCCAACCAGGTTGCCGTGTCCATCTTGGTTCACCAGACCTTCAAGCAGATCACGGATCACGTTGGATTCTGGCACACCAGAGACTTTTTGTGGATCAAGAGATTCAACTTCAGTACCGTTCCCGCGAACCATTTCCTGTTTTGCGGCTAGCTTGACGCCAGCTGGTACTTCAGCTGCCAGAGTGGAAAAAGAGGTGGCAGCGACAGCCATACCCGCGCTTAGCATAAGCGCCTGAGTAATCTTGTTCTTATACATGCATTAGCTCCAATACATTAATCAATACGTCCTTGACGTTCTTCGGTTGGCTGAACGCTCAGCAGTGTCTGCGCCGTTAGTCCTCAACAACACAGAGCGAACCGAAGAATTGGTCAAAACTTTATCAGGCATTGAAGCAATTTGCCACAAATTGATAACAAAAAGCGATATTAAACCAAACAGCAAACCATTACATAGATTTAATCACCACCCTAAAAGTGCATGCTAGCGCTTTCTGTCATGAAACTGTCTCGATAGAGGGAAATCCGCCAAATTAGCCAAAAAAACGAAAAATACGAATAAATAACCACAAGTTTGCATAAATAATCAGCATAAAACACCTGTAAATGTAACATTTTTCAGCACAGTCAATAACACAGTTGTAAAAACATGACATCAGGGCATAAAAAAGCGCCTTTTCTCAGGCGCTTCAGTCAAAAATGGCTTCACTTATTATCGCTATCAAGCTGTAAATTCCGCCGCTCATCCGGCCCGGATCCGTGCCTAGTATCAAGCTGGTGTTGCTCCCCGTTACTGTCAATTGAGATGATGTGCATCTCATCAGTATGAAGTTCTTCTAACATTTGCTTAACACGCCGGTTCGATACACGTCTGTGTTTCATGTTTATCTCCCCCGTCAACAAGTGCTCGCGGGACCCGTTCACTCAGGTGACGAGTCTAAGTCGTCCCAAGCGATGCGGCCCGCTTAATCCGCCTGTAAAGTTCAGTCCACACAATTTACAGGATGAACCATAACTATGGCACAGATGCTCAAGCCTTGCCTGAAGCGCAAATTTAATAACGAAAGCGAATAAAAAGCGACCTGATAGACAAACTTTTCACAACGCGATTGAATCTCGATTTTCAAGTACCTATCGCTACGCAATAGCGCTAGTATGAATATTGTTGGGTGATGAATTCAGTAGGCAGTGATTCAGAAGACAAAACTCAGCATTCCGATACCGTTCCGTTCTAACTTGAAATATAAAGAGTACAAACTATATGAGACCCAGTGGTTGTAAATCACGCCCCAGTCCTTCCCGTGTTCGCCATGGCTATGTTCCACCAGCGCATAAAGCCAAATAGTGAACCAAACGGTGCTTGAATAGGCCATCACAGCTTTGATATCACCAGCCTAGCCCCTTGCCAAGGGGCTATTTTATTACCAAATCTCCGGCACCACCGTTCCCTGCAGCGTTCGCCGTTCTACGGGCATAAAAAAGCCCGGCGGGTCAGCCGGGCAAAAATAAATAAGACAATGAATGTTGAGTGGGATTACCAGTAAACGCGGGCACCCAGCGCATATTGGCTTTCACCGTCAGAAACTGATGGTGAAATTGTGCTGTCGCTCCCTTTGTTAGAGAAGCCCAGCGTTGTGCCGTCTTTATAACCGTACTCAACATAGATGCGAGACCACTTGTTGAAGTGGTAGTCGGTACCGATGTAGAAGTTCTGACCGTCATCGCTCAGCCCGCCACCGGTTTGCTCGATAAACTCAAAGCCAGTGTATGCGGTTGCATTGTCTGCCCAGCTATAGGTGGCGCCCAGGCTGTAGCCGTCTTCTTCAATAGATAAAGAGCCGCCCTTTGCTTCCAGCTCAGCATTGTAGTAAGTGAAACCGATCAGCGCCGGACCAACCGTGTACTCAACCGTACCCTCGTAGTAGGTGTTTTCCAGGTCTGCAGTTACGTCAGTCTCTTTCGCTGGATCAGTTACCTTATCTGTACCGACTTTATAAGACTTGTCACGGTTCACACCACCACCAACGTGGAAGTTAAAACCGCCAACACTGGTCGACAGGTACAGCTCAGACAGTTCCTGGTTGGTGTCATCTTCAGCCAGGCCGTAGTTCGCGGCCAGCAGGAAGTTTTCACCTTCGAAGTTATATTTGATCAGTGAGTCATGACGCGCACCGGAAAGCGTCGCGTGGCGGATTGCTGAACCACCGAAGAAGTAAGAATAGTCGGCACCATAGATGTCATCCGAGACAACCCACTGGCGACCAAAGGTGAATTTACCGAAATCTGTATCTACACCGGCAAAGTGCAGACGGTTTTTCATGTTGTACTCGTCCTTCGATTCCTTGAAGGCGATGCCAAACTCAACCTTACCAAATACGTCCACTGTATCTGAAAGCGCATATTCAGCTTGAACACCAGCACGAGAGGAGCCAGCGTTTAAAGTCACGTCTTTATCTTCATACTTTTCGACTTGAGTGCGTAGCTGACCATAAAAGTCAACCATCGCACCTTCATCTTTCAGAAGTTCAACGGCGCTGGCGGCATTGCTGAAAATAACGGCGGGAATTGCTACTGCTAATAGTGTTTTTTTCATTTTACTTACCTGTAAATTTCTATAATTTTCGACTCATCCCAAGTCGAGTTGAAACATATCAGCAACATAAATCCGTCGCAATACGACAAAAAACCACATAATCAGGGTTCAACAGAATCATGAACCACGGAACAACCCACAACCCGCGCATAAAATATCACTGATTTTATAAATTACACTGAGTTAGTGATATTTTATTCAGATTTGTTGCATCAAAGCCCCACCCGCACTCATAACCAAATAGA
Source organism: Photobacterium atrarenae (assembly GCF_024380015.1). NCBI lineage: Bacteria > Pseudomonadati > Pseudomonadota > Gammaproteobacteria > Vibrionales > Vibrionaceae > Photobacterium > Photobacterium atrarenae. The sequence goes on from NZ_CP101508.1 coordinate 2,308,284, forward strand.
ATACGAAATAACTAAAAAGAACAAAAAAATATAAAAAAGACAAAAAAATACCACTGGAAAGGAATCTAAATAACTAAAAAACCGGTCAGCCATGAAACGAAGTAAATACATTCACCTAATATTGACACTCTAACAATTGCCGCCATGAAAGGAATAATCATTCAGTGATAAATTCGAATTAATATTAGACATGCAAAATAAAAAAGTGGATCCTTCGACCCACCTTATAATTAACAACCAAAAAATGACCCATCAGAAAGATTAATGCACAGAAATCTTCACAACCCACAACGCGTGCTCACGCAACACGTTAATCTCTTGTGCCGCCATCGCAGTTAAGTATCCCAATCGGTGGTGTCCCTCCAATAAATGATAGGGTGCATTCAACTCTCTGCCTTCCGCAGTCATAAAGCGGCCATCGCAGTGAAGGATAATTGGCGCAACAGGCCAGGTCCCATCGCTTTGCATCCGCTGGACTAACCAACTTTGCTGAAAAAGCGGATTACTCATTCGGCGAGCCAGTTTCTCAACTACATCCTGGTACGGGCTGCTCACCTGGGACAAAATCCTCTCGGTAGACCAATACTGTTTAGAAAAACTCATCGCCCTGAAATCCAACCAGCCCCAATGACAGAGCACCCCTTTCCAGTGACGGTAAATCCACTGCTCGAGGACTTCTTCAGGGAAATGAGGTAAGTACGGCTGCGCTCGGGTCAGCCATTGCTCCACAGGCTCACAATAGCGCTCCCCATAGCCCTCCGGCGCCAATTCGTAGAGTAATCGATCGCTCCTGATCATCCTCAGCCTCCTTGCTAATCCACAACCAAACAACATATCAAAATAGCCATTCACCCATAACAGCTAATCATGCGTTAAATTGACGCTATCACAGACATTCAGGAATGCATACCTGAATATTTTTTCAACGAGAGACTTCCATCACCGTGCTGAGAGAGTGCCGGGTGGATCATGAAGGACGGATTTAAAGTGCAGCCGTGCCAGAACAATGCGATACCTGAGTTCTAGCATCATTTGCAATGAGTCATGCTGGTGAGGTATTAGGCCGGCTTTTATTGCCCTAGCTTGGCAGAGCCGGCCTGCTCATCTGTTGTTGATGAAGACTGACGGAGTTACGCTTACGACTTCCATCGCTCAGCGGCAGTTGTATCCGTTTCCCGCGCATCAACCCAACGAGACACCGTCGGTGTCCGCTCTTTCTTCCAGAACGGCGCCCGGGTTTTCAGATAATCCATGATAAATTCACAGGCCTGAAATGCAGCGCCACGGTGGGCACTGGTCACACCGACGAATACGATTTGATCGCCAAGTGCCAAGTCCCCAACCCGGTGGATCACCCGGGTTTGCAGCAGCGGCCAGCGCTCATGCGCCTGAGCAACAATGTCATTCAGCGCCTTTTCGGTCATCCCGGGATAATGCTCCAGGGACAATCCGGTCACCGTATCCCCCTGATTGAAATCACGCACTTTCCCGACAAAGGTCACGACCGCACCCGCGTCGTTTCCCTCCGCCAAGCTGGCATATTCTTCTGCAACGGAGAAATCTTCAACCTGTACGGAAATCATGCTTAGCCTCCGGTTACCGGCGGGAAAAAAGCGACTTCATCGCCGTCGTTCAATCCGCTGTCAAGGGAACAAATCGTCTGGTTCACCGCAACCAGTAACTTCCCCGGCTCCAGCGCTAACTGCCATTTATCGCCGCGCGAAGCCAGGTGCGCCCGCAGCGCTTCGGCTGTGGAAAATTCAGCGCCAACTTCCAGCTGTTCAACCCCGACCAGCTCTTTCACCTGGGCAAAGAAAAGTACTTTAATCATGCTTCCACCTTAAAATGTCCGGACTTGCCACCTGTTTTCTCAAGCAGGCGCACCTGGCCAATCACCATGTCTTTCTGGACTGCTTTGCACATGTCATAAATCGTCAATGCGGCCACGGAAGCCGCAGTCAGCGCTTCCATTTCAACCCCGGTCTTCCCGGCTAGCCTACAGCACGACTCGATCCGCACTTTATTCTCGGCCGGGAGCGCTTCCAACTGGACTTCGACTTTCGAGAGCAGCAGCGGATGGCACAGTGGGATCAGATCCCAGGTTTTCTTCGCCGCCTGAATCCCGGCAATCCGCGCCGTCGCGAACACGTCCCCTTTATGATGCTGGCCGGAAACAATCAGTTCCAGGGTTTCAGCAGCCATATGGACAAAAGCTTCAGCCCGGGCCTCACGGACCGTGTCTGTTTTGGCAGAAACATCTACCATGTTGGCTTCACCGGAAGCATTGATATGTGTAAATTGTGTCATTCTTTTCCCTTCGGGTGTTCTTGCTGCTGGCGTTGGTTGCTCACTGTCGAGCCGGCCGATCCTCTCAGCCGCCCCCTCACCAGTATCAGTTAACCGCCAATAGATGCGAGGTGGGGTGTCATGCCGGTATTGCCATCATCAAGAAAATGACTGACGGCTTTTTCCTGCAAGCCACTTTGAATACGGTCGATTAGTGCCGCCTGTTGGCTATCCTGAGTAAGCAGATCCCGCAGCTCGACCCCATGATCGCCAAACAGACAGAGGTGCAGCTTACCCAGCGAAGACACCCGCAGTCGGTTACAGCTCTGACAAAAATCTTTTTCGTAGGGCATGATCAGGCCGATCTCCCCCCGGTAATCCGGATGGCAGAACACCTGAGCCGGACCATCATTATTCGCCCGTGCTTTGAGCAACCAGCCGTTGGCGATCAAATGGTTACGGATACTCACACCGGAGACATGATGGCGTTGAAACAGACTGTCCATTTCGCCGGTTTGCATCAGTTCAATAAACCGAAGCTGGATCGGACGATCTTTAATCCAGGCAAGAAACTGCGGTAACTGCTGTGAGTTCAGATCTTTCAACAGGACGGTATTGATTTTGACCTGCTCAAAGCCGGCATCAAACGCCGCATCAATGCCATCCATGACCTGGTGAAACAAGTTCTCACCGGTGATCTGATAAAACATCTTCGGATCCAGGCTGTCGACACTCACATTTAGATGTGTCAGCCCCGCATCACGCCAGTCCTTAACCTGTTTGGCCATCCGATAGCCGTTGGTCGTCGTTGCCACCTTCCGGATCCCCGGTTGCTCGGCAACCGTCCGGATAATGTCCGTAAAGTCCCGACGCAGTGACGGCTCACCGCCGGTGATCCGCACCTTGGTCGTCCCGCACGCCGCAAACGCGCTGGTGACCCGGCGGATTTCGTCCAAGGTCAGAAAAGAAGGTTTTTTACGCTCCGCCGGCTGATAGCCGTCCGGGAGACAGTAGGTACATTTGAAATTACAAACGTCAGTAATCGAGAGTCGCAGGTAATAAAACTTGCGATGATATTGGTCTTCAAATTGATTTGCCACGAAACACCTTTCCAAATACGGGAGGCCGATGCATTTCTTTATCGACCCTGGTGACATAATGTCACGGCTCACGTCACCTATTGCGTCGTTCCCGAAACAACTTAGCGAATTGAGCTCGGAGTTATGGCTGCTTCGTCGATGGCACGATTGTTCATCAGCCCACCCGTGACAAAGCGGCATAGTCTTTATAACTTATCAGAGAGTTTGACCTAATGACAATTCTCTAAAAAAAGATGTCAAGCATTCTACCGATCACCTGAAATCGCGACAATACTACTAAAGAGAAGTTATGCCAATTTTCTTACAAATTGTGGGGGAATTATGTCCAACATTATCGAATCAGCCACAGTTGATGATATTGCGCTCTATTTACAGCGCGAAGAAGGGCTCGATGCCCGACATGCCCATGAAGCTGCCGAGCAAGTGGTCGCCGGTTTTCATGACATGATGGCCAAAGGGATCATCAAGGGCTGGTACTTCAATGAGCAAAGTCACCTGGAGTTACTCCCCAGTGATAACGCGCTCAAAATCATTGCGAATCAAAAATGATTCGCAATTTGCAAAGAAGTAAACCCTTTGCATTGCAATATGAAAACGAATGCAAGTCAAAAGTAAGGGAAGCGGCTGAATTCAGGCAACCTGGCTCTGATGTGAAATTCCGGCATCACTATTGCAACGTCTAGCATACCAGACATCAATAACGACAGCCGGAGCCGATTATGAAACAGTCACTCCCATTACTTTTTCAAAAACGCCATGTCCTGCCCGGTGGTAGAATGCCAATCCGCATTGCGCCGGGTCCGCAAATGGAAGCTTTTAAAGCCGCGCTATCGTCTCCCGAAGGATTTGGCATCTGCATGTTTGACGAAAACGAGCATGGCCATGAGTTTTTCCATATCGGTACCCGCGTGACCGTCGAAGATTTTGATACCTCGGCGCTCGACGGCTCATTGATTGTGACCGTCTATGGCCATGAAAACTTCCGTATTCACGCGCTCGAGCAAAGCGAGTCCGGAGCTATCAGCGGTGAGTGCGAATTTATCCCGAAATGGCCGGAAGTAAAAATCCGTAACGAACAGCAAGTTCTGGCTGACAAGCTCAAGCAAATGTTCAAAAAACACCCGGAGCTCAACCAGTTAAATCAGAAGAAGCAATTTAATAATTTAAGCTGGCTCTGTCAGCGCTGGTTGGAGATTCTGCCGGTCCCTGCCAGCGAAAAGCAGATGCTGCTGAACACGCCAAGCTGCATGGATACCTACGATTACCTGATGAGTATCATGCACAAGCCTCACTAACCCGGGCCTGAACCAAACACTGTCGTTGTCATAGCCTTTGCCTTCTGCTGCCGTAGAAGGCTTTTTTGGTTTCCACACGCGACGATTGTGCTCTTTCGCTCCCATTTCGTGATATTTATTGCATACTCTCACTGGAAACTTGGATTGCGACGCATAAAATCGCTACACTTGCCGATCCAAAATTTCCACAGCGGCCTTCCAGGCTATGACAACAAAAACAACTCATACAAAGATAGTGGCTATCGGCGGCGGACATGGCCTAGGCCGTGTTCTGTCTGCACTGTCCAGCTACGGCCCCCAAGTAACGGGTATTGTCACCACCACAGATAATGGTGGCTCAACGGGTCGCATTCGCGCCTGCCAGGGCGGTATCGCCTGGGGGGATACCCGTAATTGTATCAATCAGTTAATTACCGAACCTTCTGTGGGTTCGATGATTTTCGAATACCGGTTTCGGGGAAATGGCGAACTCAACGGCCATAACCTGGGCAACCTGATGCTAACCGCGTTAGATAACTTATCGATTCGACCACTGGATGCCATCAACCTGATCCGCGACATGCTCAAAGTCGAGACCCAGATCGTCCCGATGTCTGAGCACCCTGCCGATCTGACCGCGATGCTACGCAATGGTGACATTGTTTCCGGAGAAACCAGCGTTGATGAACTCAACGAGGTGCCGTTGCGCCTCTATGTTGAGCCGGCAGTTCCGGCAACGAAAGAAGGTGTTCAGGCTATTGAACACGCTGACTTAATTTTACTTGGCCCCGGCAGCTTTCTCACCAGCGTGATGCCCCCCTTGCTCTTGAAAGAAGTCAAACAAGCTTTAAAGCGTAGCCAGGCGAAAATTATTTTTATTACCAACCTGGATAAGGAAAAAGGACCGGCGGGTGCGATGACGCTGGAAACGATGCTGCACTGGTGCGAGCGTGCAATGGGTGGAAGAGCAGTCGATGGGGTGTTGACCGACCACCATCGACCTGAGCTGGCGCCACGCTATACCCAGATCATTGAAGCACTGGCCTCAAGTAATCACGAATGGCGCCATAATCGAGAAAGGCTAAAAGAGGCGATTGATAAGCTCATCGTTGCTGGCTAACTGCTTGTACTCCAGCGCCATTCCCTGAACCATCTGCCTGAACTCAGGCAGATGCTCCTGCATCCAGTCCGCTTGCCCCTGTTTCATTCGAGACTCGCATTCCTGTGCCATTTCAGCTAAATCGTCGGCGCCAAAGCTGGCCGCACTACTTTTAATCGCATGGCTGATCTCTCTGACCTGACTCACAGACGGCTGGTCTGAAAGCTGGCGCAGATACTGTTCTAACTCGTCACTGAACACTTTGAGCAACAGTGAAACGGTATCCTGACCAACTTCTTCAGCTAAGCGCTTAATGGTTGATGCGTTAATACTTGTTGTCATTTATTTCGTCTCCCTGTTACTACCAGCCCCATCCTGCCAGGTCTGCAGTTTTCGATAAATCGTTGATGGGCTTACTTCCAATAAGCCCGCAGCTCGCGGAATGTTACCATCACACGCATTAATTGCCGCTTGAATCGCTCGTTTCTCCACAACCCACAGCGGCTCTATTTCCGTGCGATCCGGGATCCGCTGAAACGCAGTTTCGGCAAGTCCCTCAGCGCTCGGGGGTTCCGCTGATTGCATATTCAGGCCCGAAGCCTGATGCATCTCGGTCGCTTGTAGTCCTGACGATGCAATTTCAGCGCCAATTCCGGCGTGTATCGGCGGAGGAACCATTTGCAAGGTCACTTCTTCACCAGAATTGAGGACCACGATGTTTCGGATCACATTCTGCAACTCACGCACATTGCCCGGCCACGAATAACGCTGAAATAAATCAACCACTTCAGTCGAGAAGCGAGAGAAGTGCTTATGCTCTTCAACGGACATTAAAGCCAGCAAAGCATGGGCAATTTCTATCACATCCTCGCCCCGCTCGCGCAAAGGCGGTAACGTAACCGGAATGACATGCAATCGGTAATATAGATCTTCGCGGAATCGCCCTTCCTGAACTTCCACCCAGGGATTACGGTTGGTCGCACAAACAAAACGGACATCAACCTGGCTGGTTTTCGACGAGCCGACCTTCTGATAAGTCCCGGTTTGAATAAAGCGAAGCAATTTGCTTTGCAAATCCAAATCCATCTCGCACAGCTCATCCAAAAAGAGCGTACCATTGTTGGCCAGTTCAACGGCCCCTTTGCGCTCCGTTGAGGCGCCGGTAAACGCACCTTTCACATGCCCGAACAACTCGCTTTCAATTAACTCTTTCGGAATGGCCGCACAGTTGAGTGCAACAAAAGGCTGATTGCTCCTCGGACTCGCCGCATGAACCGCTTCGGCACAAACCTCTTTCCCGGTGCCGCTTTCACCCGTAATAAAGACCGTCGCCTTACTCGAAGCCGCCGACTCAATCACCCGGTAAACCGCTTGCATCGGCAGGCTATTGCCGATGAAACCTTGGTATTGCGCACCTCCCTTACCGGGCTGTGATGTTTCCGATGCATCCGGCTCACCTGCACGCAAGGCATTATTGACAGTAATCCGCAGCCGGTCTGCTTCACAGGGTTTAATCAGAAAATCCTGGGCTCCATGCCGCATCGCTTCAACCGCAACATCTATCGAGCCATGCGCGGTCATGATCACCACCGGAATATTGCCGTAATCCCGACGTACAGCTTCCAGCACCGCCATCCCGGGCATATCCGGTAAACGCAAATCCAGTAAGATCAGATCCGGGGTTGCAGCCTTGATGGCATTGAGTGCTTCTGCGCCAGTCCCGACAATATTGACCACCAGCCCAAGAGGATTCAGGTAAGATTTGTACAAGGCCGCAACCGACGCGGTATCTTCAACCATTAAGACGTGTCGCTGTTGTGTAGACTTGCTCTCCATTGCTCCTCCAACCCCCTTCTTTCTAAAGTAATTGTAATCAATAGAGAAAGAACGTGTTACTGCAAAGTTCAAATTTTCAATTTTGCCATAATGAATCGCATAATGATTTGCAAAATGCAAACACACACAACCAAAACCGCAAACACGAACCACAAATTGCTCTGAGACCGCCGTAAAAAAGTACAATCAAGGATGACAAAAAAGTTGGCACGCCATCTGCATTAACTAAATTGACTCTTTCCTGAGAGTCAACCTAGCCAACTGACGTTGTTTGTGGAATTTTTTCACTTAAACAATGATGCCAACCGAAATCATTCCGGTTGGCTTTTTTTTATCTGTTAGAAAGGGATTGGGGCGAGCCGATCAGCTGTTGGCGATAAACTGCTCTCGCATGGTGTGGATCTTATCGCGGATCTCAGCAGCCTTTTCAAACTCCAGATTCTGCGCCAAGTCATACATATCCGACTCCAACTTTTGAATTTCCAGCTCCAGCTGCTGCGGCGATAAAGTCGTGTAAGTCCCTTTTTGCTCTGCCACCTTGTGCAGCTGCTCCGCCTTATTCGCACGGCGCTTCCCGGGTTGACCCAGTTCCAGGATATCCGCAACGGCTTTATTGAGTGCTTGCGGCACGATGCCACGCGCTTCGTTATAAGCCTGCTGCTTTTCCCGGCGCCGGTTGGTCTCATTCATCGCCCGCTCCATTGAGCCGGTGATCCGGTCGGCATACAAAATCGCTTTCCCTTCCAAATTTCGCGCCGCGCGACCGATGGTCTGGATCAGGGATCGCTCCGAGCGCAGGAAGCCCTCTTTATCAGCATCCAATATCGCCACCAGCGACACCTCCGGCATATCCAGCCCTTCGCGCAACAAGTTGATCCCGACCAGGACATCAAATTCTCCCAGTCGCAAGTCCCGGATGATCTCCACCCGCTCGACCGTATCGATATCCGAGTGCAGATACCGGACTTTCACGCCGTGCTCGTCCAGGTATTCTGTCAAATCCTCAGCCATCCGCTTGGTCAGTGTGGTGACCAGCACCCGCTCTCCCTTCGCTTCCCGAATACGAATTTCCGAGAGCAGGTCATCAACTTGGGTGGCCACCGGTCGCACTTCGATTTCCGGATCCAGCAATCCGGTTGGCCGGACCACCTGTTCGGCAATTTCTCCCCCAGATTTCTCCACTTCGTAGTTACCCGGCGTCGCAGAGACATACAGAGTCTGCGGCGCCAGTGCTTCAAACTCTTCAAACTTGAGCGGCCGGTTATCCAGAGCCGACGGCAGCCGGAAACCATACTCCACCAGATTTTCTTTTCGCGAGCGGTCACCACGGTACATCGCACCGATCTGGGACACCGTGACGTGGGACTCGTCGATGATCAACAGACCATCCGGCGGCAAGTAATCGAACAGGGTCGGCGGCGGCTCGCCTTCAGCCCGGCCACTGAGATAACGGGAGTAGTTTTCAATCCCGGAGCAGAAGCCCAACTCATTCATCATCTCGATATCAAACTGGGTTCGCTGGGCAATCCGCTGCTCCTCCACCAGCTTGTTATTCTCCATCAGCTGCTTACGCCGGCTTTCGAGCTCAACCTTGATTTGATCCACGGCTTCGAGGATCCGCTCACGCGGGGTCACATAGTGTGTTTTCGGATAAATGGTTGCACGCGGCATATCTTTTTTCAGGATGGCACCGGTCAGCGGGTCAAACACGCTGATACAATCAACTTCATCATCGAACAGCTCAATCCGCACGGCATCTTTTTCCGATTCTGCCGGGAAAATATCGATGACTTCACCGCGAACCCGGAAGGTCCCCCGCTCAAACGCCATATCATTACGGGTATATTGCAACTCCGCCAACCGCCGCAGTATATCCCGTTGATCCAGCATATCGCCCCGACGCACATGGAGCATCATTTTCAGATAAGAGTCCGGATCACCCAGGCCGTAAATCGCCGACACCGACGCAATGATGATCACGTCCCGCCGCTCCATCAACGCTTTGGTCGCCGACAAACGCATCTGCTCAATATGCGCATTCACCGATGCATCTTTTTCGATAAAAGTATCTGTGGTCGGTACATAGGCCTCAGGCTGATAATAATCATAGTAAGAGACAAAATACTCGACCGCATTGTTTGGAAAGAACTCTTTCATCTCTCCGTAGAGCTGGGCCGCCAGCGTCTTGTTCGGCGCCAGGATCAAAGTCGGACGATTCGCCTGAGCAATCACATTGGCAACCGTAAAGGTTTTACCTGAGCCGGTCACCCCCAGCAAGGTCTGATGCGCTAAGCCGGCATCCAACCCTTCCAGCAGTTGGTTAATCGCCGTTGGCTGATCGCCGGAAGGCGAAAAGCGAGAAGACAGTTCGAACACTTTATCCATGCGTAATTTCCGTCAATAACAGGGAGAGAGGAATTGTTGGTCTTCCCATTGTGCGACCCTATCAGCACTTGTCAATAAGCGCCCTGACGCCTTCACCAGGTTTCTTTTCTATGGCTTCCCCACCACCGAACAACGCCGCTCTCAGGGCTGCGTTGAAAAATGTTAAAAAACTCAGTGATAGGGATTGATTCGAGTATGTGATAAGCGTATTATCACCGCCCACGAACAAGATTACCCCTTGTTCTTCTATACTTCAAAGCTGTTCCGCAACACCTAAAATATCCCTTTTTCCCATTTTATGTCCTGTGATCATCCACAGCTTTTCCAGATGTAACTAAAATTCAATTCACAACATCTGTCGCAGACATTAAAGATTAAAGCAATTATTCTAATCGGTTCATATTCATCTTGAAGCTGCTATCGAACCCACCTGATTACAACCGCTTACTCAGCAAATCCCATATAGAGCAATTCATCGCCAATTTGCGATCTGAGTATCCGTTTTATCTTTTATAAGCCAGACATCAACATAGTTATCCACAGTTTTCGTGGATAACTTAGTGTAAGCCTTGAGTTATCAAGGCTCGCTAAAATCAAGTGATTTTTCCACGTGATTTTGAAATTCTGTTTTGCACCGCAAAAACTCGCACTCTGTACGATCCGCAGCTATGGTCTGCACACCTATTTCTCGCTGCCCTCAGCAGCTACCTGAGTCCCCGGATAAAAATCTGCTCATTTTTCAGCCACCCAAAATCAATTTATCGCAACCGTGTTGACACACTCAGGCCAGATGGCTAGTATCTGAACCCATATCGATTCCCCCTTAGTTCAGTCGGTAGAACGGCGGACTGTTAATCCGTATGTCGCTGGTTCAAGTCCAGCAGGGGGAGCCAAATTCTAGAGCCCTGGTCGCAAGACCGGGGCTTTTTCGTTTTCAGTACGGCAATATGATCGCTGCGCGCTCAATGTCGCTGGCGGAAGGCCGCCCCGTCCAAGTCCAGCAGGGGGAGCCAAATTCTAGAGCCCTGGTCGCAAGACCGGGGCTTTTTTCGTTTTTAGTACGACAACATGACCGCTGCGCGCTCAATGTCGCTGGCGGGAGGCCACCCCGTCCAAGTCCAGCAGGGGGAGCCAATCGAGTAGGAGGAGGCCTCACGGCCTCCGTCCTCTCACACCACCGTACAAGCGTGGGTCGCATACGGCGGTTCCGAATATATTTTCAGTGACTCGTACCCATCTCGCAACGAGTACAGACCCATCTCCTTGAACCATTTCATTGGCATGGCCTGATTGAGCTGGGGCGATAAAGCCAAGTGCCACCACCCTTTATCTGACATCGCCAGCTTCCACGCATTGCGTTCGCTTACACCCTCTTGGCGTAACCATGTCGCTATGCTGTATCTGCGCTTGCGCTGCTTGAGGCGATAGCACCGTAAGCGCCGCCTTATCCATTCATCCAAGCGCTGCATCGCGCTTTTCCGTATGGCAAGCTTGAAATAGTGTTGCCAACCTCTTAGGTATTGAGTGAGTTCGACTAGGACTGTCTTCAACTCTCGCCCTCGATTCCGCTTCGTTATTTGACGCACTCGCTTCTTCATCTGAGTTTGTGCTGTCTTCGAGATATGGATGCTTCCATCTCGTTGAAAGCGATGGCCTAGGTAAGTCCGCTCTGTCACTCTCGTTGCCGCACTTTTCTCACGGTTAACCCTGAGTTTCAGTTTCTGCTCCAAGAACTCCGTGATTGAGGCTTTTACTCGATTGGCGGCTTCCTCACTGTGCACGTAGATTTGGCAGTCGTCTGCATATCGGCAGAACTTATGCCCTCTTCGCTCAAGCTCTTTATCCAACTCATCTAATACGATATTTGATAGCAGCGGAGATAATGGTCCACCCTGTGGCGTCCCTCGTTGCCTCTGCTCAACTAACCCGTTTCGCATTATGCCTGCCTGTAGGTATGACCTGACCAGCTTCAGGACCCGTTTATCTGTGATGTCCTCCGATAGCCTGTGCATCAGTCTATCGTGGTTCACAGTATCGAAGTATTTCGCCAGGTCTATGTCGACTACATAACCCCGCCCCTCCCTGATGTAGTGGCTTGCTGCCACCAATGCATGGTGGGCACTGCGGTTAGGCCTGAACCCATAACTGTTGCTTGAAAACTGAGGTTCGTAGATATCTGTCAGTACTGAGGTAATGGCCTGTTGGACTACCCTATCAAGTACAGTTGGGATACCTAGCTGCCTCACTCCCCCGCTAGGTTTGGGAATTTCTACACCCAGAACGGGTTGCGGTTGGTAGCTCCCGTCCAGAAGGCTCTGGCGGAGCGCTTGCCCATTAGAAGACTGCCGAAGCATCGAGATAGTCGCTGTTATGTCGAGTTTATCAACCCCAGCACATCCCTTGTTCTTCTTCACTCTTCTCAGGGCTTGGTTCAGATTTGTTGAGGAGCAGATCCGCTCCATCAACTGAGTTGAGGTCACCAAGACTCGTCCTCCTGTCTACGCCGATCATGCTTGTCATTCTTCGTGGCCATGAGCGTCACTTGCGGTGTTGCCCAGTAGTACGTAGAGATGTTGTTCATCTTGCTATGACCCCACATGATTGAGTGTCTAGTGACTGCTTCTTGATATATTCAGTTCCGGCCTTCCCTTGGGTTGTACTTCCCCAAGGTACTATGCCTTCTGCTGACTTCTTATTACCCGTCACACAACATCACTGTTGTATTAGTCTCATCCGAGACAGGTCGTAAGATCTCCCGAGGTAAGACGTTGTTCTTTCCCTTGGCTGTGCCTGATTTACCCGTACACACTTCCCGTCGAGGCATTGGGCTGTTCTATATATTGCTAGGTTACCCAAGTTGTACTGGCCTACTATCAGGTTTCTGTTCGTCACACCCAAGTTTTGCCGTTTGCTTCCTTCAGATCCCACCTCACGGTGGGCACCCTTGCATAGGCTAACGGTTCTCGCTCGACTGAGCCCGTAGAGGACTTTCACCTCCTAGAACAACGCCATGCTCGGCGCACAATTCTAGAGCCCTGGTCGCAAGACCGGGGCTTTTTCGTTTTCAGTACGACAATATGACCGCTGCGCGCTCAATGTCGCAGATCTGGGCGCCTCATTACCTCACCCATTACTTTTACCAACAAACCACAGCAAATGAGAATCATTATCACAACGATATAGGCAAGCCTAGCGCAAAAGTCCTTGCAATGATTGGTGAAAAGCACATCAAACTTAAAAAACCCTGCTTCAGAGGAGTTGTTATAGCTTACACAAAGGAAGATAATATACGGATCTCGAGCAATGATAATTAAGACGGTATGACTGAGTACCTACTCCTCCTCATAGGGACAGTGTTGGTCAACAACTTTGTCCTGGTGAAATTTTTAGGCCTCTGCCCGTTTATGGGCGTGTCTAAAAAACTAGAAACTGCAATTGGCATGGGTCTGGCCACCACGTTTGTCCTGACCCTGGCTTCTGTCTCTGCCTACCTGGTTGAAGCGTATATTCTCGAACCGCTCGGTATTCAGTACCTGCGCACCCTCAGCTTTATCCTGGTCATCGCGGTGGTGGTGCAATTTACTGAAATGGTCGTCCATAAGACCAGTCCGACCCTCTATCGCCTGCTGGGGATCTTCCTGCCGCTGATCACCACCAACTGCGCAGTGCTGGGTGTTGCGCTGTTGAATATTAACGAGCGCCATAACTTCATCGAATCGGTGATATACGGATTCGGCGCAGCCGTCGGTTTCTCGCTGGTTCTGGTCCTTTTCGCATCCATGCGCGAGCGAATTGCCGCAGCGGATGTCCCGGGCCCTTTCCAAGGGGCCTCCATCGCCATGATCACCGCCGGCCTGATGTCTCTGGCCTTCCTCGGCTTTACTGGATTGGTGAAATTGTAAGATGAGTGGAATTTTAATTGCTGTCATTGCAATCGCAGTGCTTGCTGCGATTTTTGGCCTTATTCTGGGCTTTGCATCCATTCGCTTTAAAGTCGAAGCTGATCCGATCGTCGAGCAGATTGATGCGATCTTGCCGCAAACTCAATGCGGTCAGTGTGGCTATCCGGGTTGCCGTCCTTACGCTGAAGCCATCGCCAACGGCGACAACATTAACAAATGTCCGCCGGGTGGCCAGCAAGCGATTGAAAAACTGGCCGACTTGATGGGGGTGGAAGTTCAGGAATCCGCCCACGAAGAAGATAAAGGGCTGAAGAAAGTGGCCTTTATCCATGAAGATATGTGTATCGGCTGTACCAAATGTATTCAGGCCTGTCCGGTCGACGCGATTGTCGGCGGCACCAAAGCACTCCATACCGTCATTAAAGACGAATGTACCGGCTGTGACCTGTGTGTCGCACCTTGCCCAACGGACTGCATCGAGATGGTGCCGGTTGAATCGACACCAGAGAGCTGGAAATGGGATCTTGACCAAATCCCTGTCGTCAATATTCCTACGGATGCAAGTGTGAACAAGGTAAGGTAACCATGCTGTCAATTATCGAACAAATTAAACAAGGCCAGCTATGGGACTTTCCGGGAGGCATTCACCCACCGGAGCAGAAAACCCTCTCCAACCGCACCGCCATCGCTGAAGCCGCACTACCACCGAAACTGGTGCTGCCGTTAAAACAGCACTTGGGCGCTATCGGCGATCTTCTGGTTTCAGCTGGGGACAAAGTCAAAAAAGGTCAGATGCTGACCCATACCGATGTCGCACTGAGTGTGCCGATCCATGCCCCGACCTCTGGTACCGTAATCGCGATTGAACAACATACTATCGCCCACCCATCCGGCCTGTCCGACCGCTGTATTGTCATTGAGCCCGACGGTGAAGAAACCTGGACCGCCAAAACACCGGTGGCGAATTACCATGACGCCAGTCCGGCCGATCTGATTGATCACATCCGCTTGCACGGCATTGCCGGGATGGGCGGCGCCGGCTTCCCTGCCGGCCGTAAGCTGCAAAGTGGGTTGGGGAAAACCGAGATTCTGATCCTCAATGCCGCAGAGTGTGAACCTTACATCACTGCCGATGATCGGTTGATGCAGGACCATGCCGAAGAAGTGATCAAAGGGATCCGAATTCTGCAGCATATCCTGCAGCCCAAACTCACTGTGATTGGGATTGAAGATAATAAGCCGGAGGCGATTGCCGCCCTGCAAGCCCAAGTCTCCGAGCAAGACAACATTGTGATCCGGGTGATTCCGACCAAGTATCCCTCCGGTGGCGAGAAGCAGCTGATCAAAGTTCTGACCGGGAAAGAAGTGCCGTCGAAAGGCATTCCGGCAGATATTGGCATAATGATGCACAATGTAGGAACGGCCCATGCCATCAAGCGCGCCGTGGTTGACGGTGAGCCGCTGATCCAGCGCGTCGTCACAGTCACCGGCCAAACGGTCAAGCAGCCGGGCAACGCTTGGGCACTGCTCGGCACACCGGTGCAGTTCCTGCTCGAGCGTTTCGGGTTCAAAGCCGATAAGAAACTGCCGCGTGTGATTATGGGCGGCCCGATGATGGGATTTACCCTGCCCCACACCGCAGTACCTGTAACCAAGATCTCCAACTGCATTCTGGCGCCAACGCGCAAGGAAATATCGCCGACAACCCAGGAAATGGCCTGTATTCGTTGTACAGCCTGTGCGGAAGCCTGTCCGGTCTCCTTGCTGCCACAGCAACTGCAGTGGTATGCCAAAGATGAAGATTACGACAAGTGCGAAGAGTACAACCTGTTCGACTGTATCGAATGCGGGGCGTGTGCTTACGTCTGCCCGAGTGAGATTCCGCTGGTCCACTATTATCGCCAGGCCAAAGCCGAAATTCACCACCGGAAGCAGGATGAAATCAATGCTGAGCGTGCGAAACAGCGCTTTGAGGCGAAGAAAGCCCGCTTAGAGCGTGACAAAGCCGAGCGGGAAAATCGCTTCAAGAAAGCGGCTGACAACCGTCGCCAAGAGATGAAATCCTCTGGCGGAGATGATGCTGTTGCAGCCGCCATTGCCCGGGTCAAAGCCAAGCAAGCCGCAGCTAGCCCGGATACCAGTACAGAGAAAAAGCCTGCCGTCGCTGCAGCAATTGCCCGGGCCAAAGCGAAACAGGCCGCTGCCCAGGCCGCACAATCGGAAAACACAGAAGCACTGCCGGATAATACTGAAATGGCCAAGTTGCGCGAAGAGCGCAAGCGCCAGGCCCGCGAGCGAAAAGCCGCGAAGCAAGCCGCTGAAGCCAGTTCAGACTTGGAAGCCCCTGCAAGCACTGGCGATGCGAAGAAAGATGCCGTTGCGGCCGCCATTGCCCGTGCCAAAGCGCGCAAGGCTGCCCAGCAGGCCCGAGCTACTGAGACGGAAGCAGCCGAGCCAGAAAAAGCTGAAGCTGAGCAAGCCGATGAACCTGCAGACGATCCGAAAAAAGCCGCCGTTGCGGCCGCCATTGCCCGGGCCAAAGCACGCAAGGCGGCCCAGCAGGCCCGAACTACTGAGACGGAAGCAGCCGAGCCAGAAAAAGCTGAAGCTGAGCAAGCCGATGCACCTGCAGACGATCCGAAAAAAGCCGCCGTGGCGGCCGCCATTGCCCGGGCCAAAGCGCGCAAGGCGGCCCAGCAGGCCCGATCTACTGAGACGGAAGCAGCCGAGCCAGAAAAAGCTGAAGCTGAGCAAGCCGACGCATCTGCAAACGATCCGAAAAGAGCCGCCGTGGCGGCCGCCATTGTCCGGGCCAAAGCGCGCAAGGCGGCCCAGCAGGCCCGATCTACTGAGACGGAAGCAGCCGAGCCAGAAAAAGCTGAAGCTGAGCAAGCCGACGCACCTGCAGACGATCCGAAAAAAGCCGCCGTTGCGGCCGCCATTGCCCGGGCCAAAGCACGCAAGGCGGCCCAGCAGGCCCGATCTACTGAGACGGAAGCAGCCGAGCCAGAAAAAGCTGAAGCTGAGCAAGCCGACGTACCTGCAGACGATCCGAAAAAAGCCGCCGTTGCGGCTGCCATTGCCCGGGCCAAAGCGCGCAAGGCGGCCAAAGAAGCCGAACAGGCAGGTAAAAATGCACCACAGAATCATGAGGAAAACTAATCGTGGCTTTTAATATCGCCAGTTCACCGCATACCCATAGTCGTCGCAGTACCCGCGACATCATGCGGACAGTCATTCTCTGTACAACTCTGGGCGTTGCCGCCCAGTGGTACTTCTTTGGCTGGGGCGTGCTGATCCAGGTTCTGTTAGCGTCAGGGGTTGCCGTCGGAGCAGAAGCGGCAGTGCTCAAGCTTCGCAAACGTCCAATCTTGCCCTACCTGCGGGACAACAGTGCCCTGCTGACCGGTGTCTTACTTGGTATTTCGATCCCGCCATTGTCACCCTGGTGGCTGACCGTTATCGGCGTCGTGTTTGCCATTGTGATTGCCAAACACCTCTACGGCGGATTGGGCCAGAACCTGTTTAATCCCGCGATGGTGGCCTATGTCGTGCTGCTGATCTCCTTCCCGGTCCAGATGACCACCTGGCTGCCGCCCGAGTCGCTGATCGCGCATCCGACCTCCTTGCTCGATAGCGTCCTCGCGATTTTCACTGGGTTCACTCAGGATGGCTTTAGCGTTCACCAGTTACGGATGTCGGTTGATGGGATCACCATGGCGACACCGCTCGATACTCTGAAAACCTCGCTGACCACCGGCCACACGACCACCGAGATCCTGGCAGGACCGGTGTTCGGGAGCATCGCCGGTGTTGGCTGGGAATGGATCAATATCGGTTTCCTGATTGGCGGGATCATTATGCTGAAAATGCGGATCATCCAATGGCACATCCCGGCCGGGATGCTGGGAACCCTGTTTGTGATCAGCACCCTGGCCTTCATAATTCACCCGGACGGAACCGCCTCGCCGATCATGCACCTGTTCTCAGGCGCCACCATGCTCGGGGCATTTTTTATCGCCACCGATCCGGTTTCGGCTTCGACGACCGTCAAAGGTCGGATTATTTTCGGTGCGCTGATTGGCCTGCTGGTCTTTTTCATCCGCACCTGGGGCGGCTACCCGGATGGCGTTGCCTTTGGGGTCCTGCTGGCGAACATGTGCGTGCCACTGATCGACTACTATACCCGTCCCCGGACTTACGGCCATTCATAGGAGGCAGCATGCTCAATGCCATGAAAAAAAACAGCGGCGTGCTGGCCACGTTCGCCTTACTCTCTACCCTACTGGTTTCCTTCACTTACTTGCTGACCGCGGATCGGATCCAGGCCCAGCAGCAAAAAGATTTGCTGAAGGTCTTAAACCAGGTGATCCCGGCCGACAGTCACGACAATGAGTTGTACCAAAGCTGTACGGTGATCACCAGTGAGCAGTATCTCGGCACGACCGAGCCCATGCCGGCCTATCTTGCAAAAAAGGACGGTCAATTCTCCGGTGTTGCCATCGAGGCGATTGCTCCCGACGGCTACAATGGTGCGATTAAGCTGATTGTCGGACTGGACAAAGCCGGCACCGTCACCGGGGTGCGGGTACTGAATCATAATGAAACACCGGGCCTGGGTGATAAAATCGACACCCGGATCACCGACTGGATTTACAGCTTTACCGGTAAAAAGCTGCAGGGCGAAAAAGATCCGAGCTGGGCCGTGCGCAAAGATGGCGGCAACTTCGATCAGTTCACCGGGGCAACCATTACCCCCCGTGCCGTTGTCGGTGCGGTCAAGAATGTTTCCCTGTACTATCAACGCCACCAGCAGCAACTGTTTAACCAACCGCTCAATTGCCAGGGTAACGCATGAGTACGAATAAAGAACTGATGAAAAGTGGCCTGTGGGACAATAACCCGGCCATCGTTCAACTGTTGGGCCTTTGTCCGCTGTTGGCTGTCTCGGCAACGGTCACCAATGCGTTGGGCCTGGGGCTGGCATCAACCATGGTGCTGATCGGCTCCAACCTGATCGTCTCACTTGTCCGTCAGTGGATCCCGTCCGAGGTTCGGATCCCGGTGTTTGTGATGATCATTGCCGCACTGGTGACTTGTGTCCAATTACTCATGAACGCCTTTACTTACGGCCTGTATCAATCCTTGGGGATCTTCATTCCCCTGATTGTCACCAACTGTATCATTATTGGCCGTGCCGAATCATTTGCGTCGAAGAATGCCCCGGTCCCGGCGGTACTGGATGGTTTGTGGATGGGCATGGGCCTGACCTCAGCCCTGGTTGTACTTGGTGCCATACGTGAAGTTCTGGGCAACGGCACCCTATTTGATGGTGCGGATCGTCTACTGGGAGACTGGGCTGCCGTACTGCGAATTGAAGTATTCAGCTTTGACAGCAACTTCCTGCTGGCGATGTTGCCACCCGGTGCCTTTATCGGGGTCGGTTTGATCATCGCCCTGAAGAATGTGATTGATAAGCAGCGCGAGAAAAAATCTGCCGTCGGCGACGAAAAGCCACAGATTGAGCGCGTCCGTGTCACATCGACCAATTAAATCCATAATCAATAAGTCACGCCGTCGCTTGCTGCTCAACCGTATAGTGATACGGTTCTGGCCCTACACCAGGATGGCAAGCTGCGGTCACCACCGCAAGGGGTGAGGAAGTCAACATGAACAATGAAAAGCGCGTTCAGATCCTTGAGCGCCTACGGGCAGAAAACCCGCATCCGGAAACAGAGCTGAACTGGAGCTCACCTTTTGAATTGCTGATCGCCGTATTACTGTCAGCGCAGGCCACTGATGTCAGCGTCAACAAGGCCACAGACAAGCTCTACCCGGTCGCCAACACACCGCAAGCCATGTACGACTTAGGCGTTGACGGGGTGAAGGAATACATCAAAACCATCGGCCTGTTTAACTCCAAAGCCGAAAATGTCATCAAAACCTGCAAAATCTTGCTGGAAAAGCATGGCGGTGAAGTACCGGAAAACCGCGAAGCCCTGGAAGCGCTGCCGGGTGTCGGCAGAAAGACTGCGAACGTAGTACTCAATACCGCATTTGGCTGGCCAACGATAGCCGTCGACACCCATATTTTCCGGGTATCCAACCGCACCAAGTTTGCGATGGGAAAAAATGTCGATCAGGTTGAACAGAAGCTACTGAAAGTGGTACCGAAAGAGTTCAAGGTCGACGTCCATCACTGGTTGATCTTACATGGCCGCTATACCTGTGTTGCCCGCAAGCCACGCTGCGGCAGCTGCATCATTGAAGATCTTTGTGAATTTAAAGACAAAGTCTACCCGGACGAGTGATCGTCCGGCAATCCTCAACTGAATAAATCACCACCCGACTGGAGGGACTATGGCAAACGGACGCATTCTTCACACCATGCTACGTGTCGGCGATCTGGACCGCTCAATTGAGTTCTACACCGACATCATGGGCATGAAGCTGCTACGCAAGCACGATAACGAAGCCTACAAATATACCCTGGCCTTTGTCGGATACTGTGAGGAGTCTGAAGGCGCTGTCATCGAGCTGACCTATAACTGGGGCACAACCGAATATGATCTGGGCGATGCCTATGGTCACATCGCCATTGGGGTCGAAGACATTTATGCCACCTGTGATGCCATTCGTGCTGCCGGCGGAAATGTCACCCGTGAGCCTGGCCCGGTGAAAGGCGGCACAACGCATATTGCATTTGTCACCGATCCGGACGGCTACAAGATTGAGCTGATCCAACGCAATTAATCGCGTCACTATGGGAATCAACGCCCTCAGCCGGACTGGTCACCCTGTCCGGCTTTTTATTTTATGGGCAATAGATGACGTGGCCTCCCTCCCCTCATTCATCATCAACCGGACTGAAATATTCCGTCACCGTCGCCCGAAACTCACCACTATCCTGAGTCGGCTCGTTAAACTCTATCGAGTAATACGGCATCTCCCGCTCTTTCAGCTTTTCGGCGATTAACAGCTCCAGATTCTCTACGCTCACAGTACTGGATACTTCATACGTATCGGCACGATTCAGCCCCATTTCTTCCGCCTGCTCTTCCGTGATCAACTGTGATGACACCTCCTCTGACAGTTGCGCTTCGACATGCGCGGCGTCGCTACTGACTACCGTATTTTCATCCGCGACCACAAACCCGGCACCCAGCATACATATCCACAGAAGTTTTTTCATAACCACCGCCTTCATTGTTGTTTGATAACTTTATAAGTCGCTAACTTACTTTAGCCCCTTCCAACGTGAGCTCTGCTCCATAATTAAGAATCAGAATTAGTCGTACAAAAGACAGGGTTGATAATGATATTGATTCTCATTAGTATCAATAAAAAACCAAGAGAGAACGATCATGTCATTTTCATTTCCCGAATTACCATACGCTTACTCAGCGCTGGAACCTTATATCGATGCCAAAACAATGGAGATCCACTACAGCCGCCACCATAAGACCTACTATGATAAGTTCATGACGGCGATTGCTGGAACCGAGCTGGAACAATGCACCCTGCACGATATTTTTGCCCGGATCTCCCATCTGCCACCAGCCGTTCGCAACCATGGCGGTGGCTTTTTCAATCACAACCTCTACTGGCAATGCATGTCACCAAACGGCGGCGGTCAGCCGGGAGGTCTGCTTGCCGAAGCGATCAACTGTCATTTCGGCAGCTTTGAGGATTTCAAAACAGCCTTTTCTGAACTGGCTGCCACTCACTTTGGTTCCGGTTTTATCTGGCTGTCCGTCCATGAAGGCCGACTGGAGGTTTCATCGACCAGCAACCAGGACAACCCGCTGATGGATGTTGTCGAACAACGTGGTGAGCCGATCCTGGCCCTGGATGTATGGGAGCACGCCTATTACATCAGCTATCAGAACAAGCGCCCGGAATACATTGACGCCTGGTGGCATGTGGTCGACTGGCAGCAGGTCGAAATACATTATCTTGAGGCATTACAGCGGCAATAAGGAAAGGAACAAGGCATATGGACGTATCACGCTGGGAGCGACATACCTTACTGGCGACAGAGGCGGAAAAGAATCACCGGCCGATGATGTCAGTGATCCATTATCAGCTGGCATTGGCAGAATCTCAGCAACTGGAGCCTATTCACGGTACCCGTGACGAGCTGGAAGATCTGCTGACGATTAAGGTGATCTCCTGCCACAATCTGGCGGCGTTCTGGCGGCGGAGCGGCGATACTGAGTATGAGCTCAAATATCTCCAACTGGCCTCTGAACAAGTGATGGCACTGATCCCCCAGTGTCCGCGCAAGACATGTGATGCGTTTATCGACAGCCTGGGCTGCTGCCGTTCGGCACTGATTGAATTTCTCAAACGCCACCCGAACCCGGCCGTGGCCAGGCAGGTTGAGCATATCAACCTCAGCAACCAGTGCGAGCTAATTGCGAAGTTTCGTTTGCATTAATACTCAGCTAAAAACCACTCAAACAACAAGAGCGAGGGAATACACCTCGCTCTTGGGTCGCTATCGCACGACATACTCAGTCACCAAAGCCTGATGGATATCTCGGTCGCGCTGGGGCATAAAGTACACCACATGATAGTGCGAACTACTGCCCTGTCCGATCCGCTGGCTGATTTTTTCATCAAGCTGCGCCAGGCCATGCGAATCCTCTACAAAATAATAGCGCTGCTGTTGCAACGACATCGATTCCGCCTGGGCGCGGGTAATTTGCTCAGCGGTGCCCCTTGTCTCCCCGGCTATGACCGTTCCAGCGCAAACCACCAATAACCCGAGCGCACATAACCCTCTATGATAGCTTTTCATCACGCTCCCTTGTCCTGTCGACTTACTTTGAATGTAGCGACATAACAGTCAGGCTGTGCTTCAGCCATGAGACAACGGAGAATTCTTGCTGGTATTAAATAATGGTTCGGCCCAAAGAGATCACCACCCGACGGTTTTTATTCCTTCCAATCGGGGTTTTATTGTCTGCGATTGGACGCCGCTTACCGTATGCCTCAACCTGGATCCGGTCTTTGGGCAGCCCCATTTCCATGAAATAGGCTTCTAGCTTTTTGGCCCGGCGCTCAGAAAGCGCCTGGTTGACATTTTTTCCGCCTTGGGAATCGGTATAGGTCGCCACCAACACCAGATCGACATCATCGCTGTAGCGGACAAAGTCGGCAATCTGTGACAGGCGCTGGCGCGAAGCTTTGTTCAGCTCGTCACTGTCTTTATCGTAATGAAGCACGGTAAAGGCGATATCTTCGAAACTGTACGGCAGCAGGTTATCCAGACACTGACTAAATTGTTGGTAGGTGTCCTGAAAAGACACCGCTGACAACCCCACTTCAATCCGCTGATCCCGGTGCTGCCAGTCAGGATAACTCAAGGTTGGATAACGTCCGACTTCCAGCTCAGCCAACATAGCCCACGCCATTTGGCCACCGATATACCCGTCGAATTGCTTAAAAAAGGTGAGCTGCGTCAGCGGCTCGGCAGCATTGCCCGGCATCCAGCGCGGCGGCATCGACACCAGATTGACGTTTCGGGTGCCCCCCATCGGCCGGCGCATTTTCAATTCGAAATCGAGGTTAATCTTTTTGCTCGCCCGGGAGATAAACAACGCTTCGCCATAATTGGGGATCGGATGCAGCATACGGCATTCCAGTGGCGTATCCACCGCAACCTTCCAACTGGATTGAGCCGGTGTGGCGACATACTGCTTGGCAGCCAGTGCAGGCTCACTGAGCAACGTGCCGATCAAGGCAGCCAGGCATAATGAAGTTTTACTGTTAACCATGTTTCTGTTTCCGCTCAATCACAGTGCTGACTATTGTATCGGATCCTGGCGAAAAATCTTTATTCTGACTTTGAAATTCACAGCGCCGGCTTGCGCGTCGTCTGGGCAGGCAAGTCATTCAATCACCTGCAACAAAGCAACCCGGATTTAGGTTTAGCTCGTGACATGAATCTGACATAATGGCCCCTTTATTTTTCCGAGCTGAATCCAACCAACCGCCCAGTTATGAGCCAAGACAACGAATTAAATACCCTGAAAAGCCGCTTTCGCGGCTACTTCCCTGTCGTCATTGATGTCGAAACCGCAGGTTTCAACGCCCAAACGGACGCACTGCTTGAGATCTGCGCCGTTACCCTGAAAATGGATGAAGAAGGTTGGTTAAAGCCGGCGACAACAATTCATTATCATGTCACTCCCTTTGAAGGCGCGGTGATCCACAAGGAAGCACTGGAATTTAACGGCATTCGCGACCCGTTCAGTCCATTGCGGGGCGCCGTCTCGGAAGCTGAAGCGCTCAAAGAAATCTACAAGCAGATCCGCAAAGAGCAAAAAGCCGCCGGTTGTTCACGAGCCATTATGGTCGCGCACAACGCCAATTTTGATCACAGCTTCGTGATGGCGGCCTCTGACCGGGCAAAACTGAAGCGCAATCCGTTTCACCCATTTGCGACTTTCGACACCGCCGCGCTAAGTGGCGTCGCGCTCGGCCAAACCGTGCTGGCCAAAGCCTGTGCGACCGCCGGCATTCCATTTGATAATAAAGAAGCCCACTCTGCGCTCTACGATACCGAGCGCACCGCTGAGTTATTTTGTGAGATTGTTAACAAATGGAAAAAATTAGGCGGCTGGCCGGTTATGGCCCCTCAAACAGAAGAAAACAGCCAGCTTTAAAAATTAAACACCAACCGACTCATCAGACCTCTTACGAGCCCAGCCGTGCTGGGCTTTTAGAGTTCAGATTTCAAACAACCGATTAATTTAAAACGAACGTTTTAAACACAAATTAATTGGATCGCCTTCAATTAGCCATTTTTAACAAAAACAACGTGTTACAACGGGTTAACATTTCACCGTTTCCTCCTTATACTGCCAAGTACTGTTTCATACTTTGTCAGATTGATTCGGTCAATGGGTGCAGGAAGCAGCATAACAGGCCAATGCGACATGCGTTTGTCTCCTGATTTTCAGGTAAACCGGTCTGAATAGAGCGCCTCTGGCACCCCCGCTGTTTTCACTGATGTTTGGTGAAACCGTCACTCATCAAGTTTTATTTCCTTCAAGGAATGAAGAACAAGAAGCAAAGAATCAGAGAGGCAAAAATTATAATGTCCAAAAAAATCTCATTGACTGCCGTTGCCGTCACCGCTGCACTATTCTCCCTGAATACCCATGCAGCCGGTTTCCAGGTCAACGAACACTCGGCATCTGGCCTCGGAAGAGCCTTTGCCGGTGAAGCTGCGATTGCCGATAATGCGTCTGTGTTGGCCCGCAACCCTGCCGCCATGGCGCGTTTTGAACGTGCCGAAGTCTCCGGCGCTTTATCATTCATTGACCCATCCATCGACATCGCCTCCAAAGGCTCTAACAATGCCCCGGCTCAGACCTACGAGGATGTCGCGCCGTTTGCCGTGGTGCCGGCAGGCTACTTCATTCAGCCATTAAACGACCAGCTGGCCTGGGGTGTCGGCATCTTCGCCAACTATGGCTTCGCCACCGAGTACCCGAAAGACGCCTTCTTCGGCGCACTGGCCGGGACAACCGATCTTATCACCGTCAACTTTAACCCCAATGTCTCCTGGCGCATTAACGATAACTTCAGCATCGGTGCTGGTGTTTCCCTGGTTTATGCCGATGCCGTGCTAACCCGTCATTTCGGCAGCCTGAACCCGGCTGATCCCGGTCAGGATCTCCTGAAGCTTGAAGGTGATACTTGGGAGTGGGGCTGGAATGTCGGCGCCCTGTGGGAACTGAACGACAATCACCGCTTTGGCCTGAGCTACCGCTCTCAGGTTGACCTGGAGTTTGCCGGTGATTTTACCGATTACAGCGGCACTGGCGTCGCTGGTTCCAGTATTGCCAATCCTAAAAAAGTAGGTGGTGACTTAACGGTCGTCATGCCAGCCATTGCTGAGTTCGGCGGTTTCCATCAACTAAACAACCAGTGGGCCGTTCACTACGGCGTACAGTGGACTCAATGGAGCAAATTTGAAGAGCTGAAAGCGACCAGCAGCGAATGTATTAACGGCGTCTGTCTGCTGAAAGAAGAAGAGTTTGACGATAACTTCCGTTACTCTATCGGCGCCACCTATACCCTCAGCAAAGCTTGGATCCTGCGCGCCGGTTTTGCCTTTGATGAGCAAGCTGGCAAATCAACGCTGAGTATTCCGGACACCGACCGTTACTGGTATTCCGCCGGACTGACTTACAACTACAGCGATGACATGACCTTTGATTTCGGCCTGACCTACCTGTACGGCCAGAGCAGCGACTTCAATGAGCATTATGTCGACGGCCGCGAATATGAATTCAGTGGTGATAACGATGCGATTCTGACTGCCGCGCAGATTAACTATCGCTTCTAAGTCGACTCAGGTCAGTAAAAACAAGAATTTTAAAAGGAATACCCAATGAATAAGAAAATGCTGGCGCTGCTGATCGGTGCCAACCTCGCCCTTTACGGCTGTGATGACACCAAGATCAGCGGTGAGCCGACTGTTGATCCTGCGATCGAGCGCAGCCTGCAGGCAGAAACCAAAATTGCGTTTGATTTACTATCGGATGAGCCAACACTCATTCTGCCGACCTTCATCGCCATGGACAGCACCGACGGTACCCTGAGTTCAGATGGCGACAGCAATGATCTGAGCAACCCGAAAGTAGCGATGGGCAAAACCGATGGCTGGAGTACCTCGCAACCGATCTCTATCACCTTTACCGGTGCTAATCTTGATGAAAAAACTGCAAACAATGCCTTTTTCTTAATCAAAACTGACAGCCCGACACTGACCAAGTCAGCCACAAAGCAACGCAAGCTGACAGCAGAAAAAGGGGACTTTGTCATTAAGGTTGATGGCGATACCTTGAAAGTGATCCTCACCAAGCCGCTGGAACCAAGCGCCAACTATATGTTCGCCCTGACCGATGACCTGAAAGATACCAAAGGCAACAGCGTCGGGATGTCACAGTCTTATGCCTATCTGAAGTCTGATACCCCGCCGCCAAGCCCAAAACTGGACAAAGCACAAGCCTATACCCACAAGATTGAAGCGACGTTTGCAGAGCAAGGACTCGATAAAGATAAAATCATCTACTCTAGCTGGTTTACCACAGCTTCTGTGGGGAGTTCGCTCAGCATCACCAAAGCAGTAATTGCAAAAACTATCGAAGCTGTAAAAGCCGGTGGTACACCGGATCTTATCTGGAAAGGTGAGTCAAATCCAAACGATGCTGATTTGAGTGCCTTGTATACGATGGATCTTCAGATAACAGGAGCCGACCTAAAAGGTGTTGGTTTAGATAAGGCGATGGAAAATGACCCTATCTTACCCAACGTCGTAAAGAGTGATGCTGACCCGGATGGCTCAGCGACAATCACCGCGCTCAAGCAGGCTTATGCTACTATCACGACAGACACAGGACTCACCGTCACCGTCTACAAAGGCACGGTCAATCTGCCTTACTTCCTGGATGAAGATACCGCTAACGAAGGATGGAAAAAAACACCTTGGGAGAGCGCCACCCCAAGCATCGCGAAAATAAGCAACGTGATGAGAAACGGCTCTGATGCTGATAAAGCGGCACTGGCCCAGTCCCTGCCGGGCGTTGATATTGCCAAGCTACTAACTGGCGATACCACAGAAATGTTTGACCTAATTGGTCTTGAGGGCAAACTGGCTGACGGTAGCCAACTAGACTCTGAGCGTCTAATCACCAAGTACAGCCCACTTCCGAAAATCAAGGCGGTTAAACCAGTTCCTGTACTGGTATTTATGCCGGATGCAGCATCGGCGCCGGCTCCTGGTGCAGTTATTTATCAGCACGGCATCACCTCGGTAAAAGAAACTTCTTACCTGTTTGCCGCCAACCACATGGCAATGGCTATCGCTGCAGGGAAAACACCGAAAGCGATTATTGCTATCGATCACCCACTGCATGGCGAGCGAGCTCTCGATGACGGTACGGTTACTACCCCAGCCACAGCTGATGTATACATGAATCTAGAATACCTCAATGTTGCCCGTGATAACATTCGCCAGAGTATCATTGATAATCTTGGTTTGCGTACATCACTCACTGTAATGAAATCAACCGCACACCCTGTACTAAACATCATTGATATCAGCAAGATCAGCTTCTTCGGCCACTCCCTTGGAGCAATCACAGGTGTAAGTACTTATGGTTTGGGTAACCAAACTCTAGGCTCACCAACCGCTGATGCTCTGTTTAACTTCAGCTCCGGCGCATTTGCTAATCCAGGCGGTGGTATCCCGTCACTGCTACTTGAGTCAAAAACATTCGGCCCGACGATTAAGCACTCTTTGCTATTGGGCGCTAAAAATGCAGCCTATACTGCAGACTGTGGCTCGGCACTAGATGGCGGAGCCTGCTTCACCGAATTCTTCAATAGCTTAGATTCGGCCACCCAAGCTCAAGTTAACGCAACATTCGCCACATTTGGCTATGCTGCGCAGACCGTGCTGGATACTGTCGACCCGTATAACACAGCTTCTAAAGTGAGTGGTCCGGTGTATGTTATGCAGGCATTAAATGATGCCGTTGTGCCGAATCAGACCACCACGTTCAGTGTTATCGGAGGCACACAGCCTCTCGTTAAGCAGCTAAACAACCAAGAGGGATTAGCCAAAATTACGACGAGTCAGTTGACTGTAGTCGAGGGGATTGCTGAGTTCAATGACATCTCAAAAGCCCAACACAGCTCTGCCATAGCTCCTCAATACAAAGATGCTGCTGGTAATGTGATTGATTCCACTGAGGCTATTAATACAACGAAGGAAATACAGACTGAAATTGCCACATTCAGTGCAATGGACGGTCAAGGTATTATTGTCGGTGATCGAACCTTAATTCAGTAACTAAAATCACTAGCTACGCAAAAGGCTAGCCTCCCGGCTAGCCTTTCTTTTATCTCTTTTTACCATTTGAGCTTCGAAACAGACCCAACTATCGGATCCCGCTCCTTACAGATCGTTGGTGTGCTCAGATAAGTAACGAGCCACAACCAGTGGTGAGGCTTCCATCCCCTGCTTGCCTTTCTCCCGCTGCGCTGAGCAGACATGGCCCGAGAAAATAAAAAACCGATCGCGTTCAAATTTTTCTCGACATACCGGAAAAATTCAGCAAACTGGAACGTTTCGGGCAAAACCGCTAAAAATAACAAAATACAGTTTTCCCCATGACATAAACACAACGATGGATCTCAGTTTTATGAACCCAGTAGTCATCTCCGTGTGCGTCATGCTTGTCCTTGCATTAATGCGGGTCAACGTCGTCGTCGCACTCACCTTCAGCGCCATTTTAGGCGGCCTTTTAGGCGGCCTGTCGCTCGCCGATACCGTGTCTGCTTTTGAAAGCGGTTTGGGCGGTGGCGCCACCACAGCCCTCAGCTATGCCATGCTCGGGACCTTTGCCGTTGCGATTTCCCGCTCCGGGATCACCGATGTCCTGGCCCAGAAAGTGATTAAACGGATCAGCGGCCATGACAATGCTGCCGCAGCCACCGGCGTCAAGTATTCTGTTCTGACCATTTTAGTGCTGCTAGCCATCTCTTCTCAGAATGCCATCCCGGTCCATATTGCTTTTATTCCAATCGTGATCCCGCCGCTGCTCCATGTGTTCGCCAAGCTGAAGCTGGACCGACGCCTGATTGCCTGTGTGCTGACCTTTGGCCTGGTCACACCATATATGGTATTACCAGTTGGCTTTGGCGGCATTTTCCTCAACAATATTCTGCTGAAGAACCTGCATGACAACGGATTGGATGTCAGTGCCGGCCAAGTGCCTTATGCCATGATCTTGCCGGCACTCGGCATGGTCTTCGGTCTGTTGCTGGCGGTGTTCTTCAGCTACCGCAAGCCGCGCGAATATTCAGAAGAGAAAATTCTGGCCACGGAGCCGGAGCATACTCAGATCAATATGCAGCATGTTTATATCGCTGTTGCCGCAATTATCGCCGCCCTGGGTGCGCAGCTTTACAGCGGCTCGATGATCATCGGTGGCCTGATTGGTTTTATGGTGTTTACCTTTGGTGGCGTGATCAAGTGGAAAGAAACCCACGATGTCTTTACCAAAGGGGTACACATGATGGCAATGATCGGCTTTATCATGATTGCTGCCGCCGGTTTTGCCACGGTGATGAAATCGACCGGCGGTGTGGAAACGCTGGTGAGTTCGCTGGCCGATACCATTGGCGATAACAAACCGCTTGCCGCCCTGTTGATGCTGGTCGTCGGCCTGCTGGTGACCATGGGGATCGGTTCGTCCTTCTCAACCATTCCAATCCTCGCGACGATTTATGTCCCGCTCTGCCTGGCCTTTGGTTTCTCACCGCTGGCGACAGTCGCTTTGGTCGGCACCGCCGCCGCGCTGGGCGATGCCGGCTCACCGGCTTCTGACTCGACCCTGGGCCCAACCGCCGGCCTGAACGCTGACGGTCAGCACGAACACGTGTGGGAAACGGTTGTCCCGACCTTCCTCCACTATAACTTGCCCCTGATCGGTTTCGGCTGGCTGGCTGCGATGGTTCTGTAACCCGGCACTGTGCACAAATCTAAAAAAGACCGCAACTGCGGTCTTTTTTAGATTCAAACTGGCACAACCTGCTTATTCAGCAGCGGCACCGTCGCGACGCTCTGCCGCTTCTTTGATCAACGGTTGCAGTTCACCTTTCTGGAACATTTCCAGAATAATGTCACAGCCACCAATCAGCTCACCTTCCACCCACAGCTGAGGGAACGTCGGCCATTGTGCGTAGGCAGGAAGTTCTGCGCGGATATCCGGGTTTTGCAGAATGTCGACATACGCGAACTTCTCACCGCATGCCATCAGCGCCTGAGATGCCTGAGATGAAAAACCACAGCTTGGCAGTTTTGGTGAACCTTTCATGTACAACAGAATTGGATTTTCAGAGATCTGTTGTTTAATTTTGTCGATGGTTTCCATAGCTTCCTCTTACGACACTTCATTTAGTTTCAGACCCTACATTCTACTTGGTCATGCTCAGGAAAAAAACGCCTAATATCTATATGGATATTATAAATACATCTTTGCGCCGGGTCGAGAATCCTCCCGACCGACTCACTTTCGCAGAATAATTCCCTGACACGGGCAGCAGAACCTGGGCAGAGCTGCTATTTTTAGAGATAGGGCTTTTAATAAAGTAAAAACTTGCTAAAATACTTTTTACCATCACATGAGGCTATGTCTTTGAACAAACAGCCTCATGTGGCTGAGAAGAAAGTCAGTTTCAAACAATAAAGGTAGGCACGAAGTCTACTGGAAGCAATGTCGGCGGGGTCTTTGGCCCCACAACCTAAAATGGAGAACCGAGCAATGGCATTTGAACTACCAGCGCTACCCTACGCAATCAACGCTCTTGAGCCACACATCTCTCAGGAAACTCTGGAATACCACCACGGTAAACACCACAACACTTATGTTGTGAAACTGAACGGCCTGATTGAAGGGACTGAACTAGAAAGCAAGTCTCTGGAAGAAATCATCAAGACTTCGACTGGCGGCGTATTCAACAATGCTGCTCAAATCTGGAACCACACGTTCTACTGGCACTGCCTGAGCCCGAACGCTGGCGGTGAGCCAACTGGTGAAGTTGCTGACGCAATTGTCAAAGCCTTCGGTTCTTTCGAAGATTTCAAAGCGAAGTTCACTGATGCTGCAATCAACAACTTCGGCTCTTCTTGGACTTGGCTGGTGAAAAAAGCTGACGGCACTCTGGACATTGTGAACACGTCTAACGCCGGGACGCCACTGACAGAAGAAGGTGTAACGCCACTGCTGACCGTTGATCTGTGGGAGCACGCTTACTACATCGATTACCGCAACCTGCGCCCAAGCTACATGGATGCCTTCTGGGCACTGGTTAACTGGGAATTCGTCGCGAAGAACCTGGCGGCTTAATTTTCCCTGGTTTTTATCCAGATCATCCAAACGCCTGCCTCGTTGCAGGCGTTTTTATTTTACCCGCCTTTTAATCCACCAACACAACCAACCGGTACCAACAGCCGCCTGCCATATAAAATAGTTTTCATTCTTTATGGAATGATATTCCATATCTATGTATTTGTAATAAAAGTGAATATCTGACGAAACGCTGACATTTTGCACAAAATTTAAGCGTAAAAATGCCGGAGAACCGTTGAATGTAGAAAAGTGCGCCTATGAACAATAAACAGCCAAAAACGAAATTATTAGCCGCTTCACTGCTGCTATTCACCTCTGCCTTTTCATATGCCGATACCACGGCAGTCCCGGTGACAGTCGAAACCGTTCAGTCACGAACACTGGATACCCTGGTCGAAGAAGCCGGCAAAATCACCGCAACCGACTCCGCCAACCTGAGCTTCAGCATAGGCGAAAAAATTAAGGCGATTTACTTCAATGACGGAGATACGGTGAAAAAAGGCAGCCTGATCGCCGAACTTGACAGCACCAAAGCCAAAGCAGACTTCGACAAAGCCAAAAGCTCATTAAACCTCGCCAAAACCAAGCTTGCACGGACCCAAAATCTATTAAAAAAACAGCCAGATGCCCTCTCTCCACAGGATCTGGACGAATTAAAAGAGCAGGTGAACCTGGCTGCTGCCGATTTTCGCCAAAAGCAGGCCGTGTTGCTTGATTATCAAATCATCGCCCCTTTTGATGGTCGCCTGACAACATTTCAGCGCTCGCTAGGCAGCCACATCGACGCTTCCAGCCCACTGGTGAGCCTTTACAGCCTTGATCCGGTCAAGATCAGCTATACCATCAGCCAGGACGATCTCAGCAAGGCAGCCAAAGGCCAGCCGGTGAAAATGACGGTGGATGCCGACGACAATCAAACCTTCCACGGGAAAGTCAGCTATGTTGCGCCGGCCGTTGATGAAAACTCCGGGCGTGTAGAAGTTCATGCTCACTTTGCCAACCCGGATCATACGCTGGTTCCCGGCATGTTTGCGCACGTCACACACCGTCTGGCCCGAGGAAAAAAGCAGCGCTTGATCCCGCAAAATGCCGTAATGGCCAACCATGAGGAGCGGTTTGTCTGGGTGATAGAAAACGGCCACCCTGTCAAACAAAAGGTTCAGTTAGGCCCAAACACCAACGACGGCTATGTCGTCGTCCGGCGGGGCGTGAAGAAAGGACAGCAAGTGGTCACCACAGGCCAGCAGAAGCTTACCGCCGACAGTACGGTCAAGGTGCTGCATCGCCCGGCAACTGAAACGCCCTCACCGGCACCGGAGGATAGCTAATGCGTCTGCCTGAAATCTGTATTCGCCACCCGGTTTTTGCCTCAGTCCTGAGTATTGCCATCGTGTTACTTGGAGTATTCTCGTTTCAAAAACTGTCAATCCAGTATTTTCCCGAGCACAACACGCCCACAGCGACCGTCAGCGCCCAGATCACCGGTGCGAGCGCCGAGTTTATGTCGAACAATATTGCCGACAAACTGATCGATGCTGCCACAGGCATCGACAAAGTCGACACAATGACGACAGACTGCCAGGAAGGCAGCTGTACCCTCAGCATTGACTTTACCGACGATGTTGATGACGTCGAATATACCAACCTGATGAACAAGCTGCGCAGCAGCATTGAAGCCATCAGCGACTTTCCGCCAAGTCTCACGGAGAAGCCTACCGTCACCGACAACACTTCAGATACCAGCTCGGCCAGCAACATCATCACCTTCGTCAATACCGGCGGGTTAAGCCAACAGGAGATGTATGACTATATCAGCCAGCAGTTGGTGCCGCAGTTTCGCCATATCCAAGGCGTCGGAAGTGTCTGGGGGCCATACGGCGGATCCGCCAAGGCCGTCCGGGTCTGGCTAAAGCCCGAACGTATGATGGCCCTGAATATCAAAACGGCCGATGTCGTCGGCACCCTCAGCGCATACAACGCCACATTTACTACCGGAACAATCATGGGGGAAGCCCGCGATTTCTCGATTAATCCGGTCAACCCGGTCCAGAACATTGACGACGTTCGTGACCTGGTAGTTCGTGTCGACAGCGGCACAGCCGTTCGGCTCAGAGATATTGCCGAAGTCGTAATGGGTGAGGAAAGCCTGACGCCCAGCCGCCTGAGCGTTCACGGTAACCCGGCCATGTCACTTCAGATTTTGCCGCTGCGAAGCGAAAATCCGGTAAACGTGGCTGAGCGCGTGAAAACAGCCATTGTTCAGATGCAGGCGCAGTTACCCGACGGTATTGAAATGAAAATGGTCTACAACCAGGCTGACTTCATCCAGGCCGCGATTGACCAGGGGTTCTCAACCCTGCTCGAAGCTGTCGTACTCGTCTCACTGGTCGTCGTGATCTTCCTGGGCTCAATTCGGGTTGCCTCGGTGCCTATCATAACCATCCCGGTCTGTGTTATCGGCGTATTTGTGATCATGGCCTGGCTTGGCTTTAGTATCAACGTTCTGACAATTCTGGCGATTATCCTGGCAATCGGTCTGGTCGTTGATGATGCCATTGTGGTTGTCGAAAACTGCTACCGCCATATTGAACAGGGTGAAACGCCACTGAACGCAGCGATAAAAGGCAGCAGAGAGATCATCTTTCCGGTCATTGCGATGACACTGACGCTGGCCGTCGTCTACTTACCGCTCGGGTTAATGTCGGGGATGACTGCCGATCTGTTCCGTCAGTTTGCATTTACCCTGGCTGCGGCCGTGATCATCTCTGGCATGGTCGCATTGACTCTGTCACCGATGATGAGCGCCTATCTGATCAAACCCCTCGGCAAGCAACCGAAATGGTTTAGCAAGGTCGACCGGTTGCTCAACAAACTGGCCGACAGCTATACCCGTGAGCTGAGCAAATGGTTCAGCCGCAAACGCCTGATGGCTGTCATCGCAACGGTATTGATCGGTACTTCCGTCACTGCATTCCTGACAATACCGCAAGTGCTGCTGCCAACTGAAGACTCCGGTTTTATTGATGTCGCGTCGACAGCGCCCACAGGGGTCGGACGGCAGTATCACCTGCAGCACAACGCCGAGCTCAACAGCGTGATGGCTGATCACCCGGACATCGAAGCAAACCTGTCCTACATTGAAGCCACGCCAACCAACCACGTTCTGCTCAAGCCTTGGGGAGAAAGAGCTCAGACTGCAGACGAGGTTATCGCCGAGCTGTTCGACAAGGCCAGCAGCACGGTTTCAGCCTACAGTATGTCTTTCTCGGTACGTGCCGCCGATAATCTGAATGTTGCCAATAACCTGATCCTTGAACTGACAACCGTTGACCGCGATACCGAAAACTTAAGCGATACCGCAGATCAAGTCACTCGCCTGCTGGAGCAATATCCGGGAGTCACCAATGTCAAAAACTCAGCCCTCCGGGATCAGCTGACCTACGACTTATCAATCGACCGGAATGCCATCACCCTCTCAGGGGTCAAGTACGGCGATGTGACCGACGCCTTGTCAACTTTTCTCGGCTCGGTCAAGGCAGCAGATATGCAGTCCGAAGATGGCTACACCTATCCGATTCAGGTGCAGGTAAACCGCGAGGCACTCGGCAACTTTGATATTCTGGACAAACTCTATGTCGGCTCAGCGTCCGGTCAGACACTACCGCTCTCGCAATTTGTCACCATCACGCAGACAACGGCGGAGTCCAGCTTCAAGACTTACATGGGCAAAGACAGCGCCGAGATTACAGCCGACCTGATGCCGGGGTATGCCGCCAGCGACATCAAGGCTTATATTGACCAGGAAGTGCCGAAACGACTTAAAGATGCCCAGAGCTACGCATATCATGGCGTAGTGAAGGCACTAACAGACTCCCAGGCAGGAACGCAGGTGCTGTTTCTATTGTCCCTGATCTTTATTTATCTGATCCTGGCCGCTCAGTTTGAGAGTTTTGTGGATCCGCTGGTGATCCTGCTGACCGTCCCCCTGTGTATTGTCGGGGCTATTCTGACCTTAACCGCCTTCGGCCAGAGCCTGAATATCTACTCAACAATCGGCCTGCTGACCCTGGTCGGGCTGATCACCAAACACGGGATACTGCTGGTAGAATTTGCGAATGAGAAGCGCCGCCAAGGCATACCGGCCGACACTGCCGCATTAGAGAGTGCCCGTTCCCGACTGCGTCCGATCCTGATGACCTCACTCACCATGATCCTGGGCGCTATCCCGTTGGCACTCGCCTCCGGGCCGGGTTCGCTGGGACGTATCAATATCGGCCTGGTCCTGGTCGGCGGTTTAGTGGCCGGAACGTTTTTCTCCTTGTTCGTGGTGCCCGTAGCGTATACGGCAATGGCCAGGCTCAAAGCGCATGACATTTTAGCCCGTCTCCGGCAACCCGCCTCTGCGCAATCAGAACCATAAGACGTTCATGACGCTCATAAAAAACGCCTGTCCCTTCAAAAGAACAGGCGTTTTTTGATCTCTATTCCCGTATGCCGGATAACCGGCCACACAGATAGCAACAAGTGACTTATACCAATCAAAGTAAATCAGTGATCAGAAATAGCGCAGGAAAAATGTTTGAGAACAAGGCAGAATTTTTAGATAAGTAGTAATTCTACAATCAAAAATTCTAACGCAGTTATCGAGCATTTTAACAAGCTAGGATGACCCCTTATTTACTGCGATTGGTATTACTGCTTCTCAGCCAGAATGATCCGCAGGGTTCGGCGCAACGGCTCGGCGGCACCCCACAACAGCTGATCCCCGACGGTAAAGGCATTGAGGTAATCATCACCCATCGCCAGCTTACGCAAGCGACCTACCGGCACAGACAGGGTTCCGGTGACTTTGGTCGGGCTCAGCTCCTGCATAGTGATATCGCGCTCATTCGGGATCACCTTCACCCACTCATTGTGCGCAGCCAGCATTTCCTCGATTTCATCCAGCGGTACATTCTTTTTCAGTTTCAGCGTCAACGCCTGGCTGTGGCAGCGCATCGCGCCAATGCGCACACAGGTCCCGTCAATTGGGATTGGCTGATTGTCCAGGCCCAGAATCTTGTTGGTCTCTACCGAACCTTTCCACTCTTCCTTGCTCTGACCATTGTCACGTTTGACATCGATCCAAGGGATCAGTGAGCCAGCCAGCGGTACACCGAACTCTTGCGCCGGGAAGTCCGCGGAGCGCATCGCTTCCGCTACTTTACGGTCAATCTCCAGAATTGAAGTCGCCGGATTGGCCAGCTCACTGGAGACCGCATCGTTGATCACGCCCATCTGGCTGATCAGCTCACGCATGTTTTTAGCACCGGCACCGGAGGCCGCCTGATACGTTTGCGAGGTCATCCACTCGACCAGACCTTCCTGGAACAAGCCGCCCATAGCCATCAGCATCAGGCTGACGGTACAGTTTCCGCCAGTAAATGTGTTGGTACCACGATGGATCCCCTGCTGGATTTGCTCCAGGTTCACCGGATCCAGGGTAATGATTGAGTCCGCCTTCATCCGCAAGGTCGACGCCGCATCAATCCAGTAACCTTTCCAGCCCGCCTGGCGCAGTGCCGGGTACACTTTCTCCGTGTAACTTCCCCCCTGGCAGGTAATAATGGCATCGAGTTGTTTCAGGCTGTCGAGATCAAACGCATCCTGCAGCATGCCGGCCTCTTTGCCGAAATTCGGCGCCGGGATCCCCACTTGCGAGGTCGAGTAGAAGACCGGCTCAATCACCTCAAAATCACCTTCTTCAACCATCCGCTGCATCAGTACCGAACCCACCATACCACGCCAACCGACTAAACCAACTTTCATCATCTCACTACACTCCATCCATGTTTAAAATGTTATTGCCTCGCGACCATAATTATCTGTCCACTTGGTCAAGCTCAGATAGTTATGCTCGCAGGCATAACCCTCATCTATAGAGGTTTCAGTGGGGAAATACAAGGGTAACCCACCGAAGTTGGGTAAAAAACCACCAGCCCCGAGTTCATAAAAACCATCATTGGTGTCACCGATAAGCCACCGGGGTTACTGCAGGCGAGACCTAAAAAAGCCGATTTCCCAATCCAAGTAGCCGCCCCGCGCTCAGCACAAGACACAGCTTCCTGTCACAGCCACCATTTGATCGACAAAATGAAGAAATATCCATCAAAACCACAAAAATTCAAGTTCTACCAAAACATCGCCACCATCACAAATAGATACCTTAGCCAACAATCATATTTTTTTGGTTTTATAAACCAGAAAGCGCCATATAAATTATCAATCATTGATATTTTATATCGAGATATGGCAAGCCCCACACCGAAACCGACACATCACAAAAACACCAGCAAAACACAACAAACACTTAAAATTAACCATTTATTAAAGAGTTTATCTGTTTTTTTCCTTAAAAATCAGCACTGGTTGGATGAGGTCACATAAAAGTGCAATATTTATCGCGCTGCATCATTCATTCGGATAGAGTAGCGCGACTTCATGACACGTTCCCTCATGGAAGGCTCCATCGTCATCACAATGATTCATCATTGTCATTATGGATGCGAACTCAGGGTCTTTTCAGACTCACTGACTCGAAGAACAAGGTTAGAATTATGAACAAACAGAGTGTGAAACTACCTTCGCTAATGCAGGTTGTTGTCGCGTTAGGTATTTTTCTTGCGCTGGCATTTTCATTCACCGCACAACTCGATCTCCCCATCCAACTGGCCCTCTACATTGGCTGGTTTGTCATCATGGCGCTCGGCATCAAGCTGGGGCATGATTACAAATCCCTGGAGCAAGCCGCGACCAAAGGGATTTCAAACGGCTTGGGGGCTGTCCTGATCCTATTGGCTGTCGGTGCCCTGGTCGGTACCTGGATTGCCGGCGGGATTGTCCCAACCATCATTTATTACGGTCTAAAGGCGATTCATCCTTCGATTTTCCTGCTGGCAACCATGATCATCTGTTCGCTCACAGCGCTGGCAACCGGAACCTCCTGGGGCGCTGCCGGTACGGCCGGGATCGCGATGATGGGGATTGGCCAAGGACTGGGGATCCCGGCGCCAATGACCGCCGGTGCCGTACTGTCCGGGTGTTATTTCGGGGACAAAATGTCGCCACTCTCTGATTCAGTGATCCTGGCCTCGTCCATGTCCAACGTGGAAATCATGGAGCACATCAAGGGCATGCTGCCAATTGCCTTGATCAGCTATGTCATCACCGGGTTCATGTTCACCGGCGTGGGTTTCCACTATGCCGGCAATGTTGATATGTCCCAGGTTGAGAGCGTGATCGTCGCAATGGACGACCAATTTGTGATTTCGCCATTCTCCTTTGCACCGGTCGTTATTGTTCTGGCCCTGCTGGCCATGCGCCTGCCATCTTTCCCGGTCATTTCGCTGGGTTCACTGCTGGGGATTGTCTGGGCGGTGATGATCCAGGATATGGACCCACTTATGGCATTCAATACGGCCTGGGCACCTTTCTCGATCAGCTCCGGCGTCGACTTTATTGACGCGATCCTCAACCGGGGCGGCATGTCTTCCATGCTGGGCTCCGTCGCGGTGATCGTATTCGGTCTGGGATTCGGCGGCCTGCTGGATAAAGTCGGTGTACTGCAAACCATCGCCAAACTGTTTGAAAAGCGGGTCAACTCCGCAGGCAGCCTGTCCGTATCGACCATTGCCACCGCTTTCCTCGGCAACGTATTCGGCTCTGCAATGTATGTCTCGCTGATCCTTACACCAAAAATCTGTGCCAAAAACTACGACCGTCTGGGCTACCAGCGTAAGAACCTGTCGCGAAACGCAGAGTTCGGCGGCACCCTGACTTCGGGGATGGTGCCTTGGAGTGATAACGGGATCTACATGGCGAGCATTCTGGGCGTCGCAACCTTCTCCTACGCGCCGTTCATGTGGCTGAGCTTTGTGTGTATTCTGGTCACCATCATCTCATCTTACATGGGCTGGTTCGTCGACCGTTGCCCACCAACAGTACAAGCTGATTCAGAAGACAAGCAACCGGGTGCCGCCCAACAACCAGCCTAACCCGCAGCCTGGCTTGAAAACAAAAAAGCGCCTCCCGGCGCTTTTTTTGTGTGTGATGGCAGACCACTCAGGAAAAGACGCTCAGTGCGCCCTTACCTGTAGTCGCGCTCAACAAAACAGCTTTCCTGTGGCTGTAACGCTTGTTGCGTGCACTTGGACTGCTCTCCCAAATACTGCTTCAAGAATTTTGCCCGAACCGCACTCAGGTGCCGCTGTGACTCACAAATCACGTTTTTTCGGTACTGTTTTTGTGTTTTGCACGCTCTCATAGCCAACCTTGATCGATATCCGTATTATTGCAACGCGCTTAGCGGCAATGCTTTATCAAACTGTATGGTCGCATCTGCCGCTGATTGACAGGCAATGCGAAAGCGAGAGGAAGCATATCTTTGCTCGCAAAATGCCTCAACTGATTTGACAAAATCCTGACAATCGAAACGGTATAACTTATAAAGGTCGGAGCAGATCAGGCACTGATGTATTCAATGCAATGCCCATCATCGTGCTGAGCGCCTGACGGCCATTTGGCCCGGCTTCCCCCTGGCGATTCGTGATAAAGGATGGAGTTGATAACGCAGCGCCCGTAACGGATGGCGCCAAATAAAGCGGGGAATCGACCAGCGCAAGACATGACTGAACTGCAATCGCCGGGCCGGAGAAAAACATGGATGCTGACAGTGCAGACAATGGGGTTTCCCTCGTCCCAATCGACAACGAGCAATCCGTACGGTGACATAAGCGGCTAAGTCCTGACATGCCGGGCATGTCACAGCGCCACGATGCAGCATTTGACA
Organism: Photobacterium atrarenae; assembly: GCF_024380015.1. Classification (NCBI taxonomy): domain Bacteria; kingdom Pseudomonadati; phylum Pseudomonadota; class Gammaproteobacteria; order Vibrionales; family Vibrionaceae; genus Photobacterium; species Photobacterium atrarenae. The sequence continues at coordinate 2,348,932 of NZ_CP101508.1, forward strand.
ATACCAGCGAATCATCGCTGTTACGATAGTCAACTCGCGCTGCTGTTGAGTTGTATCTGAATTTGAAGCTTTCATAGGGGCGGTATTATCCCTGTCCGCCCCATAGCACGCTTGATAAAGATCAAACCGAATCCATCGCGTTCAGGATCAGGCGCATTTTCAATCAGTCATTATCAGTCGACAAGCGGCGCTGCAGCTGATCTTTAAGGTTTGGTGGGGTCCCTTTAATTGTCAGCGTGTCCGTTTCCGCATCATAGAACACCCGCTCGCCCAGCAGCATACTGTCGAAGTTAATGGTCAATCCGCCACCAGAGCCAACAAACTTGGTCAGTTTGCGCATGGTAGTCCGATCAGCCGGAAAGCTCTCTTCCAGCTCGTACCCCTGGTTGGTTGCAAACTGGTAAAAATCCGTCCCGTCCTCTGCCGGTGGCAGCTCGCCGGACAGCTCTTTCACTGCCACTTCATCACCGGACTGCAACTGGCCATTACAGTAATCGTACACTTGCTTGCGATACTGCTGCTTCTCTTCTTTATCCAAACGGGAATCGGCACAGAAGTCCTCAACCGCCTGCATCAGCACCTGGTTCTGGGCTTTAGTGTCCATCCCAACTTCAGCCTGCAAGAAATCAAGGAAGAAATCGGCAATTTTCCTTCCGACCCGGCCCTTGATGAACGTCAGGTAGCGGTTCGACTCGGCATCCGTCTCCCAGGAAGACAAATCAATCCGCGCCACAATGTCCATTTTGCTGACATCCAGGTAATCCGTGGCGCTGATATCCAGTTGCTCCGTGACTTTCATGCTGTGGCAAGTCGGTAGCAGACCAATGAACAGGTAATCCGTTGCCAGCGACTGATACTCAGCCAGGACCAGCGTACCGGCATCGGCAAACGGATATTTACTCAGCTCGGCCTGCAGCTTGGTGGCCGCCTGATTGGAAAAAGTCAGGAAATCCAGTTCACCGCTGCGCACTTGCTTCAGCCAGTGGCTGAATTCGCTGTCTTCGGCAAAGTGGGCAAAACCCTTTGCGCCCTTGCTGCTGTAGACCCGATGCAGTTCCGAAACCAACTCTTCCGTAGAAGTGTCGTTCTCAAGCGGCTGTTTTCTGAGATGAACTTCTAGCTCATCCTGCTCATTTTTTGTCAACTGGTGAAGAATGACATTGGAAAGCGTTAGGCTCATAATGGAAAAATTTCAGTTAATCTAAAGTGTAGGTTATTATAAGTCGCTTTCTTTATAACTTTAAACAAGACTTCCTATGCCAATTACTTCAAAATACTCGAATAAAAAAGTTGAACAAATCATTGATGATGTGTTCGATGTACTAGAGAAGCATGAAGCTTCTGCCGAACTGGCACTGATGATCATGGGTAATATTTCAACTAATATCATCAATGCCGATGTTCCGGCTGCTCAACGGAAAGCCATTGCTGAGAAATTCTCACAAGCGCTGCTTTCCTCTATCAAGGAAGACTAAGCTCTTGTTGTTCGGCATCGCACAAAAGACTGGGAATTTCTAACCTCTATGGTCACCAGCGGTAACAATTATAAAGACAAAGTGTCCCAGCTGATCAGCTGGGGGCATTGGTTCAGTTTTTTCAATATCATTGCCGCCATGCTCCTTGGCACCCGGTATATTGAACACTCTGAATGGCCGGAAACCATGCTCGGACAACTCTATCTCGGCCTGAGCTGGGTGGGTCATTTCGGGTTTCTGGTCTTTGGCTTTTACATTCTGATCCTGTTTCCAGCCAGCTTTCTGATCCCCTCTCAGCGCCTGATGCGGCTGTTCGCCGTTCTGTTTGGCACGGTCGGCCTGACGGCCCTGCTGCTCGATACGCATGCTTACGAAACCTTGGACTTGCACCTGAGCCCGCTGGTGTGGGATCTGCTGCTGAGCGGTGAAAAGACAGAGCTGAATGCCCGCTGGCAGTACCTGTTTATTGCGGTGCCAGTCATTTTCCTGATGCAGCTGGTCCTGGCAGAGTGGATCTGGCGCAAACTCAGAAAACTCACCCGAAAGCATGTGGGTGTCCCGATTGCCATGGTGTTCGGCTTTTGCTTCCTGAGCAGCCATCTGATCTATATCTGGGCCGATGCCAACCTCTATCGTCCGGTCACGGCGCAGCGTTCCAACTTCCCGCTCTCCTACCCGATGACGGCAAAAACCTTCATGGAGAAACATGGATGGCTTGATCGGCAGGAATATTCCCGCCGCGAGGCCGCACAGGGGATCGAGGAGAGTGAGCATATTCGCTACCCGATGGCCAAACTCAAATTTAACGATTTGGGCAGCCGACAAAATGTCCTGTTGATCATGGTTGATAGTTTGCGCAGCGATATGGTCAACCCCGAAACCATGCCTTACCTGGATGCTTTTGCCCGTCAGAACCTGAATTTCAGCAACCATTACAGTGCTGATAACAATAATGACGGCGGCGTGTTTGGCCTGTTTTACGGCCTGCCTGGGGGGTATATCAACAGTATTCGCTCTGAGCGAACCTCACCGGTACTGCTCGATACCCTGCAAAAGCGAAACTACCAGTTTGGCCTGTTCAGCGGAGATGACTTCGAAGAGTCGATTTATCCCGATGCAATTTTCAGCAACCAGCTGATGCCGGACAATGCAACAGAGCACCAGAATGACGAGCAAGCCATTGCCGCCTGGAAAACCTGGCTGAAACAACAGAAAAGCAATCGGCCGTGGTTCAGCTATATCGAACTGGATTCCGTGGAAAGCTTTGAGGAAGGGGGCGACTATATTCCGCAGTTTACTCCATCACTCGGCAGCTCACAGCTCAATCCGGCAGAAGTGGATACCAACCTGTTGCTGAAAAACAGTTATCGCAATGCGGCATACCACATTGATGAGCTGCTGATGGATATCTTCGCCCAATTGGTTGAGCAGAACGCGCTGGATAACACGATCGTGATTGTCACTGCCAATCATGGTAGTGAGTTTAACGAAACCGGCAGCAATACCTGGGGCGCGGGCAGTAACTACAGCCAGTACCAGCTGAAAGTGCCAATGATTATTCATTGGCCGGGGATGGTTCCGGGCCACATTACCCGGGCCACCAGCCATCTGGATCTGGTCCCGACGCTGATGGAGTCGCTGCTGAGCACCACAACCCCATCCAACCAGTACAGCAGCGGGGTTAACCTGTTTGATCAGGGAGCCAGCCGGCGCTGGGTGATTGCCGGGGATGGCAGAAACATTGTCGTGCTGCAGAAAAACATCACCACGGTTGTGGACAAATACGGCAATTACCGGGTTTATAATCAGGACTATCAGCTGCAAAGCGAAGGGAAGCCCAAGCTCTCAACCCTGATGCAAGTCATGCACGAGCTCAAACGCTTCTACCAGCCTGAATCCTGATCCTCCCGAAGGCAACCGCAAGGTTGCCTTTGTTTTATCCGTCTTAAAAGTAATCGGTGTTATCGGCATAACATTGCTCAAAGCCATCCTGCCAGCCATGCGCATACTTGGGATCAGACGCCAGTCGTTCGGGATCCTGGCGAAACCCGTCCAGATAGGTTGTCGCTTCCAGCTTTCGACTGCTGCAACCATCCTGATAACCATCGAGATAATTGCGGGTAAACCCCAGTTCCATCAAACGCTCATGCCGGGTTTCAGCACAGCTGACCAGCAGCATCGCGAGGATAAACCACCCACCGCGATATACGGTTCCCCCCATTTCAGCCTCCGATGATCACAAAATTCCACCACATAAAATTAGCCCTATCCACACGACCATCCTGTCTTACTTGTGACACTTTCCGCCGATCCCTCCAACATCAGAGTCAGGATCCCTGTGGCACGACTTGCTATACTGGGAGCCCCAATGAAACACAACGAATCAATGCGATGACCAAACATGTTCTCATTACCGGTGCCAACCGCGGCGTCGGACTGGCGCTGGTTGATACCTACCTGTCGGATGGCTGGCAAGTCTATGCCTGCTGCCGGCAACCCGCACAGGCCAGTGCGCTACAACAGCGCCAGCAACAGCATCCGGCCCTCACCCTGCTGGCGCTGGATGTGACCGATCACGCCGCCATTGCCGCGCTCAGTCAGCAATTGGCCGATATCTCGCTGGATTTACTCATCAACAATGCTGGCTACTATGGTCCGAAAGGGTACGGGTTCGGGCATACCGATGCCGCAGAATGGCGCAAAGTACTGGAGGTCAACACCATTGCGCCGCTGAAACTGGCCGAAGCGTTCTATCCTCAGCTCAGTCGGCAGCACCCCGGAAGTATTGCTTGCCTGTCCTCGAAAGTCGGCAGCATGACGGAAAACACCAGTGGCGGCGGCTATATCTACCGCTCGTCAAAAGCGGCGCTCAATTCAGTGGTCAAAAGCCTCTCCAACGACTTGCTGCCGCAAGGGATCAAGACGGTTGCGCTGCATCCCGGCTGGGTGCAGACAGAAATGGGTGGGCCGAATGCACTGATCTCCACGCAAACAGCCGCCACCGGGCTCAAGCAAGTGCTCGATCACCTAAATGAAAGTCAATCCGGCACCTTTCTCGACTATCAGGGCAACGTCATTCCCTGGTGATCACGAACATGCCAGCCCCGTGCCTGAATTTGACGCAACTGATTGAAAATTCAGTTATTCGGTGTGTATTGAGTCGCAAATCGGCGAACCCGTTCAGCCATAAAGCCAAATTCAAAAGCGATCAACTGGCTTTCTGTCATCAAATGACAACAATAGGAGGTGAATGTTTTTTAACCGGATAACCAGCCTTGACCACGCAAAAGCGGCTCGACAGTTTTTACCAGCGACTTCTGACCCAGTGGGGTAAAGCCCACGGGTTTCGTCCGCTTTGTGAACTCACGTGCCGCAACCTCAGCAACAGCTTTGGCGCAACTCAGGCAAGGTTAACCATCGCAGCTTCATCCGGCTGGCAATTGCTGCTTAAAATGGATGACAGCGGGATTCACTACCAGTTTCCGCCCAAGCCACTCAACAACAGTAAGCAGCTCCAGTCCACCCGCGCACTCAGGCGCTCACTCGAACAGCAAGGACAACTGATTCGCCTGACTTTACCGCTGGAACGACGGGGTGAAGTCATCGGTCTATTCACAATCGATTTTCCCGAACAGCCGCTGCCGAGCAGTCAGGAATTTTCAGTGCTTGCCACCTTGCTTGCCGCAGAAATTGACAGCGGACAGCTCAGTGAAAATATTCAGCGTGAGCACCACAGCCGAAAATCAGCAGAAAAAGAGCTGGAGATCAGCCAACAAGAGACACAGCAGTTGCAAGAACAACTCCAGGCACTGCATGATATTTCATTCAAGCTTTGGCGGGCTTCATCCAAAGACGATATGTTATTTACCGCTGTTGATGAAGGAAAAAAACGACTCCATGTCGACCGGATGGCCATCTTTCTGTTTAGGGGTGAGAACCGGATGCAGGGCACCTACGGGACAGATATTCATGGCAATACCGTCAATGAACATTACTTTGAGCGTGAGATCCCGGATTTATGGTTTACCCAACTCACCCAGGATCGCACCAAGAGTGAATATCTGGCCATTGAAAACAACACCCCCCTGTATCACGACCTGAAACAGGTCGGCTTTGGCTGGAGTGGCTTTATTTCACTGTGGGATGGCGATACGCCGATCGGCTGGATTGCGTGTGATAATTTGCTCACCGGCATGCCGCTGCGAAGCTATCATCAACAGATCTTAAAGCAGTTTGGCTTTATTGTTTCACAGCACCTGGTCAGACGCCAGGCTGAAGAAAAACTCTTGAACCTCAACAAAGAGCTTGAGCGCCGGGTTTGTGAACGCACCGCCGAACTGGAGCGAGTCAACCGAAAGCTCAAGGCCATCTCCCGGCTCGATCCGCTGACCTCGGTCTACAATCGCCGGGTGTTTGACGAAAAGCTCAATGAAGAATGGCGACGTGCCGAACGTCATCAGCTTCCTCTATCCTTACTGATTGTCGATGTCGACCATTTCAAGGCTTACAACGACAGCTATGGCCATGCTGCCGGAGATCAGTGCCTGAAAATCATCGCCAATACCCTAGCCGGGCTGGAAAATCGAGCCGGAGCCCTCTTTGCCCGCTACGGCGGAGAAGAATTTGTCCTGCTCCTACCTGGCCAGGATCAGAGTGCCGCTCGTTATACGGCTAACCGGGCAATTGAAGCCATTCAGAATCTGCAATTACCCCGGACCGATATTCGACAGGAAGGCCCACAGATCGTCACCGTCAGTATCGGGCTCAGTACCCTGATCCCAACCCAGGAAACTGCACCGGAGTCTCTCTTTAAACAGGCCGATATTGCACTATATGAAGCAAAATCCTCCGGGCGAAACCAGGCCATCGCATATAGTTAACCATCATGACATCCGCCCCGTTCACGAAGCTGACTTGGATCTCCGCGAACCACCCCGGCCGGCAGATTTGGCCGGTGCTTTCTTCTTCCCGCCCCCTTTGCTAAAGCGTCTTTTGCTCCCGCCTTTGGCCGGCGCGGGAGATTTCAGCTCACGCAAACTTGGCGGCACCTCACTGACCCGGACTTGCGCCATCATTTGCTGCAACCTGTCCTGAAGGGCGGTCATAAATGGCTGGTACGCACATTTCTTGTCGGCCATATCCTGCAACTGGTGCTCCCAGTGCGCCGTCATGTCCGGATACGTCGCCTCATCCGGCAGGGCATAGATCAGCCCCCGCCCCGCTTCAGTGGCATGAATACTCTTGCCCTGACGAACCAGCAACTGGCGCTTAAACAGAATATCCAGAATACCGGCCCGGGTTGCTTCCGTCCCCAAGCCGTCTGTGTCACGTAATATTTTCTTCAGTGACGGATCCGATACAAACCGGGCTATTCCGGTCATGGCCTGCAGCAGTGTTGCCTCCGTAAAGGGTTTGGGCGGTTCCGTCATCTTGTCTTTAATCTCCCCCTCCCGACAAGTCAGCACCGTCCCTTGTTCTAACGGCGGCACTTTCTCCGCCAGTGCCTGATCGTCCTCGGCATCCTCTCGGCCCAGCAGTGCCCGCCATCCGGCACTTTTCAGTTGCCGTCCCTTGGCAACAAACCCCCCACCGGCAATCGCAAACACCAGCTTGGCTTCACTGTAGACCGCTGCCGGATAAAACTGCATCAGGTACTGGCGGGCAATCAGCTGATAAATATCCTGCTCACGACTGCTCAGCGCCGCGCTGTTGAGCGTTTTCGGGGTTGGAATAATGGCATGATGGGCATCAACTTTTTTGTCATTCCAGGCTTTGGATTTGAGCGAGGTATCAGCACCAGCCACTGCGTCAGCCATTTTCGGCGCTGTGTTGGCAATCGCCTGACAAACTTCCCCCGCCTGAGAAAAATGCTCTTTGGGCAAATAACGACAATCCGAACGGGGATAGGTGATCGCCTTGTGTTTTTCATACAACGACTGGCAAGTTGCCAACACATCCGCGGCGCTCATGCCAAACCGCTTCGCCGCATCAATCTGCAATGCCGAGAGCGAATACGGCAACGGCGCCGACTGGCGGGACTCTTTCCGCTCCGCTTCCGTCACCTTTGCCGGCTGGCCCTGGATCCGGCTGACCACATTCTCGCACAGCTTGCGATTCAGCACCCGCCCGTCTTCATCCTGCCAGGGTTTACAAGCCTCACTCGGCTGCCAGCGCGCCCGAATGTCACTGCCCTGATACGGGATCAGTGCCGTCACTTCGTAATAGGGTTTGGGGACAAAGTTGGCGATCTCATCATCTCGCCGGGTGACCAGGCCAAGCACCGGCGTTTGCACCCGCCCGACCGACAGCACGCCACGATAGCCGCCTTTTTGACCCAGCAGCGTATAGGCACGGGTCATGTTCATGCCATAGAGCCAGTCAGCACGGGAACGTGCCAGCGCCGAAACCGACAAGGGAATAAAGTCCCGGTTATCGCGCATTTTCCCCAGCGCCCGCTTGACTGCTGCCGGGTTAAGATCTGAGATCAGCAACCGTTTCATGCCGGCTTTTTTCGCCGCCGACAGTTTAACATGGTCGATCACTTCATCCACCAGCAGCTGGCCTTCCCGGTCCGGGTCTCCGGCATGGACCACTTCACTGGCTTGCTTCACCAGCTTACGCACCACGCTGAGCTGCTGTCGGGCCGATTTCCTCGGCGTCAGCTGCCATTGCTGCGGCAGAATCGGCAAATCCGCCAGATTCCATTTCTTGTATTTTTCGTCGTAGGCATCCGGCTCGACCTGTTCCAGGAGATGACCAATACACCAGGTCACGATGTCACCATTGCCGACTTCGATATATCCGTTATTGTTTTTATGCGGGCGTGGTAATACCGCCGCAATGGCGCGGCCAAGGCTTGGTTTTTCAGCAATATAAAGGCGAGTCATGGAAATAGTCGGTTGATTTGCTCTGACCTGAACTATAGAGAAAACCGGATTTCATCACAAGAAAACACTGGATATAAACACAGATATCCGTACCGACAAAGAAAAGGGGAAACAGCCTGAAACTGCTTCCCCTGATACTGTCGCCGGATGACTGATTATTTCGCTTACAGGTACTCAACGAAGTCATTCAGTTCACGATCGGCCACCTTGGCTTCCCGACACCCCGGTGTGCCGATATAGAGGAACCCGACGATCATGTCATCGCCGCTTACGCCCAGCGCTTCGCGAACCACTGGATGATACGCCCATTTACCGGTGCGCCAGAAACCAGAGAACCCCTGCGCAACCGCCGCCATCTGCATCGCCTGCGCCGCACAACCGGCAGACAGGTGCTGCTCAATCACTGGCACTTTGTCATGCTCAGTTACCTTGGCAACCACAGTGATCACCATCGGTGCCCGGAACGGGGCTTTGCTGGCTTTTTCAATGACCGCAGCTTCCGCGCCATCCGCTTTCGCCGCCTCAACCAGAATATCGGCCAGCTTTTGCAGCCCTTCCCCTTGCGAGACAATAAAACGCCAGGGAGTCAGCGCCGCATGATCCGGCGCACGCAAACCAGCGCGGAAAATGTTATCCAGCGCTTCACCCTGCGGGGCCGGCTCCATCAGCTTAGGCAATGAGCGACGGTTTAACAGTAACGAGAGAGCATCCATAACAATACCTTGTGAAAAATATCTTGATGAAAATAGTTATTGTTCTAACAGTACCATAAAACCGTGCCGAGAAAACCACAGGGGCGCCAAGATCGGCGCCCCTGTGTTTCCCAACGATTGCTTTGTTCGTTACAACTGAGCGACCAGCTCAACGCCCTGACGGATCACCCGTTTGGCATCCACTTCACCAGCAACATCGGCCCCACCAATCACATGCACCGGGATTTGCATCGCTTGTAACGGCGCAGACAGCTCTTCCACCGAATGCTGGCCGGCACAAATCACGATGTGATCAACATCCAGTACGCGCTGCTGTCCTTCCACTGTAATGTGCAGTCCCTGATCATCAATTTTGTCATAACTCACCCCGGCCAACAGCTCCACCCCGCGCTTGGCCAGCACCCGGCGGTGGATCCAACCGGTCGTTTTACCCGGCCCTTTCCCGACTTTGCCCGGGCGGCGCTGCATCAACCACACCTGGCGCTGACTCACATATTCATCATGGGGATAGAGTCCCCCGGCATGATCTATCGTTTTGTCGATCCCCCAGTCTTTGAGCCAGCTATCCAGATCCTGATGCTCCGGCTCGGTTAGCATGGTGGCAACATCAACGCCGATCCCACCAGCGCCAATCACCGCCACTTTCTGCCCCAGCGGCACTTTCTCACGGATCAGGGTTTGATAATCGATCACTTTTTCATGCTCAATCCCCGGGATATCCGGCAGCCGCGGCGCCACCCCAGTGGCGACAATCACTTCGTCATACCCTTTCAGCTCTTGTGCCGTAATGCGCTGTCCCAGTTTCACATTGACCCCGGTTTGCTCCAGGCGTCGGGTGAAATAACGAATGGTTTCCTGAAACTCTTCTTTACCCGGGATCTGCATCGCCAGATTAAACTGGCCGCCGACATGATCGTTTTTCTCAAACAGGTCGACTTCAAAACCGCGCTCCGCTGCCGCTACAGCACTGGCCATCCCGGCCGGACCAGCACCGACAATCGCCAGGCGACGGGATGTCGCGGCTGGCGTCAGCACCAACTCCGTCTCATAACAAGCTTGCGGGTTGACCAGACAGCTGGCTCGCTTATTGACAAAGACATGATCCAGACACGCCTGATTACAACCGATACAGGTGTTGATATCCGCGGCACGGTTCTGCTCAGCTTTGGCGACAAACTCCGGGTCGGCCAGGAACGGCCGTGCCATGGAAACCATATCAGCTTGATTGGACGAGAGAATTGATTCCGCCACATCCGGGGTGTTGATCCGGTTACAGGTCACCAGGGGAATATTGACTTCATGTTTCAGCTTCTCGGTGACCCAGGAAAACGCCGCACGGGGCACCTGAGTGGCAATAGTCGGGATCCGGGCTTCATGCCAGCCAATCCCGGTATTGAGGATCGTCACGCCTGCGGCTTCCAGCGCTTTCGCCAGTTGCACCACTTCTTCGTGGGTGCTGCCCTGCTCGACCAGATCCAGCATCGACAGACGGAAAATAATGATAAAGTCACGCCCGACCCGCTGGCGTACTGCCTTGGTCAGCTCAATCGGGAAACGGATTCTGTTTTCATAGCTGCCCCCCCACTCATCATAACGGTGGTTACTGCGCTGACAGATAAACTGATTAATCAGGTACCCTTCCGAGCCCATCAGTTCAACCCCGTCATAGCCGGCTTCACGCGCCAGCTCCGCACTACGGGCAAACGCGTCGATGGTCTTATGGATCTGGCGGGTACTCATCTTGCTGGGGGTAAACTTGGAAATCGGCGCCCGAATCGCTGACGCACTCACCGCCAGCGGATGCATCGCATAGCGGCCGGCATGCAACAGCTGCAACGCAATCTTGCCACCTTCCTGATGGACGGCATCGGTGATCACCCGGTGTGCTCGGGCCGCACGACCTGAGCTGAACTCAGCACTGAATGGATGCAGACGACCCCGGAAGTTGGGTGAGAACCCCCCGGTCACAATCAGCCCGACACCGCCCCGGGCACGTGCTGCGTAAAATGCGGAAAGTTTCTTGAAGCCGTCACGTGACTCTTCAAGGCCAGTGTGCATTGACCCCATCAATACACGGTTACGCAGCTGAGTAAATCCAAGATCCAGCGGCGCCAACAAATGCGGGTAAGATTTATCGTCCATGGCTTCCATTCTTTTGTTGTTATGGTCTGACCAGTATATTCAGCGACTGAACGTTTTTCAAACACTTGTTTTACAAATTTCCAACAAATCACATTTTCGACATTATTCCATCTCATGTATTCGCTTTCTTTTCCGCTCGGGTCGCTCTGTATTTATACTTTCATAGAGAGGCTTACTCAGGGATTAATACTGTAATTCCTTGTTTACTAAGTTAGGATAGACAGATCATCGTTTGCATCATCAGGAATCTTCATGAAAGTGATATTCAAAGGAATCGGAAAGCTGTTCAGGGCTCTGTGGCGCCTGCTCAGTTTTACCCGCCAGTTGATCCTTAACCTGCTGTTTTTAGCCGTTATCGGCATGCTGTTCTTTGCCTTCTATCCCGGTGAAGAAAAACCGGCCCTGCCAGAAAAAGCAGCCCTGGTCCTGGACCTCGCCGGACCGATCGTCGAACATCGTGCCCACTCCAGCCCGATTGACGAGCTGGCCGGCAGTGCACTGGGCCAGCCGCCAGTCCAGGAAAACGTACTGTTTGATATCGTCGACAGCATTCGCGCCGCATCAACCGACAACCAGATCACCGGCTTGGTCCTGAACCTTCAGGACATGGCGGAAACCAACCTGACCAAGCTGCGCTATATCGCCAAAGCGATCCAGGAATTCAAGCAGGCAGGAAAACCGGTGTATGCCGTTGGCGACAGCTACAAGCAGAGCCAGTACTACCTGTCGAGTTATGCCGATAAGGTGTTCATGTCGCCCGATGGTACCGTGCTACTCACCGGGTACGGCAGCTATTCGCTCTATTACAAAAGCTTACTGGAAAAACTGGACGTCACTACCCATGTCTTCCGGGTCGGCACCTACAAGTCTTTTGTCGAACCTTACACCCGCGACAGCATGTCCGATGAAGCCCGAGAGGCGAATACCGCCTGGCTCAACCAGCTCTGGGAAGCCTATACCCAGGATGTGGCCAACAACCGCAACCTGGAGCCGGGCATACTGACACCGGAGCTGGACAGCCTGATCGCGCGTCTGGAAGCCGTTGGCGGTGACTTTGCCAAACTGAGCCTGGAAATGGGACTGGTCGATGAACTGGTCAACCGTCCGGTGCTGAACCAGAAGCTAATCGAGCAGTTCGGCAAAGATGATGACGACAACTTCAACCAGGTCAGCTATTACGACTATTTGGCTACCGTCGACAGTCGTGAACTACCGAGCAAAAACAAAGTAGCCGTGGTTGTGGCCAGCGGCGCCATTGTCGATGGCCAGCAGCACCAGGGCACCGTGGGCGGCGACTCAACCGCCGCGCTGCTGCGTGAAGCACGTCTGGATGACGAGATTAAAGCCGTGATCCTGCGCGTGGACAGCCCGGGCGGCAGCGCCTTTGCCTCGGAAGTGATCCGCAGTGAAGTCGATGCACTGAAACTGGCCGGCAAACCGGTGGTGGTTTCAATGTCGAGCCTGGCTGCCTCCGGCGGTTACTGGATCTCCTCCAGTGCCAGCAAGATCCTGGCTCAGCCAACCACTATCACCGGCTCGATCGGGATTTTTGCCATTCTGACCACCTTTGAAGATGGTCTGAAAAACATGGGGATCTACAGTGACGGGGTTGGCACCACCCCATTCTCCGGGGTTGGGATCACCCGCGAGCTACCGGAAGAAGTTGCCAAGATTTTCCAACTGGGGATTGAGCACGGTTATCAGCGCTTTATCGGTCTGGTGAGTAAATACCGTGATATGTCGCTGGCCGAGGCCGACCACATCGCTCAGGGCCGGGTCTGGACCGGTCAGGACGCGCTGAACCTGGGTCTGGTCGATCAGCTCGGGGACTTTGACGACGCTGTGCTGACTGCCGCAGAGCTGGCCGAACTCGACAGCTACGAGCTGCGCTGGATGGAAGAGCCGCTGAGCCCGGCCGAGCAGTTACTGAAGGAGTTCACCTCGGAAGCGCAAGCCCTGATTGCCCAGGCCGTTCTCGGTCAGTTACCGGCGGCGCTGCAACCAGTCACCCGCCAGGTAACGGCAGATTTCACCGCCCTGAACAACTTTAACGACCCGAAAGGCCACTACGCCTTCTGTCTCAACTGCACAACTATCCAAGAGTGAGCGAAGCCCGGCACAAGCCGGGCTTTTTTCTTTATGTTCAACACGTATAACCGTATATAATGCGGCCACCAATACGCTATGTCTGTACCTGAATTATGGAAAGAAAACACATTTACATTGCTTACACCGGCGGCACTATCGGTATGCAAAAGTCTGATCACGGCTATATCCCAGTCGCAGGCTTTATGCAAAAGCAACTGGAAAGCATGCCAGAGTTTCAACGTCCGGAAATGCCGAAGTTTACCATCCACGAGTATGCGCCTCTGATTGACTCGTCGGATATGTCGCCAGCGGATTGGCAGCGCATCGCCGACGATATCAAAGCAAACTACAGCCAGTACGACGGTTTCGTCATTCTTCATGGTACGGACACCATGGCGTATACCGCATCGGCCCTGTCGTTCATGTTTGAGAACCTGGACAAACCGGTGATCGTGACCGGCTCGCAGATCCCGCTGGCCGAGCTACGCTCTGACGGCCAGAGTAATCTGCTCAATGCCCTGCATGTGGCCGCCAACTACCCGATCAACGAAGTCACCGTGTTCTTCAACAACCAGCTGATCCGCGGCAACCGCAGCACCAAGGCCCACGCCGACGGTTTCGGGGCGTTTATCTCGCCAAACCTGCCGCCGCTACTCGAAGCGGGGATAAACATTCAGCTCAACAATGTTGAACTGAACAAAAAGCCGGAAGGGGCGTTTAAGGTCCACAACATCACGCCACAACCGATTGGCGTAATTACCATGTACCCGGGGATTTCACCGGAAGTGATCCGCAACACCCTGCGCCAGCCGGTGAATGCGATGATCCTGCTGACCTTCGGCGTCGGCAACGCGCCGCAGAACCCGGAGCTCCTGGCCCAGTTGAAAGAAGCCAGCGACCGGGGCGTCATTGTGATCAACCTGACCCAGTGCCTGTCTGGTAAAGTCAACATGGGCGGTTATGCGACCGGCTGTGCCCTGGCCGATGCCGGCGTACTCAGCGGGTACGACATGACGCCGGAAGCGGCATTAGCCAAACTTCACTTCCTGCTGAGTCAGGATCTGCCCGTTGACACGGTTCGCAGCCTGATGCAGCAGGATCTGCGCGGCGAGCTGACGCACTAAGCCTTCGCATACACAGGCTGTCCAATCAACGCCCAGAAAAAAGCAGCGAGAGCCATCCCGCTGCTTTTTTTGTCGCTGTTCCGCTACTGTCCCGGCGCTCCATTGCCCAGCACCAAAAACTTAATCCCGGATTTGTCGTACCCGGAATGAGCGCCCTTTCAGCTTGCCGTTTTCCAGCTTCTTCAGCGCGCGCCGGGCTGCGTCCCGCTGCACCGCAACATAAGCACAGTTGTCAAAGACATTGATTTTGCCGACCTGACTTCCCGCAATCCCCTGCTCACCGGTTAATGCCCCCAGAATATCGCCCGGGCGAACTTTCTGCTTTTTGCCCCCCGCGATTTGCAGGGTGATCATTGCCGGACGCGATACCGGCTGCAGCAACAGATCAGCAGACGGAAGCAACTCACCTTCAATCGGCTGATCCAGGTAATCCTCCAGCAGCGCCATTTTATAGTGCTCCTTGTCACTGAACAGGGAACAGGCGATCCCTTTGCTACCCGCGCGACCGGTACGACCAATACGGTGAACATGCACTTCAACGTCACGAGCCAGGTGATAGTTAATCACCGCATCCAGGGCATCGATATCCAGCCCCCGTGCCGCCACGTCGGTCGCCACTAGCACCGAGGCACTTTTGTTGGCAAAACGAACCAGGGTCTGATCCCGCTCACGTTGCTCCAGATCGCCATGCAGCGCCAACGCACTGAAACCATAAGCGTTCAGTTCATCAGCCACGTCCTGCACTTCGCGCTTGGTATTACAGAACACCACCGCCGATTCCGGCTGATGTCGAGCCAGAAGCAGCCTGAGCGCCATCATCCGCTCGTCATTGCTGTCGACCTTGAAAAAGTGCTGGCGAATACTGTGCTGATCGTGGGTCGAAGCCACTTTCACCGTCACCGGCTGGTCGAGGATCCGGCCGGCAATGGCCTGGATCTGCGCCGGGTACGTCGCACTGAACAGCAAAGTCTGACGCTGCTTGGGGGCAGCCTCAATAATGGCATCCAGAGTATCCTGAAATCCCATTTCCAGCATCCGGTCGGCTTCATCCAGCACCAGCAGATTAAGATCATCAAGGTTGAGATATCCTTTGCGCACATGCTCTTCCACTCGGCCCGGAGTCCCGACAATAATATGGGCACCGTGCTCCAGCGAGCCAATCTGCGGACCAAACGGCATCCCGCCACACAGGGTCAGTACCTTGATGTTATGGATCGCCCGCGCCAGCCGGCGGATCTCTTTGGCAACCTGATCGGCCAGCTCGCGCGTCGGGCAGAGCACCAGCGACTGAACCCGAAACCGCTTCACATTGAGATGATCAAGCAGTCCCAGGCCGAAGGCGGCTGTTTTACCAGAGCCGGTTTTCCCCTGGGCGATCACATCCTTGCCCGCCAGGATATGCGGCAGACTCTGCGCCTGGATCGGCGTCATGGTGTCATACCCCAGGGAAGCAAGGTTTTGAATCAGATCCGGTTTCAGATCCAAGGTGGAAAAAGCACGCTGGCTCACAGGCAGTATCCTCTATGGCGCCGCTCTTAAAGCGGTAAACAAACATTGCGTCATCAAACACAAATGGAAGGGCAGCGACACTACCAGCCTTTGGTGAAAAAAGATACTCCTTCGAGCTCTGAACAGCCGTGTTGAGCCGACTGGGCACGCGCTCATACGTACAACAGGCAAAGCCGCACGAAAACCGCAGCGCCCATATTTGCCATTGCCAACTACACTTTCACTATTCATAACGACAACAGGCGCGCAATCTTTATGATTCTTCACGGCTCTTCCATTTCTCCCTTTGTCCGCAAAATTATGCTCGCGCTCGCCTATAAAGGACTCCCTTATGAGCTCCAACCCCTAAACCCGTATATGGAAAAAGAGCTGGCTCTCAAGCGCCACCCACTCGGAAAAGTCCCGGTGTTGGAGCACGACGGGAATGCCGTGATCGACTCAACCGTGATTGCACATTACCTGGATGACATCTGCCCGGTGCCGCCGCTCTACCCCGGCTCTGCCGAAGCCCGGGCAAAAATCCGCTGGCTGGAAGAATATGCCGATACCCGGCTGACCTCACTGATCGGCGGCGTACTCTTTTACCAAAAAATCATGCGGGGCAAGATGCTGAATAAGGAAATAGATGAAGAAGCCATCGCGCAATGTCTGACTAATCACCTGCCGCAGGCGCTGCGCTATCTAGAAGAGCAACTGCCCGAATCCGGCTACGTCACGCCGCAGCTTTCTATAGCGGAGCTCAGTTTATGGAGTGTTTGTCGCAGTGGTTGGATGGCGGGGCTGAGGCTGCCCCAGTACCCGCGATTGCAGGCGTATCTGGCGGCCATTGAACAAGAGCCATGGGTGGCAAATTTGATGAGCGAGGAAGACCATGAGCTGAGCAGCTTTTACTGTGAGCCCATGATCTATCACAATCACCTCAGCTGATCAGAGCTGATCGTGGTCGAAGCGGGCAATATCGTCCGGAGCCGGTGGCTCTTCAACGCCAAAGTCACGCTTAAGCTCAGCTTTGGACTTAAACTTAATCTCACCGCCGGCTGCGACCGACATATGTTCGGCCTCGGTATTATAGCGGGATTGGTAAATCATCATCGCCTGCATGGCGGCGTCCCGCTGTGCAGGGGTAAGCAGGGTGCCGTCAGGCCATTTTCCAATTTCGACAGCGGTTGAAATTCGCTGGAAAACTTCCGGCGTCATTGCTTGGAGTAATTGTTCGAGTTCCATTTGCAGGCTTCCTGTCCAATGGCTAAAATGCCATCAGACTCTTGCTGATTCGAGAATAGAGGCAGGCAGTAATACCAATTTCGCCCCATGGCGCCAAATGACATTCGCGAATTTGCTTCTTCGATCACAGTGTAGACATCAATGCCGACTTGATTCGCACCTTAGGGACTCCCTGCAGGCAGGGTTAATCTGAGCCCGACTGTGGTCGCCTGGTAAAGAACACTGGACTTCCGTCACGATAAACCCGAACCGCATGCTCTGCACCGAGCAATATGGAACCCTGACACAGCCATTTATCTATGATGATTAACCGAGCTTTGACAACAACGCACCGCCTCTTCCTTTCAGTCGCCTGCCTGACTTTACTGGGAGGATGCTTTGAGCGCCACCGCTCAACTGAAAGCCTGTGCCAGGATCACCCTGAAATTTGTGCCAACACCAACCTGAATGACGGCCAGTGCCGGCTCCAGCGGACCCAACTCATCTGGCAACGATATGATGTGCTGCAAAATCCAGCAGATGAAGAGAAATTTAAAGAACTGAAATTTACTTACGCGTATCAGAAGTGTCTGGAATATGCAGCCCGAATCGAACCGACCGAACTCAAAGAGCGTAAGTCACTACGCACCCGGGCCCTGATCCACAGCTATGAGGAAATTCGCCGGCTGTCTGAAGAACTGGCAGACTCTGCCGATCCCCAAATCATTTATTATCGCTGGAGCCAGGGTGACAAACGCGCCCTGCGTCAGTTCCTGCAGCTGGAAGGAACGCCAGCACTCGAAACGCCGGAACTGCAACTGGCCCTTGCCACTTTCTATACCGAAGTGGATAAGGAGAAAACCATACAGTTACTCAAGCACGCCTTAGAGCTCTACACCGGCGAGCAGCCGATTCAACCAGAGATTATCCAGACCCTCGCCACTTTATCCCATCAGAACAAGTCCACTGATGACGCCTACCTATGGGCCAAAATCGGCACTGAACTCGGCGCTTCCGTCGCCAGCCAGGATAAACTGAACAGCTTCTACCCGATGGCCAACGCGCATCGCCAACAACTGGATGAGAAAGCACTGAGGATCGCCAAATCAATCCGGCGCGGAGAATTCAGCGCCGACATGGTCCATTAACCGACCAGATACGACGCCGGAATGTTGAGCCAGAACTTACCGGCACTTACCCGTCTGCAGCATCTCCGGTAAAGACGAGTGACACCGAGTTAACACAATAACGCTCGCCTGTCGTTGGCGGCCCGTCCGGAAATACATGTCCCAGATGACTGTCGCAGTTGGCACAACGAATTTCGATCCGATGCATGCCGTGGCTGTGGTCCTCCAGGTACCGGATTGCATCGGGTCGGATGGGCGCATCAAAACTCGGCCAGCCGCAGCCGGAATCAAATTTATTCTCTGAGCGGAACAAAGGCACCTGGCAACAGGTACAGTGATACAGTCCGGTTTCGCGGTTATGCAAAAGCGCTCCAGAAAACGGGGCCTCAGTGCCGCCCTCACGACAAATATGATATTGCTCAGCAGTTAACTTTTCACGCCAATAAGTGTCTGATTTATCTGACATCTAATGTCTTACCTTTTTCTTCCTGTCTGTCGTCCGTGCAATTGCAGTTGCCAATGTTCGAAACTGTGGCACATACTTTTTGCTCGAAAGGTTTTTACATTTATCCACCTCATTTAAGCATATTTTCGGCCACAGGGGTGGTGATATTAAAAGTTAGCAACAGCAATGGTGGATATTTATACATACCTTGTATGAATATTCAGCGTTGTATAAGGAATGTAAAAAAAATCCGAACTTTTTTTTGACCTCACGCAATTTAAGTTCGTTTTTGGCTTGCAGGGTCTCGTAAGATTCTGTAATTTTACTACCAGTTATCTTTCATTAGAAATTAAGTTGTGGAGCAACTGTAATGACTATCAAAGTAGGTATTAACGGTTTTGGCCGTATTGGACGTTTCGTATTCCGCGCTGCTCAAGAGCGTAATGACATCGAAGTTGTAGGTATCAACGACCTGATCGACGTTGAATACATGGCTTACATGCTGAAATACGATTCAACGCACGGTCGCTTCAACGGTACTGTTGAAGTTGAAGGTGGTAACCTGATTGTCAACGGCAAAACTGTACGTGTCACTGCTGAGCGTAACCCAACAGACCTGAAATGGGATGAAATCGGTGTTGACGTCGTCGCTGAAGCAACTGGTATCTTCCTGACTGACGAAACTGCACGTCAGCACATCACCGCTGGTGCGAAGAAAGTTGTTCTGACTGGTCCATCTAAAGATGCAACGCCAATGTTCGTGATGGGTGTGAACCACGACACTTACGCTGGCCAAGACATCGTTTCTAACGCTTCTTGTACTACGAACTGCCTGGCACCGATTGCGAAAGTACTGAACGACAAGTTCGGTATCGAATCTGGCCTGATGACCACTGTTCACGCGACAACAGCGACTCAGAAGACTGTTGACGGTCCTTCTGCGAAAGACTGGCGTGGTGGCCGTGGTGCTTCTCAGAACATCATCCCATCTTCAACTGGCGCTGCAAAAGCGGTTGGTAAGGTTCTACCTGAGCTGAACGGCCTGCTGACAGGTATGGCTTTCCGCGTACCAACAGCCAACGTTTCTGTTGTTGACCTGACTGTAAACCTGAAAGAAGCAGCTTCTTACGAAACTATCTGTGCGGCAATGAAAGAAGCATCAGAAGGCGAGCTGAAGGGCGTTCTGGGTTACACTGAAGACGCTGTTGTTTCTCAAGACTTCATCGGCGAAGTTCAAACGTCTGTATTCGATGCCAAAGCAGGTATTGCACTGACTGACAAATTCGTGAAAGTTGTCTCTTGGTACGACAACGAGATCGGTTACTCGAACAAGGTTCTGGACCTGATCGCACACATCTCTAAGTAATTCTTACTGAGATAGTGAATAAAAGGCAGCTGAGAAGCTGCCTTTTTTGTATATCTCGTCAGCAACCAGATACGCCCGAGATTCAAAATAATGCTCAACAAGTAAAATTGGACAACAGGATTAACAAATTTTTTTGAATTATTACTAATATTTTTTAATTAAAATTAAGTGTGCATTTTATTGGTACTGACTTTCAAAATGTCTAGGAGCCAATCAAATGTAACCCATTTATCATGTGATACAGGTGAGGACGAATTTTGATGGATTTACGTAACCTTTCAACAATTTCTGTATTATCCGATGCCATCACCGTGTGTGAATACCAAGGCCTCAAAGTACTTCGGGTAAGCCATCCGCAAGCAGAAGCCGCAATTTCCCTGCACGGCGGCCATCTGATTTGTTATCAACCCACCGATGAGCAAGCTGTGATCTGGCTGAGCGAAAAAGCAGAATTTGATCACCAAAAAGCGATTCGCGGCGGGATCCCAGTTTGCTGGCCCTGGTTTGGCAAAGCCGCCGCCCCTTCTCATGGCTTTGCCCGGCTTAGCGAGTGGCACCTTCAGGAGCATCGAGAAAACGAGACAGGCGTCATGATCAGCCTGCGCCTCGAAGACAGCGACGCCACCCGGACTCTCTGGCCGCACAAATTTCAAAACCTGCTGACCTTTGAAATCGGCCGTGAACTGCGCGTCAGCCTGACCACAACCAATACCGACAGCCATCACTGGTCGTACAGCGGTGCCCTGCACACCTACTTTACGGTTGCTGACATCCGTGACACGCTCATTTCTGGTATGGGCAAGCATTTCCTCGACAGTACCCAGGGTAATATTGCATGTGAAGGCGAGAAGGAACTACACTTCTCCGGTGAAACGGACCGGGTATACACATCGCCGAAGAACCCGATCACAATCCACGACAGGCGCCATCAGCGCCAGGTCCAGGTCAGCAACGAGGGGCATGATTCTGCTGTGATCTGGAATCCATGGCAGGCGCTGTCCACCAGCATGACCGATATGGCCGATACAAGCTTTGAAACCATGGTCTGCGTTGAAGCTGCGATTCACGAATTCCCCGTTGAGCTGGCACCAGGCCAATCGCATACGCTCAGCACTCAGGTCAGAGTTCAGCGCAACTAATCCAATCACGCTACCGGCCCCCGACACGCAGCCTGCACTCGCACACACCTGACAAGGTTCGTCCAAGCTATCTTTACAAGCAGGCTGCCAATTGGCCGGGGATCAATCCGGCTTCGCCTCAGGCCTGCATGTGCACAATGGCTTCGATCAGTACCCAGCCGTTGCCATCAGGATCGTGAAAAGTTGCAAATCGGCCACTGTCCAGGGTAACGATCTCGGAAAGCGCCACCCCCCGACAGCTCAACTCATGATGTGTTTTCTGGATATCATCGGTTTGGACCACCAGCCCCTGAACTGATCCGGCGGCCATGCCTGCAAAGGGGGCCACAAGACTGATAGTCGTCTCGGCACCTTTCGGTGCCAGTTGGATCCAGCGCTTTTGGTTATCACCGCGATGATCGCGGATCAATTCAAACCCCAAGGCATCGCGGTAAAACCACAGGGCCTGACGTTGATCAGAAACCGGAATTGATACCGTATCCACCCGTGAAATCCCCATTACTTCAACTCCCCCAGCCCATCTTACAGTTCAAGCTTAATGCAGCCCGGCAGCTTTGGAGCGACAAAGCCATCACGATCGCATTTTTTTGACATCCGCTATGCGCCCCGACACGCACGATTCTCATGACACGACTGATAAAAAATTCGGCAAACTGAGGGATTAACGGCACTGTGAACACTGGAAAGTTAAAAAAGAGATATCAATCCAAATATAAACACATCAAAGCCATTTTCGCACACTGTAACCCATTACACTTAGCCTATCCCCCTGTCAGTATGGGCCGAATGGCGATCTTCCGCTGATATCTCCTCACGCCCCAGTCAGTTACATTTCTGACACAAAGATCGCCTCATTTTTTTAACGAATTCCCCTTGCGCATGCCGATTTATAGGAGGATAGTAGGGATATGTTCAATAAGTGACCAGCACGTCAGCTCAACATGAAAAGGAAATTTAGTTTATAAACCAACAACTCAGTGAAGCAATTTGATCAGTTAGGACTAGTCTTAACATTGAGGGATGTGAAAGTTATTTGTTTTCGTCCTTTCTAATTGATTGAAGAACGATTCAGGGGGCATACCATGAGTATTTTTGACCACTATCGTCAACGCTATGAAGAAGCCAAGGATGAAGAGCTTTCATTGCAGGAATTCCTTGAAATCTGTCGTAACGACCGCAGTGCCTATGTCAATGCTGCAGAGCGTTTGCTGATGGCAATTGGCGAACCCGAAATGATTGACACCGCTCAGGACCCACGCTTGAGCCGGCTTTTCTCTAACCGCGTGATTTCCCGCTATAAAACCTTTGAAGATTTCTATGGCATGGAAGACGCCATTGAGCAAATCGTCTCGTACCTGAAACATGCTGCGCAAGGTCTGGAAGAGCGGAAACAGATCCTCTACTTGCTGGGCCCAGTTGGGGGCGGTAAATCATCGCTGGCTGAGAAACTGAAAAGCCTGATGCAGAGAGTACCGATCTATGTGCTGACGGCCAACGGCGAGCGCAGCCCGGTCAACGATCACCCATTCTGCCTGTTTGATAAAAACGAAGACGGGGAACTACTGAGTAAAGAATACGGTATCCCGCAGCGCTATCTGAACAATATCATGTCGCCATGGGCAGCCAAACGCCTGCACGAGTTTGGCGGTGATATCACCAAATTCAAAGTGGTCAAAGTACGCCCATCGATCCTCGATCAGGTCGGGATAGCGAAGACCGAACCAGGGGATGAAAACAACCAGGATATCTCTTCTCTGGTCGGTAAAGTCGACATTCGTCAGCTAGAGCACTTTGCCCAGGATGACCCGGATGCCTACAGCTACTCCGGTGCCCTGTGTAAAGCCAACCAGGGTCTGATGGAATTCGTTGAGATGTTCAAGGCACCGCTGAAAGTGCTGCATCCCTTACTGACCGCGACCCAGGAAGGCAACTACAACGGGACCGAGGGCCTGTCTGCCCTGCCTTTCGACGGCATAATTCTGGCCCACTCCAACGAATCGGAATGGCAAACTTTCCGCAACAACAAAAACAATGAGGCCTTCCTCGACCGTGTTTACATTGTCAAAGTGCCTTACTGTCTGCGGGTGTCGGAAGAGATCAAGATCTACGAAAAACTGCTGCAAAACAGTGAGTTGTCTGCGGCACCATGCTCCCCAAGCACCTTGGGTATCCTGGCCCGCTTCTCGGTTCTGTCGCGCCTGAAAGAGCCTGAAAACTCAAGCATTTATTCGAAAATGCGGGTGTATGACGGTGAAACGCTGAAAGATACCGACCCGAAAGCCAAGTCGTACCAGGAATACCGTGATTATGCCGGTGTGGATGAAGGGATGGCCGGTCTGTCGACCCGTTTCGCCTTCAAGATCCTGTCTCGGGTCTTCAATTTCGATCACTCCGAAGTCGCGGCAAACCCGGTGCACCTGTTCTATGTGCTGGAACAGCAAATCGAGCGTGAGCAGTTCCCGCAGGATTTGGCCGAGAAGTACCTGGAGCATCTGAAAGGCTATCTAATCCCGAAATACGTCGAGTTTATCGGCAAAGAGATCCAGACCGCCTACCTCGAGTCTTACTCTGAGTACGGTCAGAATATCTTTGATCGCTACGTCAGTTATGCTGACTTCTGGATCCAGGATCAAGAGTATCGCGATCCGGAAACCGGACAGCTGTTTGACCGTGCGGCTCTGAACAACGAGCTGGAGAAAATCGAGAAACCAGCCGGGATCAGCAACCCGAAAGACTTCCGCAACGAGATTGTCAACTTCGTGCTGCGGGCCCGGGCCAGCAATGCCGGTAAGAACCCGAACTGGACCAGCTACGAGAAGCTGCGCACTGTGATCGAGAAGAAAATGTTCTCCAACACAGAAGAGCTGCTGCCAGTGATCTCCTTTAATGCCAAAACATCCACCGAAGAGCAGAAGAAACATGATGACTTCGTGGCTCGAATGATGGAAAAAGGCTATACCCGCAAGCAGGTTCGCCTGCTGTCCGAATGGTATCTGCGTGTCCGTAAATCGTCATAACCGGCCAATGCAGAATAGGATGAAGAAGGGGGGAGCTTATGGGGCATTTTATCGACCGAAGGCTCAACGGTAAAAACAAAAGCACAGTGAACCGTCAGCGTTTTCTGCGCCGCCATAAACAGCAAATCAAAGAATCGATTGCTGATGCGGTCAACAAACGCTCGATCACTGACGTGGAAAGCGGGGAAGATATTACGATTCCTTCGCGTGATATCCGCGAGCCAAGCTTTCACCAAGGCCGTGGTGGACAACGGGAAGTTGTCCACCCAGGGAATGACCAGTTCAGTCCCGGCGATCGCATTGAACGCCCCCAAGGCGGGGCGGGACAAGGTGGTGCCGGCGAAGGACAGGCCAGCCCGGATGGTGAAGGTCAGGATGAGTTTGTATTTCAAATTTCCAAGGACGAATACTTAGATCTGCTGTTTGAAGATCTGGAGTTACCGAATCTGGAGAAAAACCAACTCAACAAAATTGTCGAGTGGAAAACCTTCCGCTCCGGCTTCAAGTCAACCGGGGTACCGGCCAATATTGCCATTGTGAAATCACTGCAGAATTCACTGGCCCGACGGACCGCGATGACGGCGGCCAAGCGCCGTCAGCTGCGGGAGCTGGAGCAGGCGCTCGACTACCTGATGAGCACGGAGCCGGCTCAGCCGCTCGAAGAAGATCGGGTGAAAAAAGAGATCCAGACGCTACGCGAGCGGATTAGCAGCGTGCCGTTTATCGATACCTTTGATTTACGCTACAAAAACTATGAGCGTCGGCCACAACCCACCAGCCAGGCAGTCATGTTCTGTCTGATGGATGTCTCCGGCTCGATGGATCAGGCCACCAAAGATATGGCCAAGCGCTTTTACATTTTGCTTTACCTGTTTTTAAACCGAACCTACAAAAACGTGGACGTGGTATTTATTCGCCACCATACCCAGGCCAAAGAGGTCGATGAACATGAATTCTTCTACTCGCAAGAAACCGGGGGCACCATCGTCTCCAGTGCGCTGCGGTTGATGGATGAAATCATCAAAAAACGCTACTCACCGGCCGAATGGAACATCTATGCCGCACAGGCTTCTGACGGTGATAACTGGGCAGACGACTCACCCGGCTGTCGTGAGCTGCTGGACAAGCATATTCTGCCGGTCAGCCGCTACTATGCCTACATTGAGATCACGCGCCGGGCACATCAGACCCTGTGGCGGGAATATGAAGCGCTGCAGGGCAGCCATGGTAACTTTGCGATGCAGAACATAAGGAGTGTGGAAGACATCTTCCCGGTCTTCCGGGAGCTATTTAAAAAGCAAGTCAGTTAGATGTCAGCAAGCGCTATAGGGGGAGTGTGTTATGGTAACAATCGCTAAGTCAAAAACACTCAGTGACGGTCCGGACTGGACGTTTGACCTGCTTGAGCAGTATCACACGGAAATTAAACGTGTCGCCGATCATTATCGCCTGGACGCTTATCCGAACCAGATCGAGATCATCACTGCAGAACAAATGATGGATGCCTATTCCAGTATCGGGATGCCCATCAACTACCATCACTGGTCTTTTGGGAAACGCTTTATCGAAACCGAGCGCGGATACAAGCACGGCCAGATGGGTCTGGCTTATGAGATTGTGATTAACTCCGATCCCTGTATCGCTTACCTGATGGAAGAAAACACCATTACAATGCAGGCGCTGGTCATGGCGCATGCCTGCTATGGTCATAACTCGTTTTTTAAGGGCAACTACCTGTTCAAAGCCTGGACGGATGCCAGTTCCATCATCGATTACCTGCTGTTTGCCCGTAAGTATATTTCCGAATGCGAGGAAAAATATGGCGTGGATGACGTTGAGAAGTTACTCGACTCCTGCCACGCCCTGATGAACTACGGGGTCGACCGCTACAAACGGCCACAAAAAATCTCACTGGTTGAAGAAAAAGCACGCCAGAAAGCCCGTGAGGACTACTTGCAGACCCAGGTGAACGCTTTGTGGCGCACGATTCCGGTTCAGGAAGAGAAAGAGAACAAAGCTGAAGAGTATCGTTTTCCGGAAGAACCACAGGAAAACATCCTTTACTTCATTGAAAAACACGCACCGTTGCTGGAACCCTGGCAGCGGGAGCTGGTACGGATTGTCCGCAAGATCAGCCAGTATTTCTACCCACAGAAACAAACCCAGGTGATGAACGAAGGCTGGGCAACTTTCTGGCACTACACCATCCTCAACCATCTTTATGATGAAGGCCTGGTCACGGATCGATTCATCATTGAGTTTTTGCACAGCCACACCAATGTGGTGGCGCAACCGGACTATAACAGCCCTTACTACAGCGGCATCAACCCCTATGCACTCGGTTTTGCGATGTTCCAGGACATTCGTCGGATCTGTGAGAACCCAACGGAAGAGGATAAATACTGGTTCCCGGACATTGCCGGCTCAGACTGGTTGGACACGGTCCATTTTGCCATGGAAAACTTCAAGGATGAGAGCTTTATCAGCCAGTACCTGTCACCGAAAGTAATGCGGGACTTTAAGTTTTTCGCAGTCGAAGATGATGATCGCCACAACTATGTTGAAGTCAGTGCAATCCATAACGAGGAAGGCTACCGGGCGATCCGGGAGAAACTCTCTTCTCAGTACAACCTGAGCAACAATGAGCCCAATATTCAGGTGTGGAATGTTGCACTGAAAGGCGATCGCTCGCTGACGCTTCG
Source organism: Photobacterium atrarenae (assembly GCF_024380015.1). Lineage (NCBI taxonomy): Bacteria > Pseudomonadati > Pseudomonadota > Gammaproteobacteria > Vibrionales > Vibrionaceae > Photobacterium > Photobacterium atrarenae. Next base: position 2,375,869 of record NZ_CP101508.1, read on the forward strand.
CTATGTCCCGCACAACCGGATCCCGCTGGCAGACAGCCACTCAGAAGTGCTCAAGCATTTATACCGCTTGTGGGGGTTTGATGTGATCCTAGAAGAAGAGTTGCCCGACGGCAGAACGCAGATCCTCAGCACATGCCCGAACCGCAGTAGCCAGTACAGCGCAGATATCTAATTCAGATCCACCAGGGGACGTCCCCTAAAATCTAGCGCTGGCGCAGAAAACACAGCGCCAGATAAACCAAAGGAGATGCCACGGCATCTCCTTTCTTTTCTACACGTCACTCCAGGTTATTGGTGGCAATTACTGCTCTTCTTCAACCAGGTAGCGGGCAATCTCAATCCGGTTGCTGTACCAGATGGCCCCACTCTCACGACCGTATTTCTTGATCCGATCGCCCACCAGCTCTGGCTGGTTGTTATCGCACAGTGCTTTCATGTCGCGGTAGAACGCCAAAGCCAGCTCACAGGCTTCTTTCGACATAAAGTAGTAACCACCGACACGGGTATAAATTTTACGCAGGCCGTTGATCGTCAGCACATACAGGGTATTGCCCGATTTTGCAGCCATGCCCTGGAACATGCGGTAATCGTAATAGTTGAACGCACGGGCACGACAAATGGCTTCACACAGCTCAGGCTGCTCTTTGCCGTACTTGTCGGTGATCTTCTTCACTTCCTGCATCAGCTCATCCGGCTCATCACTCGCCTCAGCGAATGCAGCAAAGCTCTCCGCTTGCAGCAAGCCCTCACAAGCATTGATCACTTTTTCCAGCAGCGCGCTGGCTTCTTCCCGGTTGCCTTTCACGGCATAACGCATATAGACGCTGCTGATATCGGTTCGCGCCGACAGCAGATCTTCCAGAACGCCCTGTACATCCTGACCATCTAATGTGATCAGCGTATCCAGAATGCTCAAGCCTGAAGTGTCCATATAGTTATTAACGCGTGTTGGCTTACCATGCTGAATCGTCAGCCAGCCATCACGAGCAAGGCGTTGCAGCACCTCACGTAAAGTGGTCCGGGTTACACCGATCAGTTCCGACAATTCACGCTCTGCCGGCAGAATTGAACCTTGCGGGAAGTGATTGTTCCAGATACTTTCAATGATATATTTTTCAGCAAACGTTGCTGGGCTATCCGCCTTTATTACCATCTGATTATTTATCCAATTGCTTCTTGCCTAATATTTATAAACTCATCATACCACTAGTTCAGCCAAGGAAGAAACTTTGACGCACTTGTAAACGCGATGTTTGACCTTGCTCTGATAAATTTGACTACGCTCAATGTTTGCTTTGAATTGTAAGAAAATATTTCAGTTCATGGTAATCTAGCTCCGTTTTGCTGCCGTTTAGTGACGAGTTTTCAATTAATACAAGATGCCCACTTTTCCCACTTGACTGATCTAGATCAAAAGGTACAGTGAGCACGATTTTTAACGGGAGCTGAACGGATGCTGCTGCCTGCTTTAAGTGAAAAACCATGGTTTTCATGGTTTTTCACTTAAGGGTCTCAAAAGAACAATCGCCGAAGATGTGGCCGACTTTCAGACAGCAAGGGCAAGATAGCGTCCGGTTCAATCAATTGTCGCACATATTTATGCATTTATAATAAGAGATCCAAAACCATGGCTATTTCGTTAGGGAACGCCTTTATCAAGAATTTCCTGGGTAAGGCCCCCGACTGGTACAAACTGGCAATTATTGCCTTTCTCATCATCAATCCGATTGTCTTTTTCCTCATCGATCCCTTTGTCGCTGGCTGGCTACTGGTAATCGAATTTATTTTCACCCTGGCCATGGCCCTCAAATGCTATCCCCTGCAACCCGGCGGCCTGCTGGCGATTGAAGCCGTGGCGATTGGGATGACCAGCCCGGCGCAGGTGAAACACGAACTGGTGGCCAACATCGAAGTGCTGCTGCTGCTAATTTTCATGGTGGCCGGGATCTACTTTATGAAACAGCTGCTGCTGTTCATCTTCACCAAGATCCTGATCAACGTACGCTCGAAAACCCTGTTGTCACTGTCTTTCGTCGTCATGGCTGCGTTTCTGTCCGCCTTCCTCGATGCCCTGACCGTCATCGCGGTCGTGATCAGCGTCACGATTGGCTTCTATAGCATCTACCACAAAGTGGCCTCTGGCCGCGAACCGCACGCCAGCCACGACCACACCACGGATTTGCATATTCGGGAAGTCAGCCGCAACGATCTGGAAAACTACCGTGCTTTCCTGCGCAGCCTGTTGATGCATGCCGGGATCGGTACCGCACTGGGCGGCGTGATGACCATGGTCGGCGAACCGCAAAACCTGATCATTGCCGATCAGGCAGGTTGGTTGTTTGGTGAATTTATTCTGCGTATGGCACCTGTGACCGTGCCTGTCTTTATCTGTGGTGTGATTACGACTGTCTTGGTGGAGAAGTTCCAGCTGTGTGGTTATGGTGCCCAGCTGCCGGAAAACGTACGCAAAATCCTGGTCGACTTTGATAACGAAGAGCGCAAAACCCGCACCAACCTGGATTATGCAAAGCTGGCCGCGCAAGTGGTGATTGCCGTGTGGCTGATCGTTGGCCTGGCCATGCACCTGGCAGCTGTCGGCCTGATCGGTCTGACAGTGATCATCCTGGCCACCTCGTTTACCGGGATCACCGAAGAACACGCGCTGGGCAAAGCGTTCGAAGAAGCCCTGCCGTTTACCGCCCTGTTGGCCGTGTTTTTCTCCATCGTTGCAGTGATCATCGACCAGAAACTGTTTGCCCCGATCATCCATATGGTGCTGAGCCTGGAAGGCAGTGCGCAAATGACGATGTTCTACATCGCCAACGGCCTGCTGTCGATGGTGTCCGACAACGTGTTTGTCGGTACGGTTTATATAAACGAAGTTAAATCTGCGCTGCTGGAAGGCGCGATTACGCGGGATCAGTTCGATATGCTGGCCGTAGCGATTAACACCGGAACCAACTTGCCATCAGTTGCAACCCCGAACGGTCAGGCAGCCTTCCTGTTCGCCTTGACCTCGGCGCTGGCGCCGTTGATCCGCCTCTCCTATGGCCGGATGGTATACATGGCGCTGCCCTATACGCTGGTGCTTTCCATGGTTGGCCTGGCCGGGATTGAATTTATGCTGGTACCGATGACCGACTGGTTCTATGACATGGGCTGGCTGACCCAGCATGCAGCGGAAGCTGTGTCACATATTGCGCCGTCAGCTGGACATTAACGGAATCTTTGGTAAAGATAAGTGTCGAACTAAACAACTCAAGGCCCTGATTCATCAGGGCCTTCTTTTGATACCTACGGTGGATATGCCGACCCTGACAACAGGCAGCCAGCAACACCCAGGTATAACCTTGAGCGAGAACACTCGATGCAATTTCTGAACTCTTTTTCCAAAAGTCGCCTCTCCTGGGGACTGTTGCTTTTATTTGTCATCTTTTTTGAAGCCTGCGCCTTGTTCTTCCAACATGTGATGAAGCTCGATCCCTGCGTCATGTGTATTTACGAACGGGTTGCCATGCTGGGCGTCGGCGTCGCCGCACTGGTCGGCCTGGTCGCACCACAAAACATCGTCTTTCGCTGGCTGGGACTGGCCGGCTGGGGCGCCAGCGCTTACTGGGGTCTGGCCCTGGCCAATGAGCATGTCGGCTATCAGTTCAACCCGTCACCATTTGCCACCTGCGATCTGTTCGTCCGCTTTCCGGAATGGGCCCCCCTCAACCAGTGGGTGCCGTGGATGTTCGAAGCCACCGGAGATTGCAGCAAAGTCGTCTGGACGTTTCTGGGGCAGTCGATGCCGCAGTGGTTGGTGATTATTTTTGCCGCCAACCTGGTAGCGCTGGTAGTGATCGTAACTGCCCAGTTTGTCGGCAAAAAAGCAGCCTGAGTGTTGCGAAGTTAGCATTCATTGATAAAGCATAAAAACGGCGTCCCTGGTTTCAGGGACGCCGTTTTTTGTCTGACCTGGAAAAAATCAAAAATAACCCAGCTTTTCGACTTTGAATGCTCAGCCACGTTCACGTTGCAGCAGCGCTTCGACAATCGGCAAATCTGCCGGACACAGGGTATAACGGGCCATCTCGTCTGCCGTGACCCAGACCGCATCCTGATGGCTGTGCAGCGCCAACTCTCCCGCCTGCCAGTGACTCAGATAACCTTTGAGGTGGATCACCTTATCACCGTAATCAAACACGCTGTCGGCCAGCCAGTCCCCGGTCCGGGTGGTGATCGCCAGCTCTTCATGCAATTCCCGCGCTAAAGCCTGCGCCGGCGTTTCACCGCGCTCGACTTTCCCACCCGGAAATTCCCAAAGATTGCCCTGACTGGCACCTGCCGGCCGCTGAGCCAGCAAATACCGCCCCGACTTTTCAATCACCCCGGCCACCACCTGGATCACCTGCGGCTGCGAGGCCATCACTGACCGCAGCACTGCTTGAATTTCTTGCCGCTTCCGCATGGACAATCATCATTACGACCAACGGTTTTATACGGATTCACCGCCTGCGCACCACCGCCCTGCTGCAACTCATCGGCCGCCATCACCACTTCATTGAGCATCAAGCCAAGCTGCGGGTACAAAGCTTCCGGTGCCGGCATCCTTTCAACACCAGCTTCCTGCATTTGTGCCAGGGTACCGGCTTCATCGACCAGCAGCATGCAGGTAGTCAGCAAGGCCGACAGCATCCGCATAGTCCCATCAGAGAGCGGCTGTTCCCCCCAATTGGGTTCAATATACGGCCAAACCGCGAGAAATCCTTCAGCGAAATAGCGCAGATCTTCTGTCACGCCGGTATCCGGTTGCCAGTCCAGGACGTGCGGCAGCTGGTACTCACCCGCCTTCATCCGGCAGTACTGCAACTCGAAATGGGCCAGCAGCACTTTCTTCTGCGCTTCAGGCAGCAATACCGGCTCCTCTTCAACGACGCCACCGGTCAACAACACCGGCAACCAGATCTCCGGCTCCATCGGCTTCGGATTGGCGTTCGCAGCCAACAGGGCCCCTTCAATAAAGGAAGCCGGCATACCTTCCCAGTCTGCAGGTAAAGTCACTAATTCTGTCATCATTATCCGGTTCATTCGGCCATTTTGAGTAAGCGCAAATTATACACGGAAGCGAACCCGACAACACCTTTGCCGGCGCGGGCTTGCTCCCCCTTCAGGCATCGACAAAAACGTGAATCAGAGCGGTATATTCCCTGTTGAATTTTAATGCAATTATCGGCAAAAATGAGCAAGTAACCTGCATCAGGATTGATTTATGCCTTACGGACAAGCCAACGCCATTATTGCCGGAGCCAGCGGACTCGTCGGCGATGAACTGCTGCATCAGCTGCTGGGCCATGACCAATTCGGGAAAATCTACGCCCTCTCCCGACGCCAGTTGCCTTTTCACAGCAAGAAGCTGAGCCAACTCATTCATCCTGAGCTGCGGGTCACCGAGTGGAGCGATGCCGATCCAATCCCGACCATCGGCTTTATCTGTCTCGGTACCACCAAAAAGCAAGCCGGCAGCAGTCAGGCCTTGGAGGCCGTTGATGTTCATCTGGTCAAAGCTGTTGCTGCAACCATGCAGATGCTCGGTGTCAAACACCTGGTGGTCGTCTCCAGCCTGTTTGCCAGCCCATGGTCGCCGTCACACTATTTACGCTGCAAAGGGAAAATGGAAAAAGCCCTGCTGAAAATGAATTTTGAGCACTGCGTTTTTGTCCGCCCCGGTCCGCTTCTGGGCGAACGTTCCTCCCCACGTAAGGATGAACAAATCGTGCAGTGGCTCTCGGCGCTCCTGCAACCGCTCACTTTCGGGCCGCTGGCCCACCTGCGTCCGATCCCGGCAGAAACCGTCGCCAGAGCCATGGTGAACCTGTCGTTACAAGCCATGGAAAACACCCTCGGCCCTCTGACCACCACCACCGGCAAGCACCTCGTCAGCGCTGCTTTATCCCCCCACGCTGATTAGGTGACAAGGCTGGGGGAACACACTACAATCACGCCCCTCATCCCAGACGAACGGTGCAAGAAGCAATGCGAGTAATTTTAGGCCCGATGGAAGGTGTGCTTGATCACCTGATGCGGGAAATGCTGACGGAAATCAACGACTACGACCTCTGTGTCACCGAGTTTGTCCGAGTGATAGATCAGCTACTGCCGGATCGGGTCTTTCACCGTTTGTGTCCCGAGCTCAAGCAAGGCGGCCAAACCGCCTCCGGCACTCCGGTACGGGTTCAGCTGCTCGGCCAGGACCCGCACTGGATGGCGGAGAACGCCCGCCGGGTCGTTGAACTGGGATCCCCCGGCGTCGATATCAACTTTGGCTGTCCGGCCAAGTCCGTCAACAAGAGCCGGGGCGGTGCCGTGTTGCTGCAAGATCCGGCACTGATGTATCAAATCGTCAAGTCTGTGCGTGAAGCGGTCGATCCCCGGCTGCCGGTCACCGCCAAAGTCCGCCTGGGATGGGATTGCCCGAGCCACTGCTTTGAAATTGCCGATGCCGTGGCACAGGCAAAGGCTGATGAACTGACCGTGCATGCGCGTACCAAAGCCGATGGCTACAAGGCCGAAGCCATCAAATGGGATTATATCCGCCTGCTCAAAGCCAAGTCACCACTGCCGATTGTCGCCAACGGCGAGGTGTGGAATTATCAAAATGGTCAGGATTGCATGGCCACCACGCAGGCTGATGCGCTGATGGTGTGTCGCGGTGCCCTGAACCTGCCGAATCTGGGGAACGTCGTAAAGCACGATGCCCCGCATATGCGCTGGGACGAAGTGCTGGCCCTGCTGCTGCGCTACTCGGAATACGAGATCAAGGGCGATAAAGGCCTGTACTACCCGAACCGGGTCAAACAGTGGTTTGCTTACCTGCGTCACGAATACCCTGAAGCCAAAGCGCTGTTCGCCGATATCCGCCGCCACAACAAAGCCGCGCCGATTGTCGACATTTTACTGGCGGCGCAGCGCCAGCTGGCGGCCTGACACCTCACCGCAAACAAGCGCCTTCCCTCCCAAAAAAATAATCCATTGGATACAAAAAGCCCCAGCTCAGCTGGGGCTACAATTGCAGAACTATCGACCAGGATGGTTCAGAATGTGGTCTTCCCAGTCAATCACATCAATTTCATATACCACTTTATTGCGCACTGATTCATCGGCTTTGTGCATGGCTTCTTTCGAGCCGGTGATAAGCGGGTGCCATTCCGGCAGGGGCTTGCCTTCGGCGAGCAGACGATAGGCGCAGGTCTCCGGCAGCCAGACAAACTCGTCAATGCGCTCGCGGGTCAGCTTCAGGCACTCTTCCCCGGAAGCAAAGCGGTTCGGGTAATCTTTACAGGAGCAAGTTTGATCATCCAGCAGGCTACAAGCGACATTGGTGTAGTAGATTTCATCGGTATCGTCATCGATTAACTTGTGCAGGCAGCACTTGCCGCAGCCATCACACAAAGATTCCCACTCCTGATCTGTCATTTCTTTCAGATCTTTCTCTTGCCAAAAACGTACCATAACACCGCCTCGTCTTGATTCTTCACCCTGGCCGGATTCGCCAAGGAGGCGGTTTTATAGCCGCCAGCCCGGCAAAGTGCAAGCCTTTCCTCGGGATCCCATCGGATAAACCAGTTGAATAAGAGTCATTATTATTTATCAACCCCAACGGGGAATATGCTTTGATCCCAAAGACGGAGAGTGATAACTTTCGCCCCCGCTTTTGATTTTAGATTGGTATTGATTATGGAGTGTCGTTTAGGCTGTGGCGCTTGTTGTATCGCGCCGAGTATCTCGACGCCCATCCCGGGGATGCCGGAAGGCAAACCCGCTGGCGTCCGGTGTATTCAGCTCAATGAAAGAAACCTGTGCAAACTATTCGGTAAACCGGAACGACCGGCTGTGTGTCATCAGTTCAAGCCGTGCCCGGATCTATGCGGCAGTACCAACCAGCAGGCGCTGAGCAATATTACGGAGTTGGAAAGCATGACCTGAGGGCCATGTTTTCCAACTCCGGTGAGTCACTTTTTAAGCAACTTCGACTTTACCAGTCAGGATCCGCAGCGCCGATTTGGCATGCTCGACCGCCTGATGGCCGGAATACGTCAGATAGCCACCATCTTCGTCCGTCACCAACCCTTTAGCATACAACCGCTTGGCAGCAGCAATCACTGGCGGGGCCGCATCATGATGGATCTTCAACCCTTCCATGTCGCTGTGCATGGGAAACTTCACAAGCAGGTTCATTTCATCAACCAATTCTGGGGTATACGACATAGTCACCTCATTGTTCATTGCGTATGACTTAATACTAGCGGCTCCGGGCAGGAAAAGTAGGAAGGCAGATCATCTCAGGTGTACTTGACGATACAAAAAAGCGATCTATTTCAAAGAATTGAAATCGAGTAGGAGGAGGCCTCACGGCCTCCGTCCTCTCACACCACCGTACAAGCGTGGGTCGCATACGGCGGTTCCGAATATATTTTCAGTGACTCGTACCCATCTCGCAACGAGTACAGACCCATCTCCTTGAACCATTTCATTGGCATGGCCTGATTGAGCTGGGGCGATAAAGCCAAGTGCCACCACCCTTTATCTGACATCGCCAGCTTCCACGCATTGCGTTCGCTTACACCCTCTTGGCGTAACCATGTCGCTATGCTGTATCTGCGCTTGCGCTGCTTGAGGCGATAGCACCGTAAGCGCCGCCTTATCCATTCATCCAAGCGCTGCATCGCGCTTTTCCGTATGGCAAGCTTGAAATAGTGTTGCCAACCTCTTAGGTATTGAGTGAGTTCGACTAGGACTGTCTTCAACTCTCGCCCTCGATTCCGCTTCGTTATTTGACGCACTCGCTTCTTCATCTGAGTTTGTGCTGTCTTCGAGATATGGATGCTTCCATCTCGTTGAAAGCGATGGCCTAGGTAAGTCCGCTCTGTCACTCTCGTTGCCGCACTTTTCTCACGGTTAACCCTGAGTTTCAGTTTCTGCTCCAAGAACTCCGTGATTGAGGCTTTTACTCGATTGGCGGCTTCCTCACTGTGCACGTAGATTTGGCAGTCGTCTGCATATCGGCAGAACTTATGCCCTCTTCGCTCAAGCTCTTTATCCAACTCATCTAATACGATATTTGATAGCAGCGGAGATAATGGTCCACCCTGTGGCGTCCCTCGTTGCCTCTGCTCAACTAACCCGTTTCGCATTATGCCTGCCTGTAGGTATGACCTGACCAGCTTCAGGACCCGTTTATCTGTGATGTCCTCCGATAGCCTGTGCATCAGTCTATCGTGGTTCACAGTATCGAAGTATTTCGCCAGGTCTATGTCGACTACATAACCCCGCCCCTCCCTGATGTAGTGGCTTGCTGCCACCAATGCATGGTGGGCACTGCGGTTAGGCCTGAACCCATAACTGTTGCTTGAAAACTGAGGTTCGTAGATATCTGTCAGTACTGAGGTAATGGCCTGTTGGACTACCCTATCAAGTACAGTTGGGATACCTAGCTGCCTCACTCCCCCGCTAGGTTTGGGAATTTCTACACCCAGAACGGGTTGCGGTTGGTAGCTCCCGTCCAGAAGGCTCTGGCGGAGCGCTTGCCCATTAGAAGACTGCCGAAGCATCGAGATAGTCGCTGTTATGTCGAGTTTATCAACCCCAGCACATCCCTTGTTCTTCTTCACTCTTCTCAGGGCTTGGTTCAGATTTGTTGAGGAGCAGATCCGCTCCATCAACTGAGTTGAGGTCACCAAGACTCGTCCTCCTGTCTACGCCGATCATGCTTGTCATTCTTCGTGGCCATGAGCGTCACTTGCGGTGTTGCCCAGTAGTACGTAGAGATGTTGTTCATCTTGCTATGACCCCACATGATTGAGTGTCTAGTGACTGCTTCTTGATATATTCAGTTCCGGCCTTCCCTTGGGTTGTACTTCCCCAAGGTACTATGCCTTCTGCTGACTTCTTATTACCCGTCACACAACATCACTGTTGTATTAGTCTCATCCGAGACAGGTCGTAAGATCTCCCGAGGTAAGACGTTGTTCTTTCCCTTGGCTGTGCCTGATTTACCCGTACACACTTCCCGTCGAGGCATTGGGCTGTTCTATATATTGCTAGGTTACCCAAGTTGTACTGGCCTACTATCAGGTTTCTGTTCGTCACACCCAAGTTTTGCCGTTTGCTTCCTTCAGATCCCACCTCACGGTGGGCACCCTTGCATAGGCTAACGGTTCTCGCTCGACTGAGCCCGTAGAGGACTTTCACCTCCTAGAACAACGCCATGCTCGGCGCACAATAAAAGAAAACCGCTCCCGGGAGCGGTTTTCTATGTATGGGCGATTCAATCCGTCAGGACAAACTTTATGCTTGGATTCCGACAATCAGCCAAGGTGCATTCGGGGCGCGCAGATCGCGCTCCAGGTGCCAGACATCGGTAATGTCTTCTTCCACACCTTCATGGCGGTCTTTATAACGACCAGAGAATTTCACGCTCAGCTGGGCCACGTTGGCGTCATAATCCGCACGAACCAGTTCAGCGTCAACGTACATCACTTCGGTATGTTGCTCACCCTCCAGCTTGGCACGCTCAGCGGTCAGATCTTCCATCAGCGCAGGGCTGACGTACTCACGAATGGTCTCCAGCTCATTGTGGTTCCACGCGCCCTGGACCGTCCGGTAGTGCTCGCGGGCGCCATTAAGGAAGCCGTTCATATCAAAGCCCGGAGGCAGGTTGAACGGCACATCACCGTCTGTGGACTCGTAAGCCGGCTGTGAAGAAAACCCGGTTTGCTGCGCTTCTGGCGCTGCCTGGCGGTACTGTTGGGTCGAATTACCGGCATACGCTTCCCGGTGGCCCATTGGCGTACGTTTTGCACCACGCATAGTTTTGAACAGCTTAAAGATCACAAAGGCAATGAGGCCGAAAATCAGGATATCCATGAACTGGATCCCTTCAAAGGCACCGCCAAAGAAGGCCGCCAGCAGGCCACCAGCCAGTAAGCCACCCAGCAGGCCACCCATCAGGCCTTTCTTACTGGACTTTCCGGCAGTTGGTTGTTGCTGCTTGAGTGTATCGGTCTGTTGCTGTTTTTGCTGAACCGGCGCCGTTTTATGGCTTTTGCCAAACGATTTACCACCGCCAAATTTCTTTGCGTATACATCCGTCGGCGTCATGAAAGAGACCGTCAGGATCAACGCAAACATCGTGAAGAAGCGTTTCATTGAAATGAATACCTTTGCCAATTAGATAATTTGGCATCCTAACGCCAACCTCCTGAATGTCAACTCACTCCCTCAGTGAAATTGTTACGAACATTTAACTACGATGTATCTTCAAAAATCTGCTTTACGACCAGCTAGCCAAGACCTTGCTGCAGAAATACCCGACGCGCATGCTAAATATTTACCCAATTGAAACATTTACGCCCATCCCTGCTTACGGCTATCCTTAGAAGACTTTGGGCAACAGGCAGAAGCACATAATGCAAGATACACACAGCAAACTGATTGGCTACTTACTCTGGATCTTCGGGTTTACCGGGGCCCACCGGTTTTACTACGGTAAACCCGTCACCGGGACGATCTGGTTTCTGACCTTGGGCCTGCTCGGCATCGGCTGGCTGATTGACCTGTTTTTAATTCCGAGCATGGATCGCGAAGCCGATCTGCGCTTTCAAAGTGGTGATACTGACTACACCGTCGCCTGGCTGTTGCTGACATTTCTGGGAGTGTTCGGGGTCCACAGAATGTACATGGGGAAATGGCTGACCGGGATCCTGTATCTCCTGACCCTGGGCTTTTTCCTGATTGGCGTCCTGGTTGACTTCTGGACACTCAATGATCAGATCTCCATCCGCAACCGCGAAAGCGGCAATCAGGAAACGGCCTGAACCCTAAGAATTGTACAATTCTCAGGCCGGGTCTCGGCACGGGTTATGACCAAAGTCACATCCCCTTCCCTGCTCCCGACGCGGCCCGGGTTTCAACTTGACCCCGCAAAGCGGGAGCCTCTAAAATATTGAACATCGTTCTATACTTTTTTGCTGCCGGTTTGCAGCACATCTCCCTTTGCTGACTCTGAGGCCCCCGTGGTCTGTACGCATATTACAATGATAAGAGTAAAGCACTTTAGCTAAAGAGAAATCATTCAATGGCAAGACGAAACGACCATACTCGCGAAGAGTTGGTAAGTATGACACTGGAGCAAGTCAAAAACTTTCTCGAGCAACATCCACACCACGAGCTGAGCTTACGCAAAGTCGCTGCCATGATTGGCTATGTCCCGAGCACCCTGGTCAATGTATTCGGCAATTATAACCTGCTACTACTCCAAGCCGTAGCCCAAACCCTGGATGAATTGTTTGCCGAAGCTGAAGCGGAAATGCAGCATGTCACTTCCCCTGAGGAGGCCCTGCGCAAACTGGCCTACTGTTACTTAGATTTTGCCCAACGCCACCCATATCGCTGGCAACTCATTTTCCAACACACCATGAACGGCGAGGAGCTACCGGACTGGCAGGCAGAGCGGATCGACAATATGACGGGCATGCTCGAAGGCCTGATCCGCCAAATCACCCCAAACAAGACGGATAACGCCATCCTCGAGGTGAGCCGGGTGTTATGGGCCGGCGTTCATGGCATCACGCTGCTGAGTGTCGACGACAAACTCTTCACTTCCACGCCGGTCGACGGCAAAGCGCTGATTGATAACCTGATCGACACCTATCTCAATGCCTGGCGGACAGAGGCCTAAACGGAGACGAATATGAGCAGCAAGCCCCAGGCGCGCCTGTTAACTCAGCAACGATTTCTTCCCTATTTCCTGACTCAAGCATTCGGGGCTTTCAATGACAATGTTTATAAGAATGTGCTGCTCATTCTGATCGCATTTGCCGCGCCCGGTGCGCTGCCCGTCGACTCCGATCTGGTGATCAACCTGGCAGCCGGGCTTTTCATACTGCCTTTTTTCCTGTTTTCTGCCTCAGCCGGCGTTCTGGCTGATAAATACGATAAAGCGCTGATCATGCGCAAGGTCAAGCTGGCCGAAATCGTGATTATGTCGCTTGCCGCCATCGCTTTTGTCACCGAAAGCTACACCGCCCTACTGGTGCTGCTGTTTCTGATGGGCACGCAATCGGCTTTCTTCGGTCCGGCGAAATACGCCCTGCTGCCTCAGCATCTGAGAAAAGAAGAGCTGGTCTCCGGCAACGCCCTGGTCGAAACCGGGACTTTTCTCGCCATCCTGATCGGCACCCTGCTGGCCGGAATTATCGCCAATCAGACCAACGCCCATACCATCGCCGCCGTCAGCGTGGTTGTGTTTGCGCTCATCGGTTATACCAGCTCGCGCTGGATCCCGGATGCCCCGCCCAGCAAGCCCGACAGCCATTTTCGCTGGCATCCGGTGCGCCAAACCCGCCACACGCTCTCTATCGCCCGGAGAAATAAAACCATTTTTCAGTGTGTGCTCGGGATCAGCTGGTTCTGGTTTTTAGGGGCGAGTTACCTCACCCAATTCCCGAATTTTGCCAAACTCCACCTCGGTGGCAATGCCGCCTCGGTCTCTTTCCTGCTGACCCTGTTCTCGATTGGCATTGCGATAGGCTCACTGCTGTGCGATCGCCTCTCGGGCCATCGCATCGAGCCGGGGATTGTCCCGTTAGGCAGCCTGGGGATCACCCTGTTCGGCGCCGATCTGATGCTTGCCACCCCGGCTATGATCCCGGCGACTGACTCAATCGTGACATTTATCAGCCAGCCGGAACTGTGGCGAGTCTTCTTCTCATTGACGATGCTTGGTGTCTCCGGCGGGATTTTTATCGTGCCACTCTATGCCATGATGCAAAGCCGCGCGAAAGAAGACGAGCGAGCCCAGATCATTGCCGCCAATAACATCTGGAACGCGATTTTTATGGTAGTCAGCGCCGTCACCGCCATTGTCTTTTTGTCTGCGCTGGGCTTGTCTATCCCGCAGTTTTTCCTGTTCCTGGCGTTGGTCAACCTCGCGGTGATGCTCTATATCTACACCCAGGCACCGGATTTTTTCTGGCGCTTTCTGGTCTGGCTGGTCAGCCACACCCTGTACCGGGTTCGCCATAAAGATCTGAGCCATATTCCAGCCAAGGGCGGTGCACTGATCGTCTGCAACCATGTCAGCTATATGGACGCGTTGTTACTGGCCGGTGCCTGCCCGCGCCCGATCCGCTTCTTGATGGATAAAGACATCTATAACATCCCGTTCATTAAGACGTTCTGCTCAGCCTGCAAGGTGATCCCGATTGATGCCACCGACCGCCGCTCCGTGATGAAAGCCTTTACCAGAGTGAACGGCTATCTGGACCAGGGCGACATCGTCTGTGTCTTCCCGGAGGGCCAGCTTACCTATGACGGCGAGATCGGCCCTTTTCTACGCGGCATTGATCTGATCATCAAACGGGCCCAGGTACCGGTGATCCCGGTGGCACTGCAGGGGTTGTGGGGCAGTTATTTCAGCCGGGAAGGCGGCCGGGCACTGCTGAAGCTACCGAAGCGTTTCTGGTCCCGGGTCCAGATTGTGGCCGGGCCGCCGGTGGCAGCCGGTGAGGCCAACAGCACCATGTTGCGCGAGCAAATCCTGGCGCTGCGGGGCGAAAACAGATAATACTCAGCCGGAATGATTATAGAGATTGACTCGCCAGCCAGTCAGCCAGTTGCCGGCGGGATATTTTGATACCGTTGCCGATAAGATGTTCCGGTAACATCAGGTAATCGACCGGACGGCGAAATGCCGTCACCTGCTCGGCCATAAACGCCTGCAAATCTTGCTTGAGTGACTCGGAAAGCGGCTTAGTCGCGTGCTCCACCTCAGTCATGATGAGAGCCACCGGACGCTGCCCGTATTCCGAATCCGCTACCGGCAGCACCACAGCCTGTCTCACCGCGGGATGAGCCAGCAACACCTGCTCAATCGATTCCGGCTGTACATTCTCGCCGCCGGAGATAAACATATTGTCCGCTCGCCCCTGAATAAACAGCTCACCGTCGAGCCAGACTCCCAAGTCTTTGGTCGCAAACCATGACTCTGCCGACAGCGGTTCAATCTGCCGGTTACGGTAATAGCCCAGCGCCAGAGTCTCGCCCCGTACCCAAATCTCACCGTCCCGGATCACCAGCTCACGCTGCGGCAACACCTGCCCCACGCCAGCACTGGCATTGGCCAGTTTGGCGGTTACGGTCGACGCCATTTCCGTCATCCCGTAGCCGCACCAGCAGCGGATCCCGGCTTGCTCAGCCTGCGATGTCAGGCCGACCGGGATCATCGCCCCGCCCAGCAACACCTCTTTCAGCTTGACAACCGCCTTCACAGCATCTGAGCTTTCATCACGACTATCATCGAGGCATTCAGCCAGGAACCGCTGCAACTGAGTCGGCACCAGAGACGCATGCGTCACCTGCAACAGGGCCTGATTCAAGTCGCTTGCGTCAGCCACGACAAGCTGAGCGCCACGGTAGAGCCAGCGCCAGAGGATCGCCATCCCGGAGATGTGAAACAGCGGCAGCGACAGCAACCAGCAGTCACCAGGCTGATAGTCCATTTGTGCCAGCAAGCCCTGCGCACTGGCCAGGTGCGTCCGGGCAGCATGCACCACCGCTTTGGGCTGGCCGGTCGAGCCAGAGGTCAGCGTCAGCGTAAGTGGCCGCTCCGGTTGCCACGCAACCGTGACCGGCGACGCAGCCTCCTCCCCCCGAAGTTCAATCACCGGATAACGGTCTGCAACTTCGGCGTTCGGCGAAGGCGTCCAGAGAAAGTCACATGCCAGGCGTCGCAATTGCTCAACCAGCTCCGGTGCACTGCTTTTCGGATTCAGCCCCACCGAGCGAGCACCGATGCGCATCACCGCCAGGAGCAGCCAGACCGTTTGAATTGAATTGGGCGCAATGATTGCCACCAGCTGATCCGGTTTGACTCCTTGCGCGGCCAGCCCGGCGGCATAATTATCCACCTGGCGCGCCACTTCGGCCCAGCTCCATTGACTGACGCCATCCGACAGTGCTATCTCATCCGCCCGCCCGGCGGCCCAGTGCTGCCAGGGCCAGGTGGAAAAATTGATGCCTGTTAGTCCTGCTGCCATACCACCTCAAGCGAAGACAGCGGGGTGATCGGCAGCGCACAATCCGGCCACGGCGTTTCCAGTTGAGCCTGAAACAGCTGCATGGTATCAAGCCCCGGCACCACCTCAGGGGTTTGCCAGGCCGCGAGCCGGGCCAGTTGACCCAAACCCAGGCTCGATTCCAAACTTGAGCTGATCACCGGGATCAGCCCCGCCTCCCGAGCATCCGCAACCAAATCCAGACAGCGTTGCACCGAGCCGACTAAAGTCGGTTTAATCACTATCGCGGCTACCCCAGGCTCCGCTTTCACGGTAAATCCCGGGTCGCGTACAGTTTCATCCCAGGCAATCGCGATCCCGGTCTCCTCGGCAAACGCCAGGCTCTCTGCCGGGGTCCGGCAGGGCTCTTCAAGAAACGCGATCCCCGCGCGGTGTTGCGGCGAGACATACTTGGCAAACTGGCGCGCTTTGAGTGGTGTCCACTGACGGTTGGCATCCAGCCGCAGTCGAATACCCGGCACCGCTTCGATAAACATATTAGCGATCATCCCGTCACGCACCGCCTCGTACATACCGACTTTCATTTTGGCCACCGGCTCACCCGGGAGCTGACTGAGGTGCTCAACCAATTCATCCGGATCGCCCGAACACAGCGGGGCAACCTGATAATTTCCTTGCGCCGGCAATTCCCCGGCCAACTCCAGCAGCGCCATACTGAGACCAAAGGCAACCGAAGGGTAAGTATCGGACAAATCCAATGACCCACCCGCCTGCCATTGCGTCAGCAATGTTTGCGCCTGCTCGCCGGCTTGCGACAGCGACTCGGTGCTGAACTCCGGCAACGGCGCAATTTCACCGTAGCCGACGCGGCCTCCGTCCCGGAGTTCAACCACCCAGCCTTCACGCATCGCCAGACGCTGGGCGCGCAAAATAACTCCCGAATCCATGGGTAACTGATATTGATAAAGTTTCGCGTGACGTGTCATATCTTCCATCTACTGAAATTGGATTAAAAACTGTGCTAAGGCCGCAGAGAAAAGGTCCGGTTGCTCTGCATGGACATTATGTCCTGCCGCCGGGATCACGCTGACCTCTAGCGCGCTCGATGCTGCCAGTGCCCGGAATTTGGCATCCTTTTCCCCGCAAATATAGTGAACTGGCAACGGCAGCTCGCCCAGTGCCGCTAGCAACACCGGCTGCTTGGCCAGAGAAGTTGCCCGTAGCATCTGCGCGATGCCCGGGCCGAACAAATCCCTGCGCTGGGTGATCAGGTATTGCCGCTGTGCGGCATCAAGCGAGGCAAAGACCGGCTGTTGGTACCAATCCGAGAGCACTTGCTCCGGCGGCCCAACCATAAAACGCTGCGCCCAGTGTTCATCATTCGCCAGCCGCGCTGCCCGCTGCGATTCAGGCAAACCGAAATGACCGCCTTCGAGCACCAGCCCGACAAGGGTCGGCCCGTTCGCCGGGCGCGGCATGCAGGCATGGTACATCCCCAATCGCGCACCCATGGAATAGCCAATCAGGACATAACGTCGGATCCCGTACTGACACAAGATGTCAGAGATCTGCTGATTAACGTCGTCAAATCCCAGAGCCGTGATATCTCGGCTCTGGCCGTGGCCGGGCAGATCAATGGTCAGGCAGGGATAAGCGCTCGAGCAATGCCGGATCACCGGGGCCCAGTCCAGGCCGCTGCCGAGCAGGCCATGAAGGAAAACCAATACAGGTTGCGATACATGGCTAACACCTGCGTGTTCACCTGTGTGGCAGCAACATTCAGAGTAAAGCGGCATGTTTGATCTCAGCGAACAAGGCCTGGAGCAACGCCCCGCTCTGTCCCGGTGGCGTTTTCACTTCAATCAGCGTCGCGCCGGGACGGCTCAGCCCCTGACGGCAGGCATCTTCAGCAGTTTTCAGGGTGCCCGGGCACGCGTAGGTCATGCCGAACATCGCCGCCGCGTGTTCAAATGACAAGCCGTGAGACATCCTGTACAACGGATCCCGCTGCTGGTCCGGGACCGGCAATAGATCAAAAATACCCCCACCATCATTGTTGGTCACAATCACCACCACCGGCAGCTCGCTCTGGCCCAGCAGCGCCAGGGAGTTGAGATCATAGAGCAGCGAGGTATCACCCAGTGCACACAGCAGCGGTGTTTGTCGCGCGCGTTGCACCCCTGCGGCGGTGGCAATCAAACCATCAATGCCCGAAGCACCGCGATTGGCGAATACAGCGGTATCCGGCAACTGGCCACACATATCGAGCAAGCGGACAATCAGGCTGTTACCCAGAAACAATTCAGTGTCCGGCGTCAGCCAACCCGGCAGATTTACCGCTAAGCTGACTTCATCCAGCGCCGTTCGATCCGCAGCCAGTTGGGTAAAGTAGGCTGTTGATGCCTGAGCCAGCGGTGCGGCCCAGCCATGATAAGGCGACTCGTAGACCTGCTGCGTCGCGGCCTCTGCCCAGGCTTTCACTGCTGCAACGATCCGCCGGCTACGACGATGGGAAGGATCTAGCCGTTCGGTCAGCGGATCAACTAACCAATACTGCTGCCACTGCCGGGCGGCAATCAACGCGAGCAGACGTTTTGACACCAGCCGGGCCCCAAACTGGAGGATCACCTCTGCCTGATTGAGATGCTGGCGGCATGCCTCATTTTGCAACCAGACATCATAGCCCGCCCAGTCGCTGGAGCCGCCGGACTGGGGATCAGCCAATAGCGGCCAGCCCAACCGTTCTGCCAGTACTTTCACAGCATCCAGCTCGCCCGGTGCTAAACGCCCGGCCAGGATCACCCCTTTCTGCGCCACGAACGTCGACCAGAGTGCCGGTTCGACCCACACCGCGCCACTGTCGGCCCGCTGGAACCGGGTATACGGCTGGGTATCGGCTTGCCAGCTGCCCAGCGCAGCCAGATACTGGGTAAACCGGCCAGCCTCGCCATACAGCGGCTCCGGGTAGTGGCAATTAAAATGAACCGCACCGCCACGCTGCGACTGCTGGAACATGGCCGCATCGACGGTCGTCAGCAGCCAGCTCGGGCAAATATCCAGGCTCGGCGAAGGAATATCATGGCAGGCCGTGACATGATCGGAAAAAATCCCCGGCTGTCGAATCGCCTGGTTGGCCCCGCACTGGATCAGCTCCGGCGGCCGATCTGAGGTCAGCAGCACCAGCTTTTCGCCAGTCAGGCCCGCTTCGGCCACCGCCGGTAACAGGTTCGCCACTGCTGTACCAGAAGTGACAATCACCGCGACCGGTGCCTGCACCGCTTTCGCCAGTCCCAGCGCCATAAATCCGAGCCCGCGTTCATCAAAGTGGGTATGGAGCGTCAAACGGGGGTGCTGGTCAGCCGCCAGAGTCAAGGGAGTCGAACGGGATCCCGGCGCAATACAAACATGCTCCACGCCGAGACGGGACAATTCTTCCAGCATCAATTGTGCCCAGAGCCGGTTCAGCCCGGCCCGGTGATCCGTCGTGATCTCGGGCTGGCAGGCGGGTGTCGCGCGATGGATGGTCATGCGGTATTACGCTCCCTGTTTCGTTCACGGGTCGGAGCCATGTCTAATGTCATCGGTATCTCCGGCGCTGTATTCTCTGCGCCGAGCAGATGGCTGAGGGTCTCGGTTTTACGCTCCAGCTCCTGCCATTCACTGACAGCGGTGGATCCGGGTACAATCCCGGCGCCGGCAAACAAGTGCAATTCACCGTCCTGCATCAGGGCGCTTCGGATCGCGACGCAAAACTCGCTCTGCGCCTGGCCGATATAACCGACGGCACCACTGTACCAACCGCGGGCGAACGGCTCATGAGTTTCAATAAACCCCAGCGCTGCGTCCCGGGGCAAACCGGCAATGGCTGCCGTCGGCTGCAGACACTCAAGCAGCGCCGCACTGGTGACGCCAATATTCAGCGCAGCAGAAATGCTTCTTTTGAGATGCTGGATCTGGCGTAACTTCACCAGCTCGGGTGTGCCGGCCACCGCCAGCTCGCTACAGCAAGGCGTCAGTCGCTGAACAATATCATCCACCACCAGCTGGTTTTCATAGCGGTTTTTACTATCTTCCAGCAACCATTGTGCCAGGCGGTAATCCTCGGCTTCGCCATGACCACGAGCAATCGTCCCGGCCAGCGCTTCCGTGCGGCAACTCTCAGCCTGGCGCAGAAACAGCCGCTCCGGCGTCGAGCCGACAAAACCGTGGCGGGCATCCTGGGCCAGCATAAAATGAAAACTGCTGTGGTTTTTACTGCGGCTGGCCTGCAGCAACTGTGCCGGCGTCAGCGTCCCGTCCAACGACAAGGTTGTGCGGCGCGCCAGCACCACCTTATCCAACGCTCCCTGTTCAATCGCATGGAGCGCTTGGTCCAGCGTTTCTGACCATTGGGCAAAATCCGGCGTATCGCTCCGGTGGCGGATCCCGCAGCGAATCGCCGGAATCCGTGCCACTGACGGAACTAACTGCTGCAAAACCTGCACCGTTCTTTCCTTGTGCTCAGGCGCAAGATTGGCAGACAGTTGCCAACCTTGCGGGGTTTGGCTCAGCTCCAGCGCCGGCAGAAAAAAGAATGCGGACAAACAACGGCGATTGTGCACCGTCCGGCTATCAAACGACTGGCCGCCCCAGACACGCTGCTGGCCACGAACAGCTTGCTCTGCAGCAACCGGCTCAGAAAATGTCTGTAGCTGACCCAAGGCCACAACGGTTTCCCGGCCGTCGCGCGCTTGCCAGAAAAATTGGGGGTAGATCGGCTGCGAGGCCATCCAGCCGATCACATCGGCGGTTTCCGGCCAGCAAACCGCCACACTGACACGATGTGTCGACGGGCCGGCAGCTTGAATTGATTCTACAAGAGATGAAATGGCAGTTTGTAACCCGGTCAAGAAAACCTCACTCAGCGCTCTGTCAGTCGCGGTATATCTACAGCGATTATAGAGAGACGACTCACTTTGAATATTGTTCCAGCTCAATATTGGCCAATAGTTTAACCACATAATATATGTGCTATTGCGCCGCGCCAAATGCAATCTGGCTAGTATGCTTAAGATGGCATTGATCATCTGCGCTTCCTCAGCCCGCCACCAGTAGAGAATCATGCCAGTAGAAAAAGAACTTAATTATAGATTCCCCTTTTTTTCATTATTTTTTCCTGCCGACTCTTTATTTATCACAATTCCTTAGTGTAATTTGTTGTCATTAGATAACAATTCGCGCAGGAAAACAGCAATGCACAACATCGGGATGTCATCCAAATTAAATAACGTCTGCTACGACATACGGGGACCGGTCCTCAAACAGGCCAAACGCATGGAAGAGGAAGGCCATAAGATTCTGAAACTGAACATCGGTAACCCGGCCCCGTTTGGTTTCGATGCCCCCGATGAAATCCTGGTGGACGTGATCCGCAACCTGCCGACTTCGCAAGGCTACAGTGACTCAAAAGGCATTTACTCAGCGCGCAAAGCTGTGGTGCAGCACTATCAGAAGCGCGGCATGCTGGATATGGATGTCGAAGATGTCTACATCGGCAATGGTGTCTCGGAACTGATCATGATGGCGATGCAGGCACTGCTCAATAACGGTGACGAAATCCTGGTGCCTGCACCGGACTATCCGCTGTGGACCGCGGCCGTCTCACTCTCCGGCGGGAATGCGGTGCACTATACCTGTGACGAAAACGCTGACTGGTATCCTGATCTGGATGATATTCGCAGCAAAATCACCCCAAGCACCCGCGGGATTGTGCTGATCAACCCGAATAACCCGACCGGCGCGGTTTACAGCCGCGATTTCCTGAAAGAAGTGGTGGAAATTGCCCGCCAGCACAAACTGATTATTTTTGCCGATGAGATCTACGACAAAATCCTGTATGAAGGGGCGCAGCACCACTCCATCGCGCCGCTGGCAGAAGATGTGTTCTGCGTCACCTTCAACGGCCTGTCCAAGTCTTACCGGGTCTGCGGTTTTCGTGCCGGCTGGATGATCCTGTCCGGGCCGCGTCATTTAGCCAAAGGCTATATCGAGGCGCTGGAGATGCTTTCCTCCATGCGCCTGTGTGCCAACGTCCCGATGCAGCATGCGATCCAGACCGCGCTTGGCGGCTATCAAAGTATCAATGAATTGATCCTGCCCGGCGGGCGATTACTCGAGCAGCGCGATAAAGCCTATGACATGCTGACCGCGATCCCCGGCGTTTCCTGCGTCAAACCGAAAGGCGCGCTGTACCTGTTTCCGAAACTTGATCAGAAGAAGTTCAATATTGTCGATGATGAGCGGATGGTACTGGACTTTCTGCAACAGGAGAAAGTCCTGGTGGTGCACGGCACCGGCTTTAACTGGAAACAACCGGACCACTTCCGTATCGTGACCCTGCCCCGGGTCGACGATCTGGAAATGGCGATCGGACGCCTGGAGCGTTTCCTCCATTGCTATCGCCAGTAAACGCTGTTACTCAGCCCCGTCTCATCGGGGCTTTTCTTTACCTTCCTGTTCCCTTTATCATGTTAATACCAATCACAGTAAGTCAGTGATCAGAGATAGCGCAGGAAAAATGTTTGAGAACAAAGCAGCATTTTTCGATAAGTCGTGACGCTACAATCAAAAATTCTAACGCAGTTATCGAGCATTTTAACAAGCGAGAATGAACCCTTATTTACTACGATTGGTATAAATATGCACCGTCGCTGCTGAGAAGTACTGAAATGAAAAAGAGCCATTTTTTTGCCCACCTGGCACGAATGAACCTGATCCAACGCTGGCCGCTGATGCGCTGTGTATCCAGTGAGAATATCTCCGAACACAGCCTGCAGGTCGCCTTTGTCGCCCATGCACTGGCACTGATCAAAAACCGTAAGTT
Organism: Photobacterium atrarenae; assembly: GCF_024380015.1. Lineage (NCBI taxonomy): Bacteria > Pseudomonadati > Pseudomonadota > Gammaproteobacteria > Vibrionales > Vibrionaceae > Photobacterium > Photobacterium atrarenae. Next base: position 2,398,789 of record NZ_CP101508.1, read on the forward strand.
CGGCGGCAATGTCAACCCGGAGCGTATCGCCCTGCTCGGTATGTTTCATGACACCAGCGAAGTGCTGACCGGCGACATGCCAACCCCGATCAAGTATTTCAATCCGGCCATTGCCGAGGAATACAAAAAAATTGAACTGGCCGCCGAGAAGAAGCTGCTGTCAATGCTGCCGGAAGAATTCCGCGATGACTATGCCCCGCTGCTCGACAGCGAGCAGATCAACCAGGCAGAGTATGCCATGGTGAAACAGGCCGATAGCTTATGTGCTTACCTCAAATGCCTGGAAGAGCTCAACGCCGGCAACCACGAGTTCACCCAGGCAAAAAAACGCCTGGAAGACACCTTGGCCGCGCGCACCAGCCCGGAAATGACGTACTTCCTAGAAACCTTTGCCGATAGTTTTAACCTGACGCTGGACGATATCAGTTAATGAAGGAATTTAACCACCATCCCGGCTGGGAAAGCCGGATCAGCAACGAGCAGAAAATGCGGCGCAATGATCACCGCTCACCATTCCAACGTGATCGTGCCCGGATTCTGCACTCCGCCGCGTTTCGCCGCCTGCAGGCGAAAACCCAGGTCCATGGCGCCGGCCATCACGACTTCTACCGCACCCGACTGACCCATTCTTTGGAAGCCTCACAGATCGGCACCGGGATTGTCGCCCAGTTGAAAATCAAACAGCCCGACTTCCGGGGCCTGCTACCGTCCACCAGTCTGATGGAAAGCCTGTGCCTGGCCCATGATATCGGTCATCCGCCGTTTGGTCATGGCGGCGAAGTCGCGCTGAACTATATGATGCGCGACCACGGCGGCTTTGAAGGCAATGCTCAGACTTTTCGTATTGTAACCCTGCTCGAACCCTACACCGAGCACTACGGGATGAACCTCTCCCGCCGCACCCTACTTGGTTTACTGAAATACCCGGCGCTAATCAGTACCACCCGGGCAATCGAGCACCCACCGGAAGTCAGCCACTTTCGCCACCTGCGCGCCAAAGACTGGCATCCGGCCAAAGGGATCTACAACGATGATCAGGCCACGCTCGACTGGGTGCTGGCCCTGCTCTCTGAGCACGACCGGCAGCTTTTCAGCCAGATGCGCCAGCCACGCAGCCACCCGACCGAGCATTTGAAAACCCGGTTTAAATCACTCGATTGCTCCATAATGGAACTGGCGGACGATATTGCCTACGGGGTTCATGATCTGGAAGATGCGATCGTCATGGGTATTGTTACCCGCGAGCAATGGCATGAAGCGGCCGCCAGCCAGCTGGCTGAAAGCGGGGAGCCCTGGCTGGAGAGCCATATCGGCCACCTGAGCGAGCAATTGTTCGGCAGCCACTATGAGCGCAAAGATGCCATCGGCGCGCTAGTCAATGCCCTGCTCACCGCCATCCATATCGCACCGTCGATTCAAAATGGCGTGGATAGCTTCGAAGAGCCGCTGTTGCAGTGGAACGCTTTTCTCTCCGAGCCGATGGAGCGGGTGCTCACCATCCTCAAGCACTTCGTCAGTGAATACGTGGTGAAAAAGCCGGAGATCCAGTTACTGGAGTATAAAGGGCAGCAACTGGTGATGGAGCTGTTCGATACCTTCGCCGCCGACCCCGAGCGCCTGCTGCCGGCCGATACCCGAACACGCTGGTTAACTGCGGCCAACCGGGGAGAGAATGCCCATCGCGTAATCGCAGATTATATCTCAAACATGACCGACGGTTACGCACAGCGCCTCTACAGCACTTTGTTCCAGCCCACGGCAGCCGCCGGGCTCAACCATGAAGGGCAAGGGTTCTAGCTGGCCGAACCCTATCAGAGAGCAGGCAAACAGGGGCTGGTGACGATCCCCTGTCAGCTCGTATAATTGCGTTCAAATACCCCAGGCGGCATATGCCGGATTTGCGTGTCAATCATCTGCTCAAACGTCTCAAGTAGCGGGGTAAACTTACCCTCGCCTTCCAGAGCAGTCAGCGCCAGATAGCCGGCCTCGACAGTCGACACCCCCTGGACCTTCGGCGATTTTCGGATCCGGTAGTTTCCCTGTTCGGCGTTATCCAGCGACACCGTCTGCAACCCCTGCAAGTTTTTCGACAGCTGCCAGATTTTGTAAGCTTTCTTCCAGGTTCCATCAAGCAGGATCAGTGTCCGGCGCCGGTGAGCAGGCAGAGGGGCATCAGCCAGTTGCGAAATCGGCATCGCCGCCTCCCCCGGATACACCAGGTACGCATCACGATCCGGTTGTGCCAACAGCGTATTCAGCTCAGGGTGCTCAGAAAAATCTTCCCCGACCCACAGCCGGGCACCGGGAAGCGATAACGTCAGGATCCGCGCTGTCCCAATCGCCCGTTTCACCTCAGAAGGGTGTTGTAATATCCACAGTTCAGTTTTAGCATCAAGAACTTGGATCCAGCGGCAGATACAGGCTTTTTTAGCTTTACCGCACTGCTCACAATATCGACTCATCGAGGTAACCTTGTCTCTTCGTATTTATCTGATACTCGCCGCCCTGCTGTTGGCCATCACTCAGTTACCAGCTATCCAGGCTTGGCTGGCCTGGGATCGTCAGGCCATCCAGGCCGGCGAGATGTGGCGGATCCTAACAGGAAACCTCACCCATACCAATTGGCCACACATGCTCATGAATACCCTGGCGCTGGCGATTATCAGTTTTATCTTCCGCGCCCATGTTCATCTCAAGTCCTATACCACGCTCATCCTGGGGCTGTCAGCGGTGGTTGGCATCGCCATTCTGGCCAGCGATATCCACTGGTATGCAGGCTTGTCCGGGGTGCTCCACGGTCTATTCGCCTGGGGGGTAGTCAAAGATATCCAGGCCCGCCAAAAAGGCGGTTGGCTGTTACTCCTAGGTTTGGGCGTAAAAGTCGGCTGGGAACAGGTCGTAGGCGGGTCCGCCAGTTCAGAAGCCCTGATTGGGGCCCGGGTGGCAATAGAAGCCCATTTGGCCGGTGCGCTAGCCGGCGGGCTGATTGCGCTCGGCTGCATTATCTGGAAGCACCAAATTCAGAGAAGCGACTCTATCTGAGATAGTGGATAAAACGGTGCCCGGGTTATCATCATCCGTTACGGGCACCGCCTTTCACCGTCAGTCCATCGTGCTCAGCACAGTAATTTACAGCAGGATTCTCGCCCGGTTTTTCTCGACCGTCGCAACGCCAATCCCTTTCACCTTGGCTAAATCTTCAGCTGAGCTAAACTTTCCGTGCGTCTCACGGTAAGCGATAATCTTCGCCGCTTTGTCCGGACCAATGCCAATCAGCAAATTATCCAGCTCTTCTGCATTAGCGGTATTGATATTGACAGTGATGGTGATCCCCTCATGGGGATCCTGATCGGCCAGTGCCAGTGGAGACAGACAGAGTGTCAGGGTCAGCATCAGGCTTTGTATCAACGTTTTCATTGCAAACCTCGTGTATTTGATTTCAACAAGACTGATACGCAGATTAATCCACGGAGCCGCCGAGTAAATCACAAATCGAAGGTAAGCGCCGAAAAAACGACGGGCCGCACAAGGGCGGCCCGTCTAGTAATCGCTCGATTACAATTAATTTTCAACTGGTTCCAAAGTCGGATAGCTGACATCTGCGGTGGTGCGCAGCACTTCCAGGGTCGCCATGATATCGCGCTGAGCATTCATCTGCTCCACCTGGCTCGCCATCTGGCTGTCGGTTGCCTCCGGTGCCACGCTGGCCTCAACGACTTTATCCAGGGCAATGATCATCACATTGCCCTGCGTATCGCGCGTCATCCCGTAGACAGGTTGCTCGCCTTCGGGCTTGGCCAGACCGAACGCAACACGAGACAGCATCGGATTCTCTCCGGCGCGTTCAATCGTCTGCGCTTCACTGAAGCTGAGATCTTCTTGCTCAAGGACTGCCGTATTGCCTTCACGCAGCGCGGCAATCACCTCATCAGCTTTGCTTTGTGCGGCCTGCTCACCTTTTTGCGCCGCCAGTTGCTGACGCGCCGTATCCGCAACGTCTTCAAATGGCAACAGCATCTCGTCACGGGCGTCTTCAACACGAACGACGATCACATGCTCAGGACCAATCTCGATCACTTCCGAATTCAGGCCATCTTCTCGCACTTCCGGGCTGTACAACGCCTGCAAAACAGCAGGGTTGGCCAGCACGCCTGGCGCCGCGTCGCGGGCGAAGAAGTCCGTGTACTGAACTTTGGCATCCACAGCTTTCGCCGCATCTTCCAGCGAGTCTGGCATTTCAAAAGCGGTTTCAGCCAGCTGCGTCTGCAGATCATAGAAAGCTTCCGCAGCGCCCTGCTCGCGCAGATCGGCAATGATCTCATCGCGTACATCGGCAAACGGCTTCACTTCAGAGGCTTTAATCTCATCAAGCTTAATGATGTGAAAACCAAACGACGATTGTACCAGCTCGGAAATCTCGCCCGGATTCAGGGCGAATGCGGCATCTTCAAACGCCGGATCCATCACCCCGCGCTCGAACCAGTCCAGCTGGCCGCCATCTTTACCGCTGAAGGTATCATCAGATTCAGTTTTCGCCAGCTCGGCAAAATCATCCCCCTTCTTGAGCTGTACCAGCAGTGCTTCCGCTTTGGCTTTAGCCTCATCGCTGTCACCCTGGATCAGGATATGACTCGCTTTACGCTGCTCAGCCGTCGCATACTTGCTGCGGTGCTCATCATAATAAGCCCTGGCTTCTGCTTCCGTCACATCCAGCGTTTCTTTCAGCCCCTGGCCAGACAGCTCAATGTAAGCCGCTTTCACTTGCTCCGGACGGGTAAACAGCGCCGGGTTTTGCTCGTAGTAAGCTTTCACTTCCTCGTCAGTGAGTTCAACACGCTGTTTAAAGTCAGCCAATTCCAGCGTCAGATGACGGACCACACGCTGCTGCTGCTCCAGTTTAGTCAAGGCAGTCAGCTCATAGTCCAGGGCAAAGTCACTGCTCTGCAGCGCGCCCAGCAGTTGCTGACGCAGCATATCCGTACGGATTGTTTCAGCGAACCGGTCCGGCGTGAAGCCGGCACGACGCAGCAGGCTGTTGTACAGCTCGTTGTCAAATGTACCTTCGCGCTGGAACTCCGGCATTTCGACAATCGCCTCACGAACCTGCTCATCACTGATGCGCATGCCCAGAGCATTTGCACGCTCCTCAATCAGGACATCATTGACCAGACGGTCGAGCACACTACGACGGAACTGCTGAACGTAAGCCGGATCGCCCATCAGCGTGTTGAAGTAATCTCCCAGCTGCGACTGCATCCGGTTCCGCTCATTCTGATAAGCCTGCTCAAACTCACGCTGACTGATTTTCCGGTCATCAATTTTCGCAGCAACCTGCTCACCGCCACCGGCAAGATAGCTGCCGACGCCGGCAAAAATAAAAGAAAAAATAATCAGGCCAAGAATGATCTTAACCCAAATGCTGCTAGCGCCTTCGCGCATACGCTCCATCATAGTCTGCCGTATCTCCTACTTAATTCGATCGGGCACGGGGTTGTGAAGAATGCTTTACGTCCCGGGCTCGGCCCAGAGACAAAAATATCACACAGTTTCAAAGTAAAAAAAGCGCATCAACCTGATGCGCCTTCATCTTCATGCCAGGTTAACCTAGGGTATGACACCCGGCATCAATCATTGTTCAATTCCAACAGCGCCGAAATAACGACGATTAGTTTACAGAATCTTTCAGCGCTTTACCGGCTTTGAAGCCCGGTACTTTCGCTGCAGAAATCTGGATCTCTTCGCCGGTTTGCGGGTTACGGCCAGTACGCGCCGCACGCTCACGAACGGAAAAAGTGCCGAAACCAACCAAGGCAACCTGATCACCAGCTTTCAGCGAATCAGCAACCGCATCAATGAAGGCGTCCAGCGCACGGCCAGCAGACGCTTTAGAAATATCTGCATTTTCAGCGATTTTATCAACTAACTGAGTTTTGTTCACGATTTCATCCCCTCTATGAACCTTGTCCGCATGCCACGGTGACCTTCACTTGTCAGGTGCGGACAGAAAAAGATATCAGGCCTAAGTATATCAGCACAGAACACCTGAGATACGGGTAAGTATTGATATTATTGGGCTCACAGCCAAATCAGACCTAACTTATAGCGATACAAAAAAACGCTGACAAGGCTTTTTGCACTTGAAAGCGTTTTTTCATAGATTAACTTTGCTGCATGTCACTGTTTTGGGCGTTGACCAGTTCGATACCCGTTGGATTATTCTGCAGCGCAACTGTCAGCACTTCATCAATCCAGCGGACCGGACGAACCTCCAGATCAGCAATTACGTTATCCGGGATCTCTTCTAGGTCACGTTCGTTCTCTTTCGGGATCAGCACCGTCTTAATGCCACCGCGATGCGCCGCCAGCAGTTTCTCTTTCAACCCACCAATCGGCAGCACTTCACCACGCAGGGTAATTTCGCCGGTCATGGCCACATCGCCCCGCACCGGGTTCCCGGTCAGGCTGGAGACCAGCGCAGTACACATTGCGATCCCGGCACTCGGGCCGTCTTTCGGCGTCGCACCTTCTGGCACATGGACATGGATATCACGTTTCTCATAGAAGTCTTTATCAACGCCCAGACGCTCAGCACGGCTGCGAACCACGGTCAGTGCGGCCTGAATCGACTCTTGCATCACATCACCCAGCGAGCCGGTATAAGTCAGCTTGCCTTTGCCCGGCATCGATTCGGTTTCAATGGTCAGCAGATCGCCGCCCACTTCCGTCCATGCCAACCCGGTGACCTGACCAATGCGGTTATTTTCTTCTGCTTTCCCGTAATCAAAACGCTGCACACCCAGGTAATCTTTCAGATTTTCCTGAGTAATCGTCACTTGCTTCAATTCCGGCTTAAGCAGGATCTCTTTCACGGCCTTGCGGCACAGTTTAGAAATTTCACGCTCGAGACTTCGCACACCCGCCTCACGGGTGTAGTAGCGGATAATCCCGATCAGCGCCGAGTCATCCACTTCAATTTCACCCACTTTGAGGCCGTTACGCTTGATTTGCTTCTCAAGCAGGTGACGCTTGGCGATGTTGAGCTTCTCATCTTCGGTATAACCCGACAGACGGATCACTTCCATCCGATCCAGCAGCGGACCCGGAATGTTCATTGAGTTCGAGGTCGCCACGAACATCACATCCGACAGATCGTAATCCACTTCCAGGTAATGATCGTTAAAAGCATTGTTCTGTTCCGGATCCAATACTTCCAGCAGTGCTGAAGACGGATCGCCACGCATGTCTGATGACATTTTGTCGATCTCATCGAGCAGGAACAGTGGGTTTTTCACCCCGACCTTGGCCATTTTCTGGATCAGCTTACCCGGCATTGACCCGATGTAAGTCCGACGGTGTCCGCGGATCTCAGCTTCATCACGCACGCCGCCGAGTGCCATCCGAACGTACTTCCGGCCGGTTGCTGCGGCAATCGACTGCCCCAGAGAAGTCTTACCGACCCCGGGTGGACCAACCAGACACAGAATCGGACCTTTAAGCTTGTTGATCCGGCTCTGTACCGCCAGATACTCCAGAATGCGCTCTTTCACCCGCTCCAGGCCATAATGGTCAGCGTTGAGCACTTCCTCGGCCTTGGCCAGGTTTTTCTTCACCTTCGAGCGCTTATGCCAGGGCACACTCAGCATCCAGTCGATATAACCGCGCACCACCGTCGCTTCCGCTGACATCGGTGACATCATCTTCAGCTTCTGCAGCTCCTGCTCGGTTTTCTCCCGCGCTTCAGCCGGCATTTTCGACTCTTCAATCTTTTTCTTCAGCGACTCGAACTCATCCGGCGCATCATCCAGCTCACCCAGCTCTTTCTGAATGGCCTTCATCTGCTCGTTGAGGTAATACTCACGCTGACTTTTTTCCATCTGCTTCTTCACGCGGCCGCGAATGCGCTTCTCGACCTGCAGCAGATCAATCTCGGACTCCATCATCGCCATCAGGAATTCCAGTCGTTCCGTGATATCGATGATCTCCAACACTTTTTGCTTGTCGGCCAGCTTCAGCGGCATATGCGCGGCGATGGTATCCGCCAGACGAGCCGCTTCATCAATCCCGTTCAGTGACGTCAGCACTTCCGGCGGGATCTTCTTGTTCAGCTTGATAAAGCCTTCAAACTGATTGATCGCGGTGCGGACCAGGACTTCCTGCTCACGCTCATCCATCTCCTGAGTCATCAGGAACTCAGCGTCGGCGACAAAGAATTCATCATCACGCAGGTTATTGACCTTAGCGCGTTGCTGACCTTCCACCAGTACTTTAACTGTACCGTCCGGCAGTTTCAGCAACTGGAGAATCGTCGCGACCGTACCGACACTGTACAAATCTTCAATCGCAGGCTCATCGGTTGCCGCTTCTTTCTGGGCAACCAGTAGGATCTGCTTATTGTCGTCCATTGCCGATTCCAGGCAACGAATGGATTTATCCCGGCCTACAAACAATGGAATGACCATATGAGGGTAGACCACCACATCACGCAGTGGCAGAACGGGGATCTCAAGGCGTTCCGAACGCTCCAGGTTCATATTCTTCTCTCTTCCGTTCAATCTCTTTAACTGAGTATATGGGGGTAAAGCGGCAAGATTCAACGGGGTAAGTAGCAGAAAATAAAAAAGGAGGACAAAGCCTCCTTTTTTTCAACATTATGAGCAGTTATTCACCAATCATTCAGCGCCAGCTGCTTGATTTTCAGTGTTTTCGTAGATCAGCAGTGGATCGGACTCCCCTTTGATCACGGACTCGTCAATCACCACTTTGCTCACCCCTTCCGCCGACGGCAGCTCGTACATGGTATCGAGCAGCACCGCTTCCACGATGGAGCGCAGACCCCGTGCCCCGGTCTTGCGTTCCATCGCCTTGCGGGCAATCGCAACCAGCGCATCATCACGGAACTCAAGCTCAACGTTTTCCAGCTCCAGCAATGCGCCATATTGCTTGGTCAGCGCATTCTTCGGCTCACGCAGGATTTGCACCAACGCCTGCTCATCCAGTTCATTCAGGATGGCTGTGACCGGCAGACGGCCGATAAATTCAGGGATCAGGCCATATTTCACCAGATCTTCCGGCTCAACCTGCTCGAACAGGTCACTCAGGGTACGTGACTCATTTTTAGAGCGAACTTCCGCCCCGAAGCCAATCCCGGCACCAGTCTCAACACGCTGCTCAACCACTTTATCCAGGCCGGCAAACGCACCGCCACAGATAAACAGGATCTTGGAGGTGTCGACTTGCAGGAATTCCTGCTGCGGATGCTTCCGGCCACCCTGTGGCGGAACCGAAGCCACCGTCCCTTCAATCAGTTTCAGCAAGGCCTGCTGAACCCCTTCACCCGAGACGTCACGGGTAATAGACGGGTTATCCGATTTCCTGGAAATCTTGTCGATTTCATCAATATAAACGATACCACGTTCAGCCTTGGCGACATCATAGTCACACTTCTGAAGCAGTTTCTGAATGATGTTTTCAACGTCTTCACCCACATAACCGGCTTCGGTCAATGTGGTGGCATCTGCCATGGTAAATGGCACATCCAGCATCCGGGCCAGTGTTTCAGCCAGCAGGGTTTTCCCGCTCCCGGTCGGGCCGATCAGCAGGATATTACTTTTACCCAGCTCAACCCCTTCACTGGTGGTATCACCGTTGCGCAGACGCTTGTAGTGGTTGTACACCGCAACCGCCAGAACCTTTTTCGCATGGTTCTGTCCGATCACGTAATCATCCAGGTTCGCACGAATTTCCTGTGGTGTCGGAAGTTCGTTGCCTTCACGCTTAGGCATCACTTCTTTAATTTCTTCACGAATAATGTCGTTACACAAATCGACACATTCATCGCAAATATATACCGAAGGGCCTGCAATCAGCTTGCGAACTTCATGTTGACTCTTACCGCAGAAAGAGCAGTACAGCAGTTTTCCACTACCACTCTCTTTTCGCTTATCTGTCATTCGCTAACCTCTTTTCGGGTTTCACCCCATCATTGCCTTGTTTTGAGTGTATAACAACTCTTGCCATTTTGCTCCGTCACCCGAAAATCCGCGTGACAGAACAAAAACAATGACATTAGTCACGCTTACCCAAAACAGCATCGACCAAACCATATTCAACGGCTTGCTCAGCCGACATAAAGTTATCGCGGTCTGTATCACGCTCAACCACTTCCAGCGGCTGGCCAGTGTGCTCGGCAAGCAGATTATTCAATCGTTGCTTGATCGTTAAAATTTCTTGCGCATGGATCTGAATATCAGACGCCTGGCCCTGGAATCCGCCCAGTGGCTGGTGAATCATCACCCGGGAGTTCGGCAGGCAGAAACGTTTGCCCGGCGCGCCGCCCGCGAGCAGGAAGGCACCCATCGAGCAGGCCTGACCCATACAGAAAGTGCTCACGTTTGGCTTAATGTGCTGCATGGTGTCATAGATTGACATGCCAGCAGTGACCGAGCCACCCGGTGAGTTAATGTACAGGAAAATATCTTTGTCCGGGTTTTCAGACTCAAGGAATAAAAGCTGTGCAACCACTAAATTGGCCATCTGATCTTCAACCTGTCCGGTCAGGAAAATCACACGCTCTTTTAGTAGTCGGGAATAGATGTCGTAAGAACGCTCACCACGAGAAGTCTGCTCGACCACCATCGGTACCAGCGCATTCATAATTGGCGACATGGCGTTGTTGTCTTGGTAGCTCATAACGTTATTTCCCTAAAATAAATGGCCCGAATGAAATTACTCTCACACGGACCATTGTTAGCAGAAGATTTGAAACAAAGTCAAATCTCTACCCAGATATCAGCAAATTAAACTGCAGGCTGTTGCTGGTTCATCAGCTCGTTGAAGCTCACTTCTTTGTCAGAAACCTGAGCTTTGGCCAGCAGTGCGTCGATCGCTTGCTCTTCCAGAGCAACGTTACGCATGTTGTTCATCATTTGCTCGTTTTGCTCGTAGTAAGCAACAACTTCCGCTGGATCTTCGTAAGCAGATGCCATTTCAGTGATCAGTGCTTTCACACGCTCGTCATCAGCTTTCAGCTCTTCAGACTTGATCACTTCACCCAGCAGCAGGCCAACAACGACGCGACGTTTGGCTTGCTCTTCAAACAGTTCACGTGGCAGCTCTGGTGCGTTTTGCGCATCACCGCCGAAGCGTTGAGTTGCTTGCTGACGCAGAACGTTGATTTCCTGATCGATCAGAGCGGCAGGAACTGTGATGTCGTTTTGCTCAACCAGACCATTCAGAACCTGATCTTTGATGCGAGTTTTCACCGCTTGCTTCAGCTCACGCTCCATGTTCTTACGAACTTCGGCTTTCAGGCCTTCAACAGAGCCGTCTTCAACGCCGAACTTCGCAACAAACTCTTCAGTCAGCTCAGGCAGCTCCTGCGCTTCAACCTTGTGCAGTTTGATTGCGAAAGAAGCTGCTTTACCCTTCAGGTTTTCAGCATGGTAGTCTTCCGGGAAAGTCACTTCAACGGTGAACTCGTCACCCGCTTTCTTGCCCACGATACCGTCTTCGAAACCTGGGATCATGCGGCCCTGGCCCATGGCCAGTGCGAAACCTTCTGCTTTACCGCCTTCGAACTCTTCACCGTCGATAGAACCAGTGAAATCGATGGTAACACGGCTGTCAGCAACGGCAGCTTCTTCAACCTCAGTCCAAGTTGCCTGTTGCTTACGCAGGGTGTCCAGCATCGCATCAACGTCTTCGTCTTTCACTTCAACTGCTGGTTTTTCAACAGCAATCTTGTCCAGACCAGCCAGCTCGATTTCCGGGAATACTTCGAAAGATGCTTTGAATACCAGATCTTTACCTTCAGCAACTTCAACCGGTGTGAACGTTGGCGCACCCGCTGGGTTGATTTTCTCTTTCACGATTGCTTCGATGTAGTGACGCTGCATCACTTCACCCAGTACGTCCTGGCGAACAGAGGCGCCGAACATACGAGCAACCATTTTCAGCGGAGCTTTACCTGGACGGAAACCATCGAAGCGACGATTTTTAGCAATTTTCTTCAGCTCAGCTGTCACTGCATCTTCGATGTTTGCAGCCGGAACTGTGATAGTGAGTTGGCGTTCTAGACCTTCAGTGGTTTCAACGGTAACTTGCATTTTATTTAACCTCAAAACTTACTCAGTATTCTCTGAGTGATGTTGCCGATCAGTTGAACTGACGGTGGCATCCTTTCGTGTTATGGCAGGCGACCTCACCTACACCATAACGCCTTAATTCTGATAATTTCTGTTTCTACTGGCCGATTTGCCACTGAGCCAGAAATTAAAAACGCGGTATTATAGCGATCCTGCGCCTTGTCGTCGAGACAGCGTCTCGCCTGAAAAGTACGTCATCATCAAACCTTTCACACAAGATAGGGGCAAAAATTCCATTTACAAGGGAAAACCCCAAAAAAATCGCGGGGCATTACGAATTTTTGACCGTGAGCTGAATTATTCGGTTTATTTCACAGCCGATTGATGTTTTTTGCTTCAATCACAGCGTCTCGTACAACGCCAGCCAGTAGCGCGGACTCTCCAACTCCAGCCTGGCCGCTTCAATACACCGCTGGGCAACCTGCGCCGGCGTCACCCGTTGGGTACTCCGGCTAAGGTGATCCAGCATCGTGAACTCGCCCCATTTGTCAGCCAGCCGCCTTAAGTGATGCTGAAGATTGGCCAGGGCTGCGCGCTGCGCCGGGGTGGTCAGTGTCTGTCTGGCCAGTTCACACCAGCGGACCTGCAATTTCCGCTGGGTGAGAAAGATCCAGTGACCAAAGATATAAAACGGCTGATTCAACGCTTTGACCTGCGCCATGCCCTCAAGATAATGGTTGACGGCGGCCATACCGGCATCGTTCTGGCCCGTGGTCAGGTAAGCCACATTCTCGACGACATCCTGGCGGATCTCGGCCATGGACAGGTGCGGTGACGGCACCCCGACCCGCTTCACCTGGTAACAGTTAAACACCCCTTTCAGGTTCAGCATCCCGTCAAAGCAGGCACTGACGTCCTGCATCGCCACCGGGTCGTCCTGGACATCCTGATCGCTGAGCAGGAACCGATTCTGAGCAGGGCAATACCGGGTCAAAAAGACGATATGCTCATAGCCACGGATCAATTGATATTGATATCTCGACGGAATGTACCCCATATCAAAATCACACAACACCGGACGCTGACGGCTGAACCGGTCACCAATGTACTCAAGCAGCGCGGCAAACTCAGTAAAAGGGATCACCTCAATGTCAAGCCCACACCGCTCACGCAGCAAATCAGCCATTTTCCCGTCGACATGACGGGCATGAACATCCAGATACGGCCCCGTCTGGTCGCGGAAAAACTCAAACCGGGCAAACCGGGTTTCGGGATGGATCAACGCCGGGTGCGAATGATGCTCGGGCCGAAAAGAAAAGCTGTGCTCGGCGAATAGCTTGGCAATGGACGGCAACGGCGCCTCAATCGAGGCCAACGTATAAAGGCCGAAGATGAAACAATTCGGTGGCGATTCCAGGCTGTTCGGATCGAAAGCAAAACGCGATTGCGCCAGCTGCGCAAAATCCGTCGGAGCAATATTCATTTCGGTGTGCATAGTTATCCTCAGAAAATTCGGTAACCGCCATCGACTGTGATGACATCGCCGGTGTGGTAACGGCTCTCCTCAGACATCAGATACACCGCCAACGGGGCAATATCTTCCGGCGTGGCCCAGCGCCCGAGCGGGATCCGCAACCGGCGGATTGACTCATACTGACGGCGATCTGCCAGCACATCCCGGTTCATCTCCGTTTCCACCCAACCGGGCAAGACACTGTTCACCGTAATCGCTGAGGCAGCCAGCTCCAGCGCCAGGGAGCGACACAACGAGGTAATGGCCGCCTTCCCCGCACCATAGTCGGCAAAGCCTGCCGTCCCTTTCACCGCAGACAAACTCGAAACCGCCATCAAGCGCCCTCCTTCTCCCTGACGACACAAATGCTGCGCCGCGTGCTGCAACGTTGCAAACGTGCCGTGCAGGTTGGCCCCGACATGTGCCTGCCACGCATCCCAATCCATGTCGCAGACCGCCTGCCCGCTGCCGCGGCTACCGGCATTGGCGACACAACCATACAGCGTCCCCTGCCAGGCCAGTGCCGTTTCAAACAGTGCCGCGACCGATTCGGGGGACGTGATGTCGCATGACACCAACCGGACCCGCTCCGGCGCCGCGGCAAACGCTGCCAGCACATCCGGATATTGTGCCGGCTGGCGGGCCGTGATCACCACATTCGCCCCCTGCCCATGAAGCGCCCTGGCAATCGCCAACCCAATGCCCCGGCAGCTGCCGGTCACCACAATGGTCTTTCCTGTTAAATCAAACATCACTACCCTTCTCTAGCTCGTGGCACTTTCATAATGGCGAATTGCCCGACGCCAGCACACCCGTGTCAGCGCCAACAGCAACACGGGGGCAGCGATCCCCCAGGCCAGCTCTCCACCGGACAACCGATCCAACACAAACAGCGGCGACCAGTTGGTCACCAGGAAGATGGGGATCACCACCGTGCCAACCAGTTGAACCGGCCTGAGGTGGATCCGATGCGGCAGATTATTGAAATCCCACATCGCCCAGTAAAACGCCTGCAAGGCGGAGATATTTTTAAACTTGAACGCCAGCATCAGCGGCAGGACGAAGATGGCGTACATGGTCACCACGCCCAGCAGCAAATAGCCGATGAACCCGAGCAGATTGACAGCCGAGAGCGGAATGGCCGACGCTTGCCAGCCGTATATAATGAGCCCCAGCCCGGCAATCACATTCGGCAGGGTGATCCAGGTATCGACATGCCGGAGGGTGGCCATAAACTGGGAAGACACCGGCTTAGTCAGCAACAGATCGAAATCACCGTTCCTGATTTGCAGATCAAAACCGATGATGTTGAATTGCAGCATACTGACGAAAAAAAACCGTCATCAGCATATAGGTGCCGATAAACAGATAGATACTGCTGGGTGGCAATCCCGCAATATGTACCCCGGTATCATGGACGATATAGGCATAAAGCAGCTTCACCCCCAGATATCCCAGTTCAACCATCACATTCAGGGCAATGTTGACGCGATACTCCAACTGGCGCATCGCATTAACTTTGAGTAAAAATAGGTAGATATTCAGGTGCTTGATCAGTTCACGTCCCATCCTCATCCCCCGAGCGCAATAAAGTGTTTGCAACCCCGGTTCCAAACCAGGCGTGACAAGCTAAACAGCCCGATAATCCAGGCCCCCTGGATCGCCACTCCGATCATCAAATCGCTGCCGGTGACCCGTCCCAACACCACTTCAATCGGAAAAAAAACCACATACTGGAATGGCAGATAGCGAAGTACGGCCATGCCCGCCTCACCAAACACCGTGAGCGGAAACACACCGCCGGACAGCACCAGGCCGACAATCCGAATCGACTCGAATACGCCCCACACTTCCTGCATCCAGAACGCCGCCAGCCCGATGAGGTAGAAGAGAAAAAACTGAATGAAGAACGCCCCGCACAAGACACCCAGCATCCGGAAGTAGTCAGACAAACTCACCGCCATCTGGAGCCAGTGGTTGAGTAACACCGCGCATCCCCCGATCAGCAACAGGGTCGCCGTAAAATAGCCCAGATTCTGCCCCACAAAGGCCGCCAGCCGATAAACCGAATACGACAAGGGCTGAGTCAGAAAGCGATTGAGCCCCCCCTCCTTAATATCCGTCGCCACCTCATACTCAAACCCGGTTCGCAGCGCCTGACTGACCAGCGCCGCAAACAAGGCATAGGCCATCATTTCCTCATAACGATAGCCGTACACTTGCTCGGCCTGGGTATAAGTGAAAATTGCATGCCAGAACATCACTTGCAGCAGTAACGGAAACCCCGCGGCTAACACACTGATCAGATAGTTCAGCCGGTAGGCCAGCGACATTTGCAGTCCCATCTGGCTGACAAACAGATACTTCCTCATGCCGGAACCTTTTGTGCCAGATACAGGCTCTCCAGGCAATGCTCCAGCGGTAGCTCTTTGATCTTGATATCCGCCACATCCGCCTGCGCCAAGACCCGGGCCAGGATGGTCTGAGACTGCGCTTTGCTGATCTCAATCACAATCTCATTCCGATCCGCTGCAATGATCCGGCCGTACTGGGCAAACACCTGTTTTTCGATGGGCGTATGGCTGTAGACATGCAGGTGGCGCTTGGCACCGACCACATCCCCGAGCGCCTCAAGACTGCCGTCATAAACTAACTGCCCGCCGCTGATCACAATCCCCCGCTGACACAAGGTGGCAATGTCGACCATGTTATGGCTGGTCAGCAGCATGGTGGTTCGCTTCTCTTCGGCCAGAGTTTTCAAAAACGCCAGGATCGCCCGCTGCGATAAAAAATCCAGCCCCAACGTCGGCTCATCGAGAAAAATCACCTCCGGCTGATGCAGCAGCGCAGCGATCAGCTCGAGCTTCATCCGCTCTCCCAGCGAGAGCCGCCGCACCTGGATGTCCAGCAAATGCCGGACGTTGAGAATTTCACTCAGTTCCCCCAGCGTTTGCTGATACGCGCGATCCTTGATTTCATAGATGCGTTTATTGAGCTCAAAGCTGTCAATCGCCGGGAGATCCGGCCACAGTTGCTGCTTCTGGCCCATGATGATCGAGAACTTGCGCTTGAAGGCTTTTTCACGCGCCCAGGGCACGTACCCCATCACCCTGGCGTGCCCGGTACTGGGATGCAAAATACCGGACAACATCTTCATGGTGGTGGTTTTTCCGGCCCCGTTCGGCCCGATAAACGCGACGATTTCACCTTGTTCGATCTCAAAGGACAAGTCGCGCACCACCAGCTTGCTGAGCTGCTCCCGGCCCCACAGGTTTTTGAGCGACGCCATCAGTCCGGATTGCTTGCGATAGTAGAAGAATTCCTTGCCCAGCTGGTGCGCGGAGATATAAGCCATACCGGTCACCTTTTATTCGGATCTGCATAATAGCGAGCGCAGGAGCCGCAGATAGGAAACAGTCCGCCCTGGCGCAACAACTGATGGCGGAAATTTTTCATATGGCCGCCGTTCCAGATCTCGGACACACTCTGTTCATAGATATTGCCGAGCGGGACATCATAGAAGGTATGACAAGGCGTAATGTCGCCATTCGACGCCACTTCCATGTAGATCCAGGGGAAAAAACACTTGTCACGTTGATCCGCCATGTCTGCGTACTGTTTGGTGAAATATGCCCGGTAATTCTCGCTGGCAATGGTTTTGGGGTAGCACACAAAGTAAATGCCGCGCTTTTTACATGCCTGCTCGACCCAATGGATCTGGGCCTGAATGGCTTCGAAATCCATCATTTCAAACTTGCGCGGATCATCCTGCATCCCGGCGGCACAAGGCGTTTCCTCAACCCCGAACAAACGGCGAAACAGCTGACGATGCTGGTCATGTTCATGCGCCGTCGCATACGTCTGAAATTCAATACTGATGTGATCCACCATGTCCAAATCCAGACAGTTTTCAAAGAATCCCTGAATATAAAGGTGGGTCAGCGGCGTCACGATAAAGGTATAGCCGATTTTCGGCTCTTTCAGCCCCTTGCGCTCGCGCAACTCAAACAGGGTTGCTACTCCTTCCTGCACGTTGCGATAGACATTTTCGCCGCGCTGGGCGTCATTAATTTCCTCCGGCCCATCCAGCGATACCCACAACCGGTTCGGCGGGGTCTCAACCAACATCTCCGCCTTGCGCTTTAAAAAGGTGCCATTGGTCGGGACATCCACCCGGGCGCCGCCCTGACGGATCCGGCCGACGACATCCTCAAACCACGGATACATCATGGGCTCACCGCCAAACAGGGCAAAGTAGGGTTTGACCGGTAGACATTCATCGATGACCCGCAGCACAGCGTCTTTATCCAGCCGGGAGATTTTCCGCCCGTGATAGGCACCGTTTTCTCCCCACTCGTAACACATTTTGCAACGCAGGTTGCAGGCATCCGTGAGCTGGAGGGTGACCCAGACCGGCAGTTTATTTTGTAAGATATTTGTATTCGACATCACACTTCCTTTCCTGATTGGCTCAGCCGGTGCTGTAAAGCAAGGTGCACTTGGCACAGACGGGCATCAGCCCACAATGCAGCTGTTTGCGAAAAGCCTGGTACGCCGCGCTGTGCCAGACTTCCCGCACCGGCAGCAACTGCAGATTCCCGACATCCAGCTCGGGAAAAAACTTGCATGAGGTGACATCCCCGTTGGGCAGGACATCCAGCCGGTTGCGAATCGCACTGCAAAACGTTTTGTTTTCAGCGGGTTTGGTACTGCCAGCAACAAAATCAGGGACCTCGTGAGGTTCAAGATTGGGATGAAAACGCACCCGGCAATCCCAGGTTTGAGCACTGATACGAGCGATATCGTCAAGCAGCGCGGGGATGTTGCTGTCGCTTAAATGGTAGGTATAACCGTGCCAGCTGTATTCCCGGGTCCCGGCCAGCCGCGCCTGCTTCCAGGGCAGTTGCTCCCCGACCCATTGATCCATCTGCTCGGCAACCTGAGACGGGATATACCAGGGAAACACCAGGTACACACTGTCGATGCCCAAATCGGAAAAGTAGCGGACAAACTCAAACAGCTTGCCGACCATGCTGTCGCTGATCGTCAGGCACAGCGACACTTTACCGGCAAACGCCTGGCGTTGGCGCTGTTCCAACAAGGTGCGAATGATACGCTCCACCCGCCGGAACACCCCTTTGCCGCGGATCGCATCATTTTCGGCCTCCAGTCCATCCAGGCTAATGAGCAGCGCCAGCCGCTCATCAATCCGGGAAAGTTGCGCCAGGTGCTTTTCAATCAGCAATCCATTGGTGCAAATGGTGACCCACCTCGGGTGCTCGATGAAGCGATCCATCAGGGCTGCCATCTGCTTGTACATCAGCGGCTCACCACCCCAGAGATAAAACGGCGCCTGGGTCGATTCTGTGGCCCGCAGCAGTTTGTCGATGATCGCCAGATCAACTTCCTGCGAGCGGACATCTCGCTCCATTTGGTGGTGATAGCCTTCATCATTCCACTCAAAGCAGTGCTGACAGCGCAGGTTACACTGATTATTCATCTTCACCCCAACCTGGTGCGGCATCTCGGCCGCCCAGTTTGCCCGCTGTTGCAGCCCCCGCTGGGTGGACGAAATCTGCTTCACCCGCGCCTTCAGCCGGGCAAAACTGCGTTCATCCAACTTCTGTTGCGTTTTCGTTTGCATAGGTTTCTCCGTAAACAGCCCGATTGCCGCGCATCGCCAGCAACGCCTGATGACAGCGATAGAGTGGTGCCAGAGCAAAGCCCCGGGCTTTCCAGTCCTCAAAGCTCAGGGCGAAACCGCGTGAGATCCAGGCCCGGCCATTGGCCGCTTCATAATCGCCAAACGGGGGCAGCAGCACGAGCGGCGTCGCAGTTGCCATACTGTCGATCAGGCTTGCCCCGCCGGGTTTGGTGATCAACGCCCGACAACGAGACAGCAGTTGCTGAAAAGGTGGCTCGTCCGGACGCCGTGCATTTGTCGCTCGACTCAGCCCACCAGTCCTTATTTCCGTCTGGCCAAGCAGCGTCTGCGATGGGTATTGCCCTCCGGCAGCGCAGCCGTGAAGCCAAGGGAGCCAATCCGGATCGGTCAACAGGTGCCAGTTTTCGGCATCGGCATCGGCATCGGCATCGGCAAGCGAGGATTGACCCTGCAACAAGGTATAACGCGTGCGCAGCATGGCGATACACGCGTCGAGATCCCCGATGTCCCAACCACCACCATGCACCGCGACCCGTGACTCCCGTTGTGCCCAGTCCACCACAGGTGGCGGCGGCACCAGAAACTGCTCGTTCCCTTCGGCAAGCAAGTGATGGTGTTGCAGACCACCAACCTCACCGGGCTGCCAGGAGAGAGACGCCGTTACATCCACATGTACCCCATGATAAACCGGTTGGTTTTCTCCCGTTTTTCGCACACCTTGCGCCGCCTGCAGCTCGGAAATGAATGACAGCCAGAACCCACTGAAGAGAAACACGTGCTCCGGCGGACAATGCTGCCATTGCGCCTTGAATACTTGCCATTTGTCAGCATCAATCGCCTCACGGATCGATCCCGGACTGTGGCTCAGCCAGCGTTGGGTCAGCAACGCCGTACGCAAGCTTCGCCGGCATTGCGTCTTGGTCTTTTCCAATCGGACCAGAGCTTGCGGTGTGTAGAGCTGCTCTAAGGCATAGAAACGAACAGAACGCTGTTGTCGTTGAAGCCATTTCGACAGCGCGACCGCAGGGACAAAACTTCCCAGCCCACTGCTGGCGGTTAAAATCGCAATCGTGCCAGATGTCATAACAATCGGGCTCCCTGATCCGCGAGTGCCGCAGCGAGCTGTGCTTGCTGCGCATCATCCTCAGGCTCCACTTGCAACAGATAAAGCCGCCCAATCCGTGGCGTTTCGCCCGGCAATTGCACGCAGCGACTATTCAACGGGACATACCCATATTGGTGCTCACCGGTGACCAGGCAGCCTCGCCGCGCCAGTTCGTCCAACAGCTGTCGGATATCGAGCGGCTGGCTGTATTTGACACTGACTTGCTGAAACCGCACCTCACCGCCGACGGCAAGACGGGCGAACCAATCCTGTGCAATACCGCCCATCGATTCTCGGGCATTGATCTCGACAACCGGTACGATTTCCCCACTCGTCAACAGCATGGAATCCACACAAACCGGCCCCCAATACCCGTCCTGATACAGCCGGGCAAGTAATGGTCGCAACAGCTCGGGGTACCCATGCGCCCGGATGCGCTGGAACAGGCCATCGCCCATCGCCTTCACCCCGGAGAACTTCAGGTTGTCGTTGGTGATTTCCGAGAGCCCGAGCAAAGTGATATCGCCGCCCCGGGTGATCTGCCATTGGCTGGAAAAATCGACCTCTTTCTCCACAAACGGCTCGGCGATGAGCCCCACCTGCCGGCCAGCCGCAACCTGGCACAGCAAGTGCTCCCTGACGCGCTCCCAAATGGCCGGATGACGCACCACCAAGCTGCCTTTACCGGAGACACCAAACGGCTCTTTTAAAATCATCGGCAGGGCGTGGGCATTCAGCGCCAGCAGCGACGATCGCGTTGAAACGATCTCCCCCAATTGCGGGATATTCAACTGACGGCAAACCTCGACGGCATAGCGCTTGTCGTTGACTTTCACCACAGCGTCAAAAGATGGCAGATGCGCCGAGCTTGCCGTGCACTGATAGGCGGCCGGTACACAGGCAAACGGTCGCTGTCGGCCTTGATGAGGTAGCCCGTGACACAATACTGCTGCCGCTTCCGCCCAATGGGGCATTCCGGCGGCCAGCCAGTCCTCAGGATTGTCAAAGGCAGAGGTACGTGAAGACGCAAGGCCCAAACTGGCGTGATACCCGACTAACGCCTGATCCGGCGCAATTACAGTGAAGACCTGTTCCGCCGCAGTGCGGGCAACCTGCACTTCATCCAGGCAAGACAGCTGGGAATCAGCTTGTGCTGCGACAAAGCTCGGTAGCGTCACCAGAGTGGGATCCTGCCATAAGGCTTCAGCCTCAAAGCAGGCCCATCGGATCTCAATGCTCATCCGCGGCCACTTCACACTGCTGCTGGGCAATAAACGTCATCAGGGCTTGCGTACTCTGCATGATTGAAAAATCCAGCTGGTCAAAATCAAGCCTGAGGTCAAACTCGACTTCCAGTTGCAGAAGAAAGTCGATGATATCGAGCGAGTCCAGTCCCACATCTTCAATCAGGTGGCTCTCTAAAGTGATGGTCTCTTTCAGGGAAGGATCTTTTTTGATTTCGGCGATCAGCGTGGTGATTTGCTCAAACATAGTCTTCCTTTACAGGCGAATTAACAGATTGCTCTATTTTTTTCACTATCAAAGAAAGTTGTCTATTGATGAATCAGCCATAAATCTGTTTCTTCGGCTGACTCTTCAATATAATGAAAACCTGAAGTTCATCAGGGATTTGAGACGTGATATCCCCCGGTGCCATAACAAAACCCTCAGCGGACAGGGATAAAATCTGCTAAGGCAGGGCAAGGCCAAAACGAAAAAGCCCCGACAAGCAAAAAGCTTATCGGGGCTTTCAAAGAATGGCACGCCCTACAGGATTCGAACCTGTGACCACATGCTTAGAAGGCACGTGCTCTATCCAACTGAGCTAAGGGCGCACGGCGTGCGTAACAAAAGTTACGGGACGGGATTATACGTTGCCCGTCTCCCACGTCAACGCTTTTTGCCGGAAATTTCCCTTCGCTACGACCAAGCGGTTAAAGGAGCAACAATTTGATTCAATTCACGAAATTCAGGTCATGCAGACAACATGGCTCCCAGCCGTATTAAACATGGTTGCAGTACATCTCACGCCGACCGGCCGCCTCTCATCGCGCCTTCCTCCAGACAAACACCAAAAAGCAAACGTTTGCGCTAGACCTATCCCCCATTCTCTGCGACAATAACGCCGCTCAGTTATTAACAGCTCAAAGGATAAACATGGCCGCTCAAATTATTGATGGAAAACTGATTTCACAAACTGTTCGTCAAGAAGTTGCTGCACGGGTAAAAGCGAGAACCGAAGCTGGGCTGCGTGCCCCTGGGCTTGCCGTTGTCCTTGTCGGGGAAGATCCCGCTTCGCAAATTTATGTCGGCAGCAAACGCAAGGCCTGTGATGAAGTCGGCTTTACCTCAAAATCGTTCGACCTTCCGTCGACCACAAGCGAGACTGAGCTGCTGGCACTGATCGATGAGCTCAATGCCGATCAGAGTATCGATGGGATTCTGGTCCAGTTGCCGCTCCCGGCCGGGATCGATGCCACCAAAGTTTTGGAACGAATCGATCCAGAAAAAGACGTCGATGGTTTCCATCCTTATAATGTCGGTCGTCTGTGTCAGCGGATCCCGAAACTTCGTTCTTGCACCCCAAAAGGGGTAATGACCCTGCTTGAGCGCTATAACATTCCGGTTCGCGGCAAACATGCGGTGATTGTCGGCGCGTCCAATATTGTTGGCCGACCAATGACGCTGGAACTGCTACTGGCCGGTGCGACCACCACCACTTGTCATCGTTTTACCCAAAATCTGGAGCAACATGTTCGCCAGGCCGATATTCTGGTCGTTGCCGTGGGCAAGCCGAACTTTATCCCGGGTGACTGGATTAAGGCCGGTGCAACCGTACTGGATGTGGGGATCAACCGCCTGGATAACGGTAAACTGGTTGGTGATGTCGAGTATGACGTCGCCCGTGAAAAAGCCCGCCATATCACCCCGGTACCGGGCGGCGTTGGCCCGATGACCGTTGCGACCTTGATTGAGAACACTCTGCTTGCTTGTGAGCAATACCACAGCGAAGACGAATAAGTACCGAAAATGACGTAAAGCATCATCCCAGGTTAAAAACAAAAAGCGAAAGGTGGCCCCTTTCGCTTTTTCGTGCGCTTCGCCGGCGGACAACACGAACCGCCACACGGTGGTCAGCATGGGCTAACACTCATGCAAACTAAAATACGCTGAACCGAGCCACTATAGGCTTTTTGCCATAGCCTTGAGGTAGCTGGTAAAGTCTTCACCCAACGTCTCGTGGCGCATGCCGTACTCAACGAAAGCCTGCATATAACCCAGCTTACTGCCGCAATCATGGCTCTTACCGGACATGTGGAACGCATTTACCTGGGTCGATTCCATCAGCATATCAATCGCATCGGTCAGCTGAATTTCATCACCGGCACCGACTGGCGTTCGCGCCAGCAGCTTCCAGATTTCAGCCGGCAAGACATAACGACCCACAATGGCCAGGTTCGATGGCGCTTCTTCAACGGGGGGCTTTTCAACCACCTTGCTCATGGCAGCTGTTTCGCCAGGTGCAAGGTCACTGCCATTAACATCCGCCACGCCATAACTTGAGACTTCAGACATCGGCACCGGCTCAACCATCACCTGGCTAATGCCGGTCTCGTCAAAGGCCTTAACCATGGCGGCCATGTTCTCCTGGCGCAAATCACTGGCGGCATCATCCAGGATCACATCCGGTAACACCACGGCAAACGGCTCGTCTCCCACCAGCGGATACGCGCACAGCACCGCATGGCCCAGCCCTTTTGCCTGTCCCTGACGGACATGCATAATGGTGACATCTTTCGGACAAATGCTCTGAACTTCTTCCAGGAGCTGGCGCTTGACCCGCTTCTCCAGCGTGGCCTCCAGCTCAAAGGAGGTATCAAAATGGTTTTCAATCGAGTTTTTCGACGAATGGGTCACCAATACGATCTCTTTGATACCAGCCGCCACACACTCGTTCACCACGTGCTGGATCAGTGGTTTGTCAACAATCGGCAACATTTCTTTCGGAATCGCTTTGGTTGCAGGCAGCATCCGCGTACCCAAACCAGCAACCGGGATCACCGCTTTACGGACAGGGGAAGTTGTAGACATTTTTTATTCCATTAATCAAAATTCGGCCAAACTATATCAAACCACCAAGAAAGTAGCGACCACTCAGCCCGACGTAAATATGCAGAGTTACTTCTTCACTAGATCTTCATTTTGGACACTGACTTTCACCGGTTTGCCCAGCAAATTAATCAGCATAAAGGAGCGCTTTTCCCCATCCGGCTCCTGATAGATGGCTTCAATCCCTTTGAACTGACCTTGGGTCAGCTTCAGGCGTTCACCAGGTTGCGGCAAGTTGGAAAGCTTCGCCTGATACTCTTCGCAGTTTTCGTTCATCATCAACCCATAAATCAGATCCGGATGCACAATTTGCGGCCTTGCCCCCTGACTGATAAAACTGGCCACGCCACGGGTTGAGCGAATCGTGGTATAACTGATCTCTTCCGGATCAAAATAGACAAACATATACCCGGGAAACAAGGGCTCACAACTCTCAGTTCGCTTTCCCCGCACAATCTTCTGCACAGTCACCTGTGGGTAGTAACACTCAACGCCTTGACGATCAAGATTGATCACTGCGCGCTCCTGCTCACTGCGCTTACAATATAGAAGGTACCAATCTTTCATCTGCTTCTCTTTTCATTGACGCCAAACGTCTCAATTATATACCCAAACCACTTTCAAGTGGCAGGATTCAGCTTCTCTTGCTCGCCACGACGTGAGGAAACAACATCGCCGCTCCACAATATGATTTCAAATCACGCGGCGATACCGTGGTGCGCGGTTCCTCGAGAAAAATAAGATTTCACTTTTGTCTGCATTTCATGCAGTTACTTATAAATCAAACAGTTACATCGTCATTTGATTATTCCAACCTTTCGTGAATTTGCAGTTTAAAAGTTTGTGGATTATAAGGTAAGCCAAATTTTGCAAAAACACTGACAATGGATTACAGAGTAAAATCATGAACAATGGAAATAGTGGTACCCTGCTGGGACATCCGAAAGGGTTATTTTTGCTGTTTGGGACCGAGTTATGGGAACGATTCTCGTACTATGCCATGCGAGCCATCCTAGTCCTGTACCTGACCGATCAAACCATCCATGGCGGCCTGGGATGGTCCACTCAGGATGCTTTGAGCCTGTACGGGGTTTATACCGGTCTGGTCTATATTACCCCGCTGATCGGGGGCTGGATTGCCGATAACTTTTTAGGTCAACGCCGCTCCATTATTATTGGTGGCCTGCTCATGGCATTGGGGCAATTCACCCTGGCGCTGCCCAACAGCATGGTCGACCCGCATGCCGTCACCGCCTTTTATCTGGGGCTTGGCCTGCTGATTATCGGTAACGGCATGTTCAAGCCGAACATCTCAACCATGGTCGGCGATCTGTACCAGGAAGGGGATAACCGCCGTGACGGTGCCTTCACTATTTTCTACATGGGCATCAACCTGGGCGCACTGCTGGCGGGTATTATCGCAGGCTCCGCTTCCACAGCCTACGGTTGGAAAGCCGGCTTTATTGCTGCCGGGATCGGCATGGTGATCAGTCTGGTCACCCAGTTGATCTTTGCCGAACGCCTGCTGGGCGATGTCGGAAAAGTTCCTGCAGCCAAGCGCGCAGCAAACATGAACAAATCCGGTCAAAAAGAGCCCCTGACCAAACAGGAAATGGATCGGCTAAAAGTGATTATGATCATGGGCCTGTTCGTGGTGGTATTCTGGGCAGGCTTTGAGCAAGCCGGTGGCCTGATGAGTATTTATACCCAGGAATACGCTGATCGCATGATTGGCAGCTTTGAAGTTCCGACGGCCTGGTTCCAGTCACTGAACCCATTCTTCATTATCACCATGGCACCGATCCTGGCTTCGCTGTGGGTGAAAATGGGCCCGAAAGAGCCAAGCTCACCGGTCAAGTTTGCCATGGCGCTGTTTATGCTGGCTGTGGGATTTGTCTGCATGATTGGCGCAGTCCTGCAGCAAGGCGGTGACCTGACCGCGAAAACGTCAATGCTCTGGATCGTTGCAGCCTACTTCTTCCACACCATGGGGGAGCTGTGCCTGTCGCCGATCGGTCTATCGATGGTGACCAAACTGGCGCCGCTTCGCCTGGCTTCCCTGATGATGGGGGTTTGGTTTGGATTTAATGCCGTCGCCAACTACGTGGCCGGTATTATTGGTGCCCAGGTTGGTGAAGCCGGCCCAATGGCGATTTTCAGCGGTATTGCAATTGCAGCGGGCCTCTCCGGCGTGATTCTACTGCTGCTGTCCAACCAGCTAATCCGCTGGATGCATGGCGCCGAAGGAAAAGCCGTTGAAGCCACTCCGCAAAGTGCTGAGCCTCAGCCCGCTAAAGCATAATACCAATCACAGTACATAAGTGATCAGAAATAACAGAAAGCGGAGCCTGAGGCTTCCGCTTTCTGTTTGATCCCTGTCCCTTCCCCCATCGATTCCTAAAACAAGCCAGGCTTTAGGAAGATGACTTTATTAGATCTTGGGGTTAAAACCCACAGCGCTTAATCGTCAGGCTGAAACTGGCTGCGCCAATCTCGCTGAGTGACAGCCGCCCGCCCGATTCGGAGAGTTGCAGCTCAATCGTGTCATTTTGATAGGCATTGGTGCCGAGCCAGGGTTGGGCAACAATCTCTTTACGCTCATCACTGGTTTGCAGCACAGCCGCCAAGCCAGTCGAAGTCACGCTCAAGCTCTTGTCGCAAGCATCAAAAATCCCGAACAGCGCCCGGATCGGAGATGCATAACCGGAGTGCTTCATCCCCTGCTCGATCAACCGAAGCAACCCTCGGATATCCCGCTCATCTGCCATCCGGTTACGTAGATAATCATTAAAAAATGCCCGGATCAGCAAAGTCGTCGCCGTACCGTTCTCGGTATCCGACGCAGAGTCCACCAGATAAAATGCCAACCGACCATCCATGAGCCAGGTATAATCAAGCAACACGGGCTGCACATCGGCCGACTGGAGCACACAGTAGCTCAGCTGCCAGTCCCCCTGCTGCGACTCCGTTTCCGGCATCAGCCCCAGCAATAACTCTCTTGCCGCCTTCGGGTTCGCCTTCAGCTCTTCAATATGCCATTCTAACTCTTCATCAATCCCCGAGTTTTCTTCTCCGACCTCAAACCATTGGCTGGCGAAATCCCGATTATCCGCAACCGAATCTTCACTGCGCAACACGCTCAACATAGCCGACTTCAACACCATAATGTTATCCAGCGGCTTGATCAGAAAATCTTTGACCCCATGTCGCAGCGCCGTCGCCACATCAGCCATATCGCCCGTACCGGAAATCACAATCACCGGCACCATCGGGTACTGGATTGACACCTCTTCGACGAACTCCATTCCGGTCAGCACCGGCATCGCCAAATCACACAGCAGCACATCAGGGATACTCTCCCGTAATGCCTGCAGCCCTTCAAGTCCATCTTCCGCTTCACGCACGTGGCACCCCTGGCTTTTCAAAAAGCCAGTGATCATACTGCGAAACACAGGATCATCTTCGACGACAAGAACATCTTTATCCTCAAGCAAAGTCTGTGCCCTCCATGAGTGATGATGAGCCGTATCCTGATTTTGCTCAGGAGAATGAACAGTACGGTCTGGAGATATGCGCATGAAACCCCGGCCAGATAATGAACCTATCAAAAGCATAGGTCGGAATTTGTGGCCCGTCACAAGGATTCACGAATCCTGACCGGAAATTATTGAGTTATGCAAACGATCTCAAATTTTGCGTCACGATTTTGTCGTCTGCCCGGCTCTAAAAAGGTGAGCTTCAGATATTGATTTACAGCAAATCTTATAATGATAATGTCATTTGTTGACACATTTTGTTATACAATTCTCAATTGTTTAATTTCAATGATTGTAGAACTATGAAGCTTGACGATCTGAACCTGTTCCGCCTGGTTGTTGAACATGGCAGCTATACTGCCGCCTCTCGGAAAACCCAAGTGCCGGTCGCAACCCTCACCCGGCGGATTCAGGCGCTGGAAGAGTGTTTGAGCATTCGCTTACTCAACCGTCATGCCCGCAAGCTGTCTCTGACAGAGGCCGGCCAGAAGTTTTACGATGACTGTAGCCCACTATTACAGCAGTTGGTGGACACCACCGAGCATATCAGTGAGGAGTGCAAAGGCGCAGCCGGCAAACTGAAAATTGCAGCACCTTCCAACCTGACCAAGGTGATGTTGCAGCCTATGCTCAATGCCTTCATGCGCGAGCATCCGGCCATCAGTATTGTGCTACAGATGAGCAATGAGCCAGAACAACTGGATCCGACGGACTGGGATGTCATTTTCCGGGTTGGCCCGCAACGGGACTCAACCCTCATTGCCCGTCGGATTAATAGCGTCAAAGACATTCTGGTTGCCAGCCCGAAATACCTCACCCATCAGCCAGAACCGAAGCATGCTCAGGATCTCCACCAGCACGCCTTACTAAAAGGACGACCACTGATGCGCTGGCGATTGACCGACCATAACGGTGAGACCGTCACCGTTAGTGAGCGCGGTCGGTTTGAGGCCAATCAGCTCAATGTGGTCCGCAAAGCCTGCGTCAGCGGCCTGGGTATTACCCTGATGCCGGATGTCATGCTGGAGAAATATATTGCCTCCGGCGAGTTGGTCCAGATCCTGAAAAACTGGTCTGCCAACCCCCGCGATGTGTATCTGATGTATAACCACCGTGATTATCAACCGGAAAAGCTGCGCTTGTTTATTGAATTTGCCAGCAGCTATTTCAAGCTTTAATTCATGTCTATCTCATTAAACATCTGGCTATTTTAACAAGATTGATATTGCACCTGCCGACCCGGGGAAACCCGTGAAACGGCAGGTGAATTTCTTGCCAAGCCAACGAACCCAGACTAAACGTTAATAGGACGTGTTGATGTTTTTAAACGAAACAGGCTCAGATGGGAGCCCTGAGCCTCAAGTCAATACGCCCTAAACCGAATAGAGCTAATTGCCTGCACCCCGGCAGCACGCCGTCACAACGAACCCAGGCACTCAGGACAGTAAATTTTTCTGTTCGGTTTCGCATAAGAACACAGCCGGAATAAGAGGATCGTGTTCTTGGGGAAAATAACCTTATGGTGCAAGATAATGCGCCGAGAAATGAGGAAACGTTATGATTCTGGGACATTTATTCGGGCTTTATACGCATCCGAAACAAGAGTGGCATGCCATTGACAAGGAACACGAAGGTATACAAAGCAGCCTGTCACATATCTTGCTTATTGCTCTGCTGCCCCCTATCTTTGCGTTCATCTCCAGCGTTTTCATCGGCTGGCGGATCGGTGTCGGTGAGCCGATCTACCTGACCCAAGGCAGCGCACTGGGAATGAGTGTTGCAATGTACTTTGCGTTGATCGCGGGTGTGTTCGCACTGGCCTATTTAACTTACTGGATGAGCCATACGTTCGGTTCAACCCCAACCTTCACCCAGGCACTGGAACTGGCCGCTTATACCGCCACACCGCTCTTTATGACCAGTATTGCAGCGATTTATCCGCAAGTCTGGTTCCTGATGATTGCCGGTCTGGCTGGGGTCGCCTACTCGGTGTACCTGCTCTATACCGGCGTGCCCATTTTGATGCACATTCCGGAAGAGCGCGGCTTTATTTACGCCAGCTCTATTGTGACCTGCGGCTTGGTGCTCCTGGTCTCAATCATTGCCAGTACAGTGATTCTGTGGAACATGGGTCTTGGCCCACAGTTCAGCCATTAGGCATCGGCTGAGCTATCAAAACGCATCAGCAAAAAAAGCGAGAGGCATTATACCTCTCGCTTTTTAGTATTCTTCGCTCAGCTCAAGATAGCGTTATACCAATCACAGTAAGTGCTCATCCTAGCGTTTTAACAAGCTAGGATGAGCAGTTAGTTACTACGATTGGTATTAAACACCTTCATTATGCAGTTCAAGGTTAGCCAGATCCTGCTGGATCTCACGCTGGTGCTTGGAGTCTTCGCTGCGAAGCCCCTCCAAATACTCCAGGTATTGCTGACTAACATCCCCCGTCACATAGGAGCCATTAAAGACCGAGCTCTCAAACTGAGTGATGTCCGGATTACCTTCCGAGACCGCAGCGACCAGATCTTCCAGATCCTGGAAAATCAAGCCATCGGCACCGATCATCTGACAAATCTCATCAACTTCACGGCCATGGGCAATCAACTCATTGGCACTTGGCATATCGATTCCGTAAACATTCGGGAAACGAACTTCCGGAGCCGCAGAAGCCAGATAAACTCTTTTCGCACCAGCTTCACGTGCCATTTCAATAATTTGTTCTGAGGTGGTACCGCGTACAATCGAGTCATCCACCAGCAACACGCTCTTGTCCTTAAACTCAGAGCGAATGGCATTAAGCTTGCGGCGCACAGACTTACGACGCATCTGCTGGCCCGGCATAATAAAGGTCCGGCCAACATAGCGGTTTTTGACAAACCCCTGACGATATGGCTTGTCCAGTGTACGGGCAATTTCAAGTGCGCTGTCGGTGGAGGTTTCCGGAATTGGGATCACCACATCGATATCAAGATCTTCCCACTCCCGCTTGATTTTCTCACCCAGCTTCACGCCCATCCGCACCCGGGCACCATAAACCGACACCTTATCGATAAAGGAGTCCGGGCGGGCAAAGTAAACAAACTCAAACACACAAGGCGTCAGGACCGGATTATCAGCACACTGCTCAGTGAACAACTCACCGTCAAAGGTAATATAAACCGCTTCTCCCGGCGCCACATCACGGACGAAGTCAAAACCAACCGCATCCAGCGCGACCGACTCGGAAGCAACCATATACTCGGTTTTGCCTGCAACTTCCCGCTTGCCCAAACAGAGCGGGCGAATGCCGTGAGGGTCACGGAATGCGATGATACCGTGACCGATCAGCATCGCCACCACCGCATAAGCGCCCTTCACCACCCGGTGCACTTCACGGACAGCAGCAAAAATTTCACTCGGGCTAATAGGATAAGAGGGGGCTTTTTCGAGTTGGTTGGCAAGAACATTGAGCAAAATTTCCGAATCAGAGGTCGTGTTGACATGGCGTTTGGTTTGCTCAAACAAGGTTTCCCGGATCTCAGCCGCATTGGTCAGGTTTCCGTTATGCGCCAGCGCCAGACCATAAGGCGAATTGACATAAAACGGCTGTGCCTCCGAAGCGCTCGAGCTGCCTGCCGTCGGGTAACGGACATGGCCAATCCCGACCTCTCCCTGCAGGCGTTGCATGTGTCTGGCTTCAAACACATCCCGCACCAACCCATTTGCTTTACGCAGACGGAAACGATTGCTTTCCAGAGTAACAATACCGGCAGCATCCTGGCCGCGATGCTGTAGCACAGTCAGTGCATCATAGATAGACTGGTTGACCGGGGTTGACCCCACGATTCCGACAATACCACACATGTCCTAAATCCTCGTCACGCATTAAGTGCAATGATAGCAGTATTCTGCTGCCTTTATTTTTCAGCGGGGACCCGGTTGCCCGGATCCCCGCTGAAGTCAAGCACAATCAGTCAACTGCCTGGTTTCCGATACTAGAATGCACCGGGCAAAAAGCTTGATGTTTCTTTGAGGTAAGTGAAGAACCATTCAATCACCACCCCAAACTGCGGGATCAGCTGCGACTCTTTCCACCAGTCGGCATCAGAAAACCCGGTAAAAGCATCGATGAAGAACAACAGGGCCGAAACAATCAGCACCCCACGCACGCCTCCAAAGACCACACCCAGAACCCGATCCGTACCTGACAGGCCGGTTTTCTGGACTAGCTGTCCGATCACATAGTTCACCACTGCCCCGACAATCAGGGTCGCGATGAATAATGCGGCGATGGCGCTACCCTTGCGTAGCATCTCATCCTGAATATTTGTGAAGTAAGCTGCCAGCTCAGTATAAAAGTTACTGGCGACAAAAAAAGCAGCAAACCAAATCACAAGCGACAATGCTTCTTTTACAAAGCCACGGATCAAACTGACCAGTGCCGAGAAGCCTATTACGCCTAAAATTACGTAATCAATCCAGATCATCATTGGTTGTATTCGTCTTGTTGGTGCGTATTCTAACAGAAAAAATGAGAACGCAAACGTTTACCTAGGGATTAAGTGGGTTAAATCTGAGCAACTGACCTTTCAGGCCAGTTAATTTTTCCAATTCTTTGATCTGCGTAGCCAGCTTGTCTTTGGAGAGATCCGGTCCGACAACCACCCGCGCTAAATCCCCTTGTTTGGGCTTTTTGGGAAAAACATGGGCCTGGTAGCCGGCATCCCGCAAGGTCGCCACCAGCTGATGAGCATTGTCAAACTGACGAAATACGCCGAGCTGAACCACCCAGCCGCTATCCTGAAGCCCTGCTTTTGGCGCCTGCTCCGGCTGCGGCTCAACCTGCAGCGGCTCATCCGGGGCCTGGTTCTCGTCTTCGATCACCACGCTCACCGGATCCGGGGGCAGCTCAACCTCGGCAAACTCAGGCTCAGGAATGGTTTCATACTCGACCGCTTCATCCATTTCCGGCTGCAGCGGAATACTGGCAAACTGCTCCTGATAGTGCTGTTTCTTGCCGTCGAACAAATCCGGCAGAAAGATAACCCCGATCGCGACCAGGATAATGGTCCCGACCAGCCGGCTTTGGAATTTACTCGCCACGTCTACTCCTGTGTTGCTGCAATATGGCTGGAAATCTGACCGACAGTGTAAAACGAGCCAAACACGATTACCATATCCGCATCAACAGCCTGTGTCAGCGCTGTGTCATAAGCCTGCTCCGGCGTCTGGCAAACATGAATTTCCTGTCCAGACAGGTGCTGAACAATCTCATCCGCCGTTGCAGCCCGTGGCCCTTGCAGCGAAGCTGGATACCAGACATCCACGACCGAACGCAGTTCAGCTATCGTTGCTGCAATGTCTTTGTCATGCAACATCGCGACCACAGCATGAATGCGCTGTTTTTGCTCCCGCTGCTGTATCGCCGTCAGCTGCTGGGCAAAATACTGCGCTGAATGCGGGTTATGCGCCACATCCATGATCACAAGGGGTTTCTCAGAGACACGCTCCATCCGGCCCGGCAGCTTGGCTTTGGCCAAACCGGCGGCAATATGCTCATCGCTCAGTTCAAGATCGGCCACCCCCAGCGCCATCAGGGCCGTGGCTGCATTGGGCAGCGGCAATGACGGCAAAGGCAGGCCCTTCAAGTCAAACGCGCCGCACTGCCAGTCCCAACCGCCGTCGTGCTGACGGTAGTTAAACTGATACCCGACCTGGTACAGCTCCGCTCCGATATCATCGGCGTGTGCCGGAACACTGGCCGGTGGATTGGGCTGGCCGCACACAGCCGGCTTATCGGTCCGGAAAATTCCTGCTTTTTCGTAACCAATGACTTCAATATCATCGCCTAACCAGTCGACATGATCGACCGCTAAGCTGGTGATCACCGACACATCATGATCCGCCACATTGGTCGCATCCAGCCGCCCGCCCAGGCCGACTTCCAGAATCGCCACATCCACCTGATGGGTGCGGAACAGCTCCAGTGCGGCCAGGGTGCCGAACTCAAATAAGCTCAGACTGGTGTCTTCGCGATACTGCTCAATTGATGCAAAAGCACGGCTGTGCTCGCTGTCAGCCAGCTCCTGGCCGTTAATTCGGACCCGTTCGTTATAGCGCACCAGATGTGGTGAGCTGTACACGCCAACTGTATAACCGGCAGCAAGTAAAATCGCTTCGAGGATCGCACAGGTCGAGCCTTTGCCATTGGTTCCGGCGACGGTGATCACCCGCGGTGCAGGTTTAGTGAGATCGCCGCGACGGGCAACGGTCATCGCGCGGTCTAAACCGAGATCGATGGCGCTGGTATGCAGGTTTTCCAAATAGGTCAGCCAGGCGGCTAAAGAATCTGTTGCTTGTGGTGCTGTCAGTCCGGACATTCTTTATCGTTCTAATAAATCACTAATAAAAGGGACTTTACCACTGAATCGGGGGGAAGTTCATGCAAACCAACGAATAATTTGCGGGAAACGCGCCTTGGTTTGCATGTTTTGGCGCCGTGCCATCCGACACAGCGCCAAAAAGCGAGGTTTACTCTTTTTCCTGGCCGTTGTCAGCCTGAGGTTCGCTGACTTCGCTCTCTTCTTCAACTACAGCAGCTTGCGCTTCAGGTTGAACAACCGGCACGACCATTGGCGATGGGGCTTGGGTCATTTTCGCAACCAAACCACCGATGCGCTGGCGCATTTCACGGCGATCGACAATCATGTCTATTGCACCATGCTCGAGCAGGAACTCACTGCGCTGGAAGCCTTCCGGGAGTTTTTCACGCACGGTTTGCTCAATGACCCGCTGACCGGCAAATCCAATCAGGGCCTTCGGCTCACCGATGTTGATATCCCCCAGCATGGCCAGGCTGGCAGACACACCACCCATAGTCGGATCTGTCAGCACCGAGATAAACGGCAGACCTTTGGCCGACAGACGCTCCAGTGCCGCACTGGTTTTCGCCATTTGCATCAGCGACATCAGCGCTTCCTGCATCCGGGCGCCACCACTGGCAGAGAAACAAACCAGGGCACAGTTATTGGCAATGGCTTCATCCACCGCACGGACAAATTTAGCCCCGACGACAGAGCCCATCGAACCACCCATAAACGAGAACTCGAACGCACAGGCAACCAGCGGCTGTGACAGCAAAGTACCGCGCATCACGACCAGGGCATCTTTTTCACCGCTGCTTTTCTGTGCTGCAGAAATACGATCTTTATATTTTTTGGAATCACGGAATTTCAGCTTGTCTTGCGGCTCCATGTCACCCGCAATTTCGACCTGGTCTTCAGCATCCAGGAAGGCTTCCAGGCGACGACGCGCTTTCATGCGCATGTGGTGATCACACTTTGGACAGACTTCCAGATTACGTTCCAGTTCCGCGTGATAAAGCACTTGCTCACATGATGTACACTTGGTCCATACCCCTTCCGGGATCGACGCTTTGCGTGAGGAAACAATATTGCTTTTCGTGAGGATCTTTTCAAGCCAGCTCATGAATGACCTTTCATCTTTTTCATATCCCCGCTGATTTGCAGAGAATTACAAATTCGTTAAATTTTACCGAGGTGGAATTAAAGCACAAAGTTGTCTGACTGTAGATAAAAAACTGGTTGTACTAGTTGATATTAGGCGATTGCGCCTCATCTTGGCCCCGAGTTATCAGGGCCTGTTCCCAATCATCAGTCTGGCAGAAACAATGGTCCAACCGGCGCGTCCGGGATCCCGAATCCTTGCGGGTAATCCACTTCGACCAGATACAATCCCTCGGCTTTCGCCGTGGCACCGGCCAACGTCCGATCTTTCTGTGCTAACAGCCATTTGATCCATTCCGGCTTCTCTTCACCGCGACCCACTTTAATCAGGCTACCCGTGATATTTCGCACCATATGATGAACAAACGCATTCGCCTTGATATCAATCACCACATAGTGCCCCTGACGGGATACGTTCAGATGCATCAGATTACGCCAAGGGCTCCGGGATTGACAATAAACCGCGCGAAAGGATGTGAAGTCATTCTCACCGAGCAGGTACTGTCCGGCCTCTTGCATCTTTTCCACATCCAACTCGCCGTGATAATGGCTAACGCCATTTCCCAGAATCGCCGGTCGCAATGCATGATTATAGATGATGTAGCGATAACGGCGGGCTGTAGCGCTAAAACGGGCGTGAAAGTCCTCATTGACCTCAACGGCCCAACGCACCGCAATATCTTTCGGCAGATTGGCGTTGGCGCCCATGGTCCAGGCAACCATTTTACGCGCAACCTGAGTGTCGAAATGGACGACCTGGCCGGTCCCGTGAACGCCGGCATCCGTCCGACCGGCACATTGAACCTCAACCGGGTGATTCGCTATTTTACTGAGTGCTTTCTCAAGCCGCTCCTGAACACTGTCTACGTCACGCTGACGCTGCCAGCCATAATAGTTGGCCCCATCATACTCAATGCCTAAAGCTACGCGCATAATCTACTTCGTTCTTACAGTTTGTCGGCATCACGGGCCGGTTATTCAAGAAGCGGAATTATAGGGAAAAAGCGGACAGGTTTCGAGAGGGAATCATGGCAGGATATCGGGCCCTGCATTACAGGGCCCTTGTTTCGTGGTGTGTGATGACTTAGCGGCTGATTTTTTGCAACAAGGCTTGTGCTTCCTGCCGGCTCTGAACATCACCATTCCCGGCAATATCTTCCAACAGCCCCTGAGCGCCTTCGCGATCATTCATCTCCAGATACGCCTTGGCCAAATCCAGCTTACTGGCGTACTCACCCTGGCTATCAACGTCAACTTCGGCCACATCATTGAGAATATCCGGAAACTCATCCAGGCCTACGTTCAAATCCAGCGGCTGCTCTTCGATCTCTTCTGACGCTTCTTCAGCTTCCATATCTTTCATCAGCTCATCAATACTGATGTAAGCGGGAGCCGGCTCCGGCTCGGTCACCAATTCACTGCCGCCGGCTTCATCGGTTAACACTTCCGAATCCGCTTCCGCCAGCAGCATTTCCGGATCAAACGCCGCCACATCATCAATCATCATCTGTGGCTGTTCAGCCCAGTCTTCCGTTTCCAGCTCCGGCTCCGGATTGCTGGCGCGCCAGATCTCAGCATCTTCTTCCGGATATGCCTCCGATGCCAGGTTGTCATCATCCAATCCGGATGACCAAAGCTGATCCCGCTCCGCGTCCAGCTCGTCCAGCTCGTCCTGCTCGTCCTGCTCATCTGGCGCCGAGGCGCGATCAGCCTCTGGTGCCGGTTGCGATTCAGCAATTGATGACGCCGGCTCCGGTGTCTGGGCTGACGCTTCTTCCGCCAATTCTGATTCAGCCTGACTCGCAACATCAGCCACCGCCGCCTCTGCAGATGCCTGGGCTTCAGTCCGAGCCTCATCCTGCTCGGCCAGCAAGCTGTCCACCGTAGCAACATCCATCCCGGCAAAGCTGTCATCGGGGTCACTCAACAGCGCGTCCATGTCCAGGCCGGCCGTATCGACCAGCTCGTCATCAAACATATCAGCCGGTGGCTGACTGTGGTATTGCGGTGTTTGTTGCCTTGGCTGCGGCGCGGGTTCAGGCGCAGTTTCAACATCAGATGCTTCCACGCCCGGCGCATACTGATCCAACTCCATTTGCTCATCAAAAGACGCCTGCAACGCATCATCTTCGCTGAACTCCGCAATACTCGCCGGATCAATAGTTTCGAACTCAATGTTCTGCACGCCGTGAATCGAGTGTTGCGGCTGTGGTGAAACCTCTTCCTGCGCAACTTGCGGCGCTGGCGTTTGTTCCAGCTCCGGCTCAACGACTGGCGCCGATGTTTCGTTCAGTTCCTGTTCCGGCGCATGTGCTGGCTCTTGCTCTGGTTCCAACTCAGCCTGATCTGGTATTGACTCAACAGAAGGCGCTGCATCTGGTTCAGGCGCATCGAACGCATCCAGCCCTAACTCGGGATCGTTCTCAAGCTCCGGCTCAGCTTCTTGTACCGGTGTTTCATCGGCAAACGCTTCGGCCAGCGCAGCGTCTTCATCAAACTCCGGCAGATCTTCCAGATTGAGCGGTGCGTCAGCTTCCGGCTCTTCAGGCGACGCCAAGCTCAGTTCCGGCGCTGCATCTGATTCAGGTTCATCGAACGCATCCAGTCCTAACTCGGGATCGTTCTCAAGCTCCGGCTCAGCTTCTTGGGTCGGTGCTTCATCAGCAAACGTCTCGGCCAGCGCAGCGTCTTCATCAAATTCCGGCAGATCTTCCAGATTGAGCGGTGCGTCAGCTTCCGGCTCTTCAGGCGACGCCAAGCTCAGTTCCGGCGCTGCATCTGATTCAGGTTCATCGAACGCATCCAGTCCTAACTCGGGATCGTTCTCAAGCTCCGGCTCAGCTTCTTGGGTCGGTGCTTCATCAGCAAACGTCTCGGCCAGCGCAGCGTCTTCATCGAACTCCGGCAGATCTTCCAGATTGAGCGGTGCGTCAGCTTCCGGCTCTTCAGGCGACGCCAAGCTCAGTTCCGGCGCTGCATCTGATTCAGGTTTATCGAACGCATCCAGTCCTAACTCGGGATCGTTCTCAAGCTCCGGCTCAACTTCTTGCGCCGGTGTTTCATCAGCAAACGCTTCGGCCAGCGCCACGTCTTCGTCAAACTCCGGCTCATTGACCAATTCCTGGACATCAGCCAGTAAGGCATCAATATCATCTGCTGGTACGTCGGCCGTTGTTTCAGTCGGTTGCTCATTGAGCGCATCATTCAAGGCATCAGCAAAATCGCTCTCATCGGCAGCTACGAAGTCGGCATCCTGCGATGCATCATCTGAAGGTGCTGTCGATTGCGCTTCAGTTGGCTCAAACTCTGGGTCATCAAATAGCGACACGTCTGCTTCAGTCTCAGCCGGTGTGGCTGGTTCGGCCTGCGAAGGCTTTGCTGTCGACGCATCAGAGCTGTCAAATTCATCAACTGACAGCTCACCAGCGGCCTCGCTCGTTGACATTGATGCCGGGTGTTGCTGTTGCTCCAGAATATCATCAAGCAGATCGGTGCTGTTTTCATCGATGACGACATCATCGAGGTTCAACGCTGGCTCATCTTCGACGTCTAAATCAGCAACACCAACATTGCTGTCTTCCTCGTCGGCAACCAATTCATCCAGTAAGGCTGTACTGTTTTCATCGAGCGTAATATCAGCCCGATTCAACGGATCGTCTTCATCCCCAATGAGCTCATCAAGCAACGCGGTGCTGTTTTCTTCCAGCTCAATCTCAGGGGCGCTGATCGCCTCGTCTTCAACCAGCTCGTCCAGCAACGCGGTACTGTTTTCATCAAACAACGCGTCTGCATCTGCCAACGCCTGATCAACCGCTGCCTGCTGTGCTTGCTCCTCCGGGGCATCCGCTTCGACCGCGGCCGGGGAAGGCTCCTCCGCCAAGCCGACAGAATTAAATAAGGCGTCCAGCTCATCCTGATCAGCAACCTGACTGCGCTCAGGCTCCGCAGCAGCTGCCGGCTCAAGCTCTGCCGGTGCCGCCTCTGGCGCTGAAGGCTCCTCAGCTAGGTCACCCGCTTCACTCAGCAAGTCATCCAGAATCGACTGATCCAGCAACCCATCCTCAATATCCTGCTCTGAATCCACTGCCGAGTCGGCATCCGCCAGGTCAAAACTGTCGTTGTCATCATCATCGCCCTGGAGCGATTGCTCCCACATCGCGGCCAGCGCTTCATCCGAGCTTGGTTCTGAGGACTGCTCAATTTCATCCAGCGCGCGCTCCATATCCTGGAGCCCGATTGCTTCTTCATCCCCTTTCACCGATATGCTACTCGGCGTCAGGCCAC
This sequence comes from Photobacterium atrarenae, assembly GCF_024380015.1. Lineage (NCBI taxonomy): Bacteria > Pseudomonadati > Pseudomonadota > Gammaproteobacteria > Vibrionales > Vibrionaceae > Photobacterium > Photobacterium atrarenae. The sequence continues at coordinate 2,438,590 of NZ_CP101508.1, forward strand.
TTTCAATCTCAAAATCATCATGACCACCGGCAGACAAATCAAGCAGGTCATCAGACTCTGCAGGCTTATCGCCATCATGCTCCGGACCAAACAGGCTGGTTTCCGGATCATCAAACAGGGAGTCATCGTCAACGGCAAACAAATCATCTGCGTCTGACTTTTCACCGTCCAGGGCGGCAATCGCATCCGGCTCACCTTCCGATGGTGCCGGGATTGCCGGATCCTGCGCTTGCGGACTATCCAGCGCTTTCACTTCATCATCGTCTTCCTTACGGCGCATCATGAAGAAAGCAATCGCACCGGCGATTAAGGCGCCCGGAACAAAAGCCGCAGCCGCCAAAGCCCATGGGTTGGCCACCAAATCATCCACCCAGGATGTTTCAGCCACCGCAGGCTCAACCGGCTGTGATTTCTGATGCTGAATGAAATCCAGGATTTCTTTACGGAGTCGCTCGTCGTTGGTGATCTGATCTTTCAGCGCGCTCACCTCATGCTGCATTTCAGCCAGGCGAACACGGAGTAAGTGATTGCTTTCAACCAGCTTGGTCATCTGTACATCGGATGCGTCCAACTGCGTCTGCAACGCGGTTGGCTTTGCCGGGATCCCACCTTTATCTGCGCTCACCTCACCGGCTGTTTCACTGGCTGCAGGTGCTGACGCTGTGGCTGGTTTCGGAGATGCCTGGATTTGCTGCTCGTCAATCGCAACTTGGGGTTTCGGCTGTGCTGTAGCGACCACCGTGGGTGCCGGTGAAGCGGCCCTTGAAGCCGGCGAACTTGGCGGCACGGACTGACGAACCTGGCGGCGCTGATCAGCTTCCAGGCGACGGCGGACGCTGTCTACATCTTCCCGACGGATCTGAGCCAACGTCGGCATGGTCAACACACTACCCGGGATCAGGCCGTGAATATTATTCTGCTCAAATGCCATGGGATTGGCACGATGGATCGCGCCAATGACCTGATAGACAGACACCTGGTTATTCGGACGGTAACGAGAAGCAATCGACCAAAGGGTTTCACTATTCCCGGTCGGACCGTAGCGATTGATTGTATTCTGGCTCGAAGAAAAAGATTGAGCAGGCTCAGACTGAACAGTTCGCACGTCATCTTCAGATGGGCCGACAATACGCACCGTATTGGCCTGCACGGGGATCTGGAAGGCGGCACCGGCGATAATGACCGGTAATATAAAGCGTTTTATCATAGTCGATAAGTCAGACACTGCCTGCTGTCCTCTCTGGCAGAGATGAGAAATTAGTTTCGAGTATCGAGTGAGTTGAATCGAGCTTCGAAGTTATGGCGCTAAGCATAATGAATCTATCGGCCATTCATCAAGACTCTTGAACGGTAAATGAGGGATGCTGCCTAATTCCAACGACGGGGCCGTTTGAATATTCAGGCGTCTGGCAAAAAACAAATACGGCCGATTCCGTCGACAGACAGAATCGGCCGCCATGGCGTCAATTACAGGTATTCTGCAATCAGCGTTTCGGCAATCTGCACACTGTTGGTCGCTGCGCCCTTGCGAACATTATCGGCCACAACCCACATGTTCAGACCACACGGGTGACTGATATCTTCACGGATCCGCGCGACCATCACGTGATCTTTCCCGGTGCCGTCTCCAACCTGGGTCGGATAATCGTTGCCATGGAAGACTTCTACGCCTTCGGCATTTTCCAGTAAGCTGATCGCTTCTTCGACATGCACCGGCTGACAGGTTTCCACATGAACCGCTTCGGCGTGACCATAAAAGACAGGCACCCGAACACAGGTCGGATTCACCCGGATATTGTCGTCGCCAAGGATTTTCTGGGTTTCCCACACCATTTTCATTTCTTCTTTGGTGTAACCGTTGTCCATGAAGGCATCGATCTGCGGCAGGCAGTTAAACGCAATCTGCTTGTCATAGGCTTTATTTTCCGCCGGCATGCCATTCAGCAGCTTGGCTGTCTGCCCGGCCAGCTCATCGATCCCTTTTTTGCCGGAGCCGGAAACCGACTGATACGTCGCGACGTTAATCCGCTCAATGCCATAAGCATCATGGATCGGTTTCAGTGCCACCAGCATCTGAATGGTCGAGCAGTTCGGGTTGGCAATAATATTGCGGTTACGGTAATCCGCCAGCGCGTGCGGGTTGACTTCCGGCACCACCAACGGCACATCGTAGTCGTAACGGAACTGCGAGGTATTGTCGATCACCACCACACCGTAATCGGCTGCGATCGGCGCCCAGTGCGCAGATGTTTCAGCGCCGGCTGAGAACAGCGCCAACTGAACCTGTCCCCAGTCGAAATCGTCAACATTGGTCACCCGGACATTTTTACCTTTAAAACGCAGCGTTTTGCCTGCGCTTCGCTCAGAAGCCAGCAAGTAGAGATTGCGAACCGGAAAATCACGCGCTTCCAGTACTTCTACGATCGTTTCGCCCACGGCACCTGTTGCGCCCAGAACGGCAACATCAAATTCCTGACTCATGGCGTTTCCTCAACTGTAAAACCTAAATTAGCCAGCGACTCTAACCCAAAACCGGCCTTTCCGGCTACTGTAATCGCACTGTATTCACGTCGATCCCAGTAATTTTTCCGCATTTGATCGAAGGCCGTCGCCATCCGGCTGGTATTTTCTCCCGCGGCAATCATTTCACGGCGGAATAACCCATCATCCTTACGCACATCATAGACCAGCTGGATCAGGCTAAACAGGGTATCTTCCTGCCAGGCACGGCTAAGGGTTACCCCCGGCAAAGGCGCTTCCGGCAGCAGACTTGCCGCTGAGACCTGTTGTTCCCGGCCCAGGAACTCGCAATAGCGATTAAATACCATCGTTGTGCCTCGTGCCTTGCCCTCAAGGCCGTAGCCAGCCACATGCGGTGTCGCAAATGCCAGCAACGGCAGCAGCTCAAGATCCACCAGCGGCTCATGCTCAAACACGTCCAGTACCGCAGTCAACGCTTTCCCTTCACCGCTTAAAGCTTGCTGCAACGCCGCTTTCAACGCACTGTTATCCACCACAGGTCCCCGGGCTGCATTGATCAACATCGCCCCGGGTTTCAGCTGTTGCAAGAATGCTTCATCCACCAGGTGATAAGTCGGGTAGGCACCGTCACGGGTGAGCGGCGTATGCATGGTGATCACATCACAGTGCTGTTGTAGCACTTCCAGTGAGTGAAACGTCCGGCTGTCGCCCTGCTCTGCTTTCAGTGGGTCATTAAGCATGTAGCGGATCCCGAGTGCTTCCAGGCACTTCGCCAGATAGCTACCAACATTGCCCGCACCGATAATGCCCACGGTCTTGTCAAAGATTGAAAAGCCCTGCTGCTGACCCAGCACCATCAGGCTGCTCAGAACATACTCGGCGACGCCGACCTTGTTGCAGCCCGGTGCTGCGGTGAACGTGATCCCCTTTTCCGCCAACAGTGCCTGATCGACGTGATCCTGCCCGGCCGTTGCCGTGCCGACAAAGCGCAGTCGATTGGCCTTCGTCAGCAAATCAGCATTCACTTTGGTGACCGAGCGGATCATCAACGCATCGATATCAATTAAATCATCGGCAGTCAGTGTGCGGCCGGGTTTCGCCACCACCTCGCCGAGCTGGCTAAACAGATCATGCGCATAAGGCATATTTTCATCAATGAGGATTTTCATGGGTCCGTTTCCTGTAGCATCGCAGCGAAAGTTAGCGGCACGGCTGCAATAAGAATAAAAGTGTCAAAATAGTATTGAGTTGGCCGGGAAAGTACAAGCCTGGAAAGGCCAGGATACTGACGGTGTTGAAGCAGTTGAGCGCGCTGCTTTTTTAGCTGCTCACCCAGACATAAAAACCGGCATAAAAAAACCCGGCATCAAGCCGGGCAAAAAAATCCAGGATAAAAAACACCTGTTCGTGCGATAGACAGCTCCCGCAAAAGAAAATACTATTCACACCAACAAATGCCGCGTCTGTTTTCGGCACTGGCTAACAAGGCCGGTCTTGGAAGTCTCTGCAAAGCCATCTCAGAGCTGCCCATTAGCCAGTGCCACTCCCGGAAAAATGACAAAAGTCATGTGCAGAGGCGAGATCCTGCTGTCGAGCGCCGGGAATACCTTCCCTGCCATATAACCTCGTATAAAACCTCATAACCCCGCCTCTGGTATTTCTCACTGAGTGATGCGAATTAACCTTCGTATTTCTTGATCACCAGCGTTGCGTTGGTGCCACCGAAACCAAAGCTGTTCGACATCACCGTCTTCAGTTGCTGCTCACGGGCTTGGGTCACAATATCCAGCCCTTCCGCCGCCGGGTCCAGATTATCAACGTTGATGCTTGGGGCAACAAAACCATGCTCCAGCATCAGGGTTGAGTAAATGGCCTCGTGCACACCCGCAGCACCCAGCGCATGGCCCGTCATCGCCTTGGTGGCAGAAATAGCCGGACTATTCTCCCCGAAAATTTCCTGGATCGCGCCCAGCTCTTTCACATCACCAACCGGCGTTGAAGTGCCGTGGGTGTTGATGTAATCAATCGGCGCATCCAGATCCTGCATTGCCATCTTCATACAACGCACCGCACCTTCGCCTGATGGTGCAACCATGTCGTAGCCATCGGAGGTCGCGCCGTAGCCGACGATTTCACCGTAAATTTTCGCCCCACGGGCCAGTGCATGCTCCAGCTCTTCCACCACCAGCATGCCGCCGCCACCGGAAATCACGAAGCCGTCACGATCAGCATCGTAAGTCCGGGATGCTTTCGACGGGTCGTCGTTGTACTTGGTCGAGAGCGCGCCCATGGCATCGAACATCATCGTCAGGGTCCAGTCCAGCTCTTCACCACCACCGGCGAAAACAACGTCTTGCTTGCCCAGCTGGATCAGCTCCAGCGCGTGACCGATACAGTGTGCAGACGTCGCACAGGCAGAACTCATGGTGTAGTTCACGCCACGGATCTTGAAGGGTGTCGCCAGACAGGCTGACACAGTTGAAGACATGGTACGCGGCACCATATAAGGACCAACACGCTTCACGCCTTTCTCTCGCAGGATATCGACCGCTGCGATCTGGTTTTGCGAGGATGCACCGCCCGAACCTGCGACCAGGCCGGTACGATCATTGGAAATTTGTTCTTCAGTAAGACCGGCGTCTTCAATTGCCTGCTCCATAGACAAATACGCAAAGGCTGCGGCATCGCCCATGAAACGCATTTTTTTACGGTCGATATGCTCAGACGGGTTCATTTTTAAATCGCCCCAAACATTGCTGCGCAGCTTCATTTCTGCAAACTGTTCGGAGAAATTAATACCGGATTTACCGGCTTTCAGAGATTCCAGCACCTCTTTCACATTGTTACCGATGCTGGATACAATACCCATGCCTGTAATTACGGCTCGTTTCATGATGAATTCCTACTGTCATTTAACGGTGCTGATCATAACGGGTTTATCCCGAGAAAGTGGTCAGCTTTCCCGGCAATCGGTACAATCAACACCAAGATCTTCGGTTTGAACGGTCATTGCCCACTTATCAATCGCTTAACAAGTGTTCAGGCGCAATGACCGACTATTGTTACAGCACTACATGAGGTTTCCCCTTGCCCGAGCAGTCTCCCCATCGTATTGAAAATGCCATTCTTGACTGGAATGCGTCCGGTACCCCGGTCTCCAGCGACTTTGACGATGTTTATTTCTCAAACGCCAATGGCTTAGAAGAAACACGCTATGTTTTTCTTCACCAGAACGGACTCCCGCAACGCTGGGAAACCTTTGATCGCCGCCGGTTCGTGATTGCCGAGACCGGCTTTGGCACCGGCCTCAACTTCCTGGCCGTATGGCAATGGTTCAAAGCCTTCCGAAAAGCCAACCCGGACGCGGCCACCAAAGCGCTGCATTTCATCAGCTTTGAGAAATTCCCGGTCACCCGTGACGATTTAATCAAAGCCCATGCCGCCTGGCCGGAGCTGGCTGATTTGGCCGAGCAGTTCCATGCCCACTACCCGCCAGCCGTGGCGGACTGTCATCGCATTGTGCTGGAAGATGGTCTGATCACCTTAGACCTCTGGTTCGGCGACATTCAAGACTGTATGCCACAAGTATGGACCAATGATGATGGGATCGTGGATGCCTGGTTTTTAGATGGGTTTGCCCCGAGTAAAAACCCGGACATGTGGCGTCAGGAACTGTTTGACGGCATGGCCAAACTGGCGCGGGAAGGCTGCACCACGGCAACCTTCACCGCGGCCGGCTTTGTTCGCCGCGGCCTGATTGAGGCCGGTTTTGACATGAAGAAGGTGAAAGGGTTCGGCACCAAGCGGGACATGCTGGCCGGGACCATGACCCAACGCCGATACAAAGCCAGCTTCAAGCCCTGGTATGCCCGCCGTACCTCCAGCCAGCCGCAAGAGGTGGCTATCATTGGGGGCGGCATTGCTTCCGCAACCACAGCATTGGCACTGACCCGGCGAGGCGTGAATGTGACACTCTACTGTGCCGACCCGCAGCCGGCTGAAGGCGCTTCCGGCAACCGCCAGGGTGCGGTTTACCCACTGCTGAACGGCTCCAACGATGCCCTGTCGCGCTTTTTTGCCCCGGCGTTTTTGTATGCCCGGCAGTTTGTCGAACAAGCGGCGCAGCATAAAACCTTTGCCCATGACTGGTGCGGCGTGACGCAACTGGCCTGGGATGACAATGCACAAAAGAAACTCGGGAAAATGCTCGAAGGCGGCTTTCCGGACACGCTGATCCGTGCTTTCGATGAAGCTCAAACCCAAGCCGTCACCGGTGTCGAAACCGGCCACAGCAGTGTAAACTATCCGTTGGGCGGCTGGCTGTGTCCACAGGCGCTGACCCGGGCATTGATTGAGCTGGCGAGTGAAACAGGCCACCTGACCCTCAGCGCCAACACGGAAATTCGCCGGCTGGAATATAACGCTGATGAAACTGATGCTGACATCAAAGATGCCGCCAACGGCAAATCCTGGACCCTGATAACAGATGCTCACCGTTTTCACCATGATACGGTGATCATCGCTAACGGCCACCGCTTCGACACCTTTGAGCAAGTAAAGAACATTCCAGCCTATTCAGTACGCGGCCAGGTCAGCCATATCCCAACCAACCCTGACCTTTCAGCGCTGAAAACAGTCCTGTGTTATGACGGCTACCTGACCCCGGCAAATCCACAGAGCCAAAGCCACTGTATCGGCGCCAGCTATCGCCGGGGGAGCACGGACCTGAGCTTCTGCATGTCAGAGCATGCGGACAACAAACAACGTCTGGTCAACTGCCTGCCGGATGTTGAATGGCCGCAAACTATCGATATGGACGACAACCAAGCCCGGGCTGCTGTGCGCTGTGCCAGTCGGGACCATTTGCCGTTCGTCGGGGATGTCTGCCAGTACGAGCCACTACTCGCGCAATATGCAGATCTGAAAACCCAACAGGACACTGCAGCGCCGGTGCCGGTTTACCCGAATCTATATACCATGATTGGTCTGGGCTCTCGGGGCCTCAGCTCAGCACCACTGCTGGGTGAGTTACTCGCCTCGCAAATCTGCGGTGATCCTCTGCCACTGCCAAACAGCGTACTGGATGCGCTCCATCCGGGCCGGATGTGGGTAAGAAAGCTGGTGAAAGGGAAGAAAGTATAACTACGAGCAAAGACGCACCTGAAATGGTGAGCTTCCACTCATCACTTCAGGTGTCGTATTGAATGTGCCGCTCGGTCTCTATTCAGCCTGGGCTGTGACCGGTGGCGCCGGATCATCACCACCACCGGTATCCGAAACGGCGACTCCCACAACCAAAGCCGCCACACCAACCGCCAGCACCGTTGCGGTGATCCCGCCGGCAGAGGCAGCCATCGCCGTATCAATCCCTGCCGCCTTTCCGGTTTTTCCGGCTTGGTTTGCAGCCGTAGATGTTGAATTCGAAGCAGATGATTTCTGCACCGTTGTTTGTAGGGCCGACGGTTGTTGCGCCACAGAAGACTGCGTTGTGGGACTGTTGGCGGCACATGCAGACAGACTTGTCATTCCGGCAAAAAGTCCGGCGCAAAAAAGTGCAAGTGTTGTTCTTTTCATATCATTCCCCGAACCGCAAACACGAGCGAATATTACTGATATGTGTATAAGTATAGGCCAGCTTGTCAGAGCGAAAAGTATGGTCTGGGAAAGGATGCTTCGTATCTTAGAAGTGAGAATGCAATACTAAGCAGGTCTCGCAGATGAAGCGAAAAAGTGATGGCGACTCAATAAATTAAGGGGCACCCATTGGGCCCCCTTTGCAATTTGTGTACTCATGCTGCATCAGAAATACTGGTAACAGCCTTAATCAGAGCCAAACAGATCGCGGGTATACACTTTATCTGCCACATCAGCCAGCTCAGCCGCCATGCGGTTGGAGACAATCACATCAGATTCTTGCTTGAAGGCTTCAAGATCTGTCATGACACGGGAGTTAAAAAATTCCGGCTCCTTCAGGACCGGCTCATACACCACGACTTCAATCCCTTTCGCTTTCAGCCGTTTCATGATGCCCTGAATGGATGAAGCACGGAAGTTATCCGAGCCACTCTTCATGATCAGGCGGTAAATCCCCACCACTTTCGGCTTACGGCTCAAAATTGACTCAGCGACAAAGTCTTTCCGGGTCCGGTTTGCTTCCACAATCGCGCCGATAATGTTATTCGGCACATCCTGATAGTTGGCCAGCAATTGCTTGGTATCTTTTGGCAGACAATAACCACCGTAACCGAACGATGGGTTGTTGTAGTGTGAGCCAATGCGCGGGTCCAGCCCGACCCCTTCAATGATCTGGCGGGTATCCAAACCATGGGCTTCGGCGTAAGAGTCCAGCTCATTGAAGTATGCCACACGCATCGCCAGATACGTATTGGAGAACAGTTTCACCGCTTCCGCTTCTGTCGAGTCAGTGAAAAGGACGGTAATGTCTTCTTTTACTGCGCCCTGAACCAGCAACTGGGCAAACTTCTCTGCGCGCTCAGAACGCTCACCAATAATGATTCGGGACGGGTGCAGGTTATCGTAAAGCGCACGGCCTTCCCGCAGGAATTCCGGTGAGAAAATCAGGTTATCGCAACCCAGTTCTTCTTTAATCCGTTGGGTATAGCCCACCGGCACGGTGGACTTGATCACCATCACCGCATTCTGGTTGATCGCCATCACATCACGAATCACCGCTTCAACAGACGAGGTATTAAAGTAATTCGAGACCGGATCATAATCTGTTGGCGTTGCAATCACCACAAACTCGGCACCCTGATAAGCCTGTTGCTTGTCAGTTGTCGCTGTCAAATTCAGATCGACGCTTACCAGATACTCGCTGATCTCTTTATCTTCAATCGGCGACAGCCGCTGATTGATTAAATCAACTTTCTCCTGCACGATATCCAGCGCCACAACTTCGTTATACTGTGCCAGCAGCACCGCATTTGACAGGCCAACATAGCCTGTTCCTGCAACAGTAACCTTCATTACCTAACCTCTATTCACTGAAAGCATCAACTGACAAACATTGACACCATATCCATTTTGCGTGAAATACTACCCCAGATGATGGTCTCAAGGTAACCCTATCACTGGAACAATATTCAATTATCTTGATATAACAGCGACATTTGGCTCAACTTCAAGTTTTAAGTGCTGTGACAATGACTTCACAATTGGGAACAACTGCTCTCAGTTGTTCAGCCAGTGTCTGTTGCGCAGCCGGCTCACCATGAACCAAACGGATTTGCTGTGGCCCCTGCTCGATACCGGTCACAAACTGGATTAAATCGTGCTGATCTGCATGGGCTGAATACCCGGACATGGTATGAATCGCCGCCTTGACCGGCACCAGCTGTTGCTCAATTTCAACCTGTTCAGGTTGCGATAGCAACTGGCGACCTAAAGTCCCTTGTGCCTGATAACCCACCAGAATCACATCGGTTCTGGAGTCCGGCAATAAAGCAGACAGATAATTCATAATCCGGCCGCCACTACACATGCCACTGGCCGCCACGACAATTGCCGGCTCACCGGTCGCTTTCAATCGATTGACCAGCGCCAGATGATCAGCATGCTGGGTGATCGTAATACACTGCTCAAAAGATAGCGGATGCCGGCCACCAAAAACCCGCTGCTTGGCTTCTTTCGCCCATAGCTTTTGAAAATTCAGATATTGCTCAGTCACCCGGGCTGCGAGCGGAGAATCAAGGATAATCGGGATCTCAGACCATGTCGCCAGCTTGGACGGATAACCGAATTCTGAATGGAGAGACTTCTGCAATACATTCTCAAGGTCAAACAGCACTTCCTGAGTCCGACCGACCGAGAAAGCCGGGATTAAGATCGCCCCGCCATCCTGCAGCGAGCGATCAATGATCTCAGATAGCTCATCTTCCCGCTGCTGCAGCGCACTGTGGTGCTGGTCGCCATAAGTACTTTCCAACACCAGGGTATCTGCGCGAACCGGGGATACCGGATCAACATGCAACGGGGTATGGCTCGGGCCGAGATCGCCAGAAAATACAACCGTATGGCCATCCGGTAGCACAATCTCAATATATGCCGAACCTAGGATATGCCCTGCGGGCCGAAAACAAAATTGAATCAACTCACCATCAGGCCAAACAAGATCGACCCGACAGCCAAAGGGAATAGGTTTCAACAAGGACTTGATCACTCGGGTAAACTGATCACATTGCTGTTGGTTCAAGCCCAGGCTGATCTTCAGGCCATCTTCCAGCATTAGTGGTAATAAAGCGGCGGTCGCTTCTGTTGCATAGATCGGCCCACGAAACCCGGCCGCCAGCAACCAGGGCAAACGACCGACATGATCAATATGGCAGTGAGTCAGCAGTAATGCACGGATATGGTGGATGGGAAAATCAATCTCATGACGAGCACGCGCTTCGCTTCCCTGAAACATGCCACAGTCTACCAGTAAGCTGTGCTGGCCCAAGCAAAGCTCATGGCATGAGCCTGTAACCCCCGTCCGCGCACCGTGATGTATGATCTCCACCATTTATCCCCTTCCCCTAATCCTGAAAAGAAATCATCTCAAAAACAGCAAGATAAAAAACAGCTGTATTCGATTGTCTAGAAAGAAGTCACGGTAAAGCGTGCTGACAGATATAATGATTACCTAAAATGATTCGTCGCCTTCATTGCACTTTTTTATAAAACGTATTCTGATTTTGACAGCATCAGGACAAAGTCACTACACTCAAAAGACATTCAGTTTTCTTAGCCAAACAAAAAATACTAGTCCTAATTTGACCAATTACACTAAAAAATGATCATTTTGTTATCTTGATTCACATTCTCGAACCGCAACAAAACAGATTGCATATGTAACTTTAATGTCACCGGATCTGGGTATAACATAACGACAAATTTTTGCTTACTTGAAAAGGCAGAATGATGGATATGGAACTCCCAATACTCTTTAGCTTCTCTCTGCTCAGCTTATTTGCGCTCAGAATCATCGCTAAAAAAATTCAACTGGTTGACATCCCCAGCGGCCGGAAACAACACCAAGGGATGATCCCGCTTGTCGGTGGGATTGCCATTTTCGGCTCAGTGCTAATTGGTATCCTGTTGTCATCCGAGATTAGCTCAGTACCGACGCTGTACCTCAGTTGCGCCGCTGTCTTGGTGCTAATGGGGGCGATCGATGACAAGTTTGATATCAGTGTAAAAAGTCGTCTCTTGACACAAATCCTGATGTCTGCCGTGATGATTGCCTTTGGCAACCTTCAGTTGGCAAATTTAGGCAACATCATCGGCTTTCATGAATTAGCCCTCTCCACACCACTCAGCTATCTGGTGACAATTTTCGCCATTATCGGTGCAATTAACGCCTTTAATATGGTTGATGGCATCGACGGTCTATTGGGCGGACTGGCAACTGTCTCATTTGCAGCTTTGGGATACTTGTTCTGGACCGGTGGCCAAATTGACTTGTACCAATTCTGCGTGATCTTTGTCGTTGCGACGATTCCCTATATCCTATTGAATTTAGGGCTGCCTTTCGGCCACCGCTTTAAAGTCTTTATGGGCGATGCCGGCAGTGTCTTGATTGGCTTTACAATTATCTGGCTCCTGGTCCAGGGAACGCAAGGGCATCAAACCTCATTCCGCCCGGTGACGGCCTTATGGCTGATAGCACTGCCCCTGATGGATATGGCAACCATCATGATTCGCCGCATCCAGAAAGGCCAGTCGCCGTTTAAGCCCGATCGCGAACACTTACACCATATCTGCCAACGTGTCGGCCTCTCGCCAAGAATGACGCTGCTGACCATCTGCACTATTGCCAGCTTATTTGCCTATGTCGGCGTGTTAAGCGAACAATATCAAATTCATGAAGCCATCATGTTCTTCAGCTTCTTGCTGACCTTCGCTCTCTATTATTTGATGATTGCTCACATCTGGCGTGTCACCACCTGGCTCAGGAAGCTGGCCAACACAACACAAAATCACAATAAAGTTCGTCTTATCAAACGTAGAATCAACACCTTACCGAACCAAAAGTAACGTCTACAGACTCCCGGCTGACAAAAAATGACGTTCGCCGGGAATTTTTCCCACTTGTTACAAAAACGTGCTCTAAATCAATCCCTTCCCCGAAAAATCAACTATACTCAAAACTATAGTCACTTTTCTAGCCTATCCGTTTCATATTCAAGGAGAAACCGACACCTTATCTTTAGACGACGCCCGTTCATTGCAAGGAGGATGTATGCATAAAGTTCAATTCGCAGCAAACCCAATCAACGCTGTTGTTCATGCAACAACACAAACCTGTTTTTTGTTCGCGTTACGACTCTCCTTGTTTTTTGACGAATTAGAACAATATGACCAAATGTCAAAGGCGATGCGGCGGGAAGATCGGTTGAAAGGGGTTTAATGAAGGGAACGGGAAATCGCCCAGTGTGGGTCATCTAGTCCAGATACAAAAATGCCCTGCTGCGCAATGACAACAGGGCTTTTTCTTCAATCGGCATTATTCCGCCAACGATAATTATTTTCTAAAGTATGTATCGCCTTTGCCCTGAGAGGGTTATACGATTATAAGCTTTCGCCACATCTCAGATGCAATATTAATCATAACCTAAAAATAAAGCAGGTTAACTACATCTGTTTAATAATAAATATATGATGTCTAAGACGTTTTTAAGAGTTAACCAGAGAGAAGCTTCCGTGGCATCCATACCTAAAACTCTTAAATTAATGTAAAAGCCTTAATAGTTTAAGGCTTCTACATAAATATTAGTGTATGATTTTTTTAGTTTCGTCTCTTAAAACCTTTTCATTCGCATGCCAAACCAAATCACCAATACCATCCGTTGGAGCAAACCCTGTTGGTGTATTAAGAAGAATATGACGAATAGTATCATGATCAAAACTATGACAAGCTTTATCTAAATTTCCTAAAACCTCTTTAAAGTCAGAGTATGGTAGAAAAGTTTCATTCGCAGTCATAATCCGCTCATGCGCAGTTCGATTTACATTATCGCCAATCAATAGCTCTTCAAATAACTTTTCACCTGGCCGAAGTCCAGAAAATTTAATTTCAATATCGCCATGCGGATTATCCTCAGATTTAACCTCAAGCCCTGATAGTTGAATCAAATTTTTAGCCAAATCGACAATCTTAACGGGCTCGCCCATATCAAGAACAAACACATCTCCACCCTTGCCCATAGCACCAGCTTGAATTACAAGCTGAGCAGCCTCAGGAATCGTCATAAAATAGCGTATAATCTCTGGGTGGGTTACTGTTACAGGCCCTCCTTCAGCAATTTGCTTTTTAAATAGCGGAATCACTGAACCGGAAGAACCCAGAACGTTACCAAAACGTACCATACAAAATCGGGTTCCATTATTTTCTGCAGCTAATGACTGCAGAGCCAACTCAGCCAAACGCTTAGTTGCTCCCATAATATTGGTAGGACGTACAGCTTTATCTGTTGAGATCAGGACAAAAGATTCAACACCAGACTCAATCGCAGCCATGGCCGTATAATAAGTACCGAACACATTATTTCTTACGCCTTCGACAACATTATACTCAACCAGTGGAACATGCTTATACGCTGCAGCATGATACAATGTTTGCACTTTAAAACTTTGCATCACTATAGCCAAGCGGTTTAGGCGTTGAACAGAGCCAAGTAAAGGAATAATTTCAGTTTGGAGTCCTTCCGTTTTTACGAAATCGGACAATTCCTTATCAATCTTGTACAGTCCAAATTCAGATAACTCAAATAACACCAACGATTTTGGTTTCTGCTGCACAATTTGACGGCATAACTCGGAACCAATGGAGCCTCCAGCACCAGTCACCATAACCACCTTGTCTTTTATGTTTGCAGCAAGCAAGTCCGGTTGTGGTTCAACAGAGTCTCGACCAAGTAAATCCTCAATCGGTACATCACGAAGCTGATCAATACTTGCTGAACCGTTAACAATATCAGCCAAATTAGGGATGGATAAGACCTCAACCGGTAGTTCAACTAGCGAATTAATGATTGCCTTTCGTTGAGAACGACTGGCACTCGGCATAGCTAACAAGATTGTTTTTGCACCAGTTTTCGAAAGTAACTGCTTAAGGCACTGAGGCTTATAAATTGCCAGTCCTTGAACAACGGTCTTCTGGAGCTTTTTATCGTCGTCAACAAAGGCGACAGGATGATATTCATCACCTTGGCGTAATAAGTTTACCAGCTGTCTGCCCGATGAACCTGCACCATAAATCAGTGCGCGCGGTTTTTTCCTTGTATTATGTTGAGAGACTAAAATACGGACAAGCAGCCTCGCACCACCACATAAAATAACCAAATATGTACCATAAATGATAGGTACTGAACGCGGGATAAATGCGTAAGAAAAATATGCAGACAATACTAATAATACTGCTGACACCGCAGAGCTAATAGTAATTGAGAGCAAAGCATGAACACTTAAATACCTCAGTATAGCTCGATAAAGACCTACTCTGGTGAAAAGGATCAAAGTCGAAACAACCAGGAGAGCCAGGACCTGCCAATATACGGCATCTGTGAATTCTTCAACGGTACCTAAGCGAGTCCAAAACGCCCCCCAAAATGCCATAGTGATAAAAAATGTATCAATAACAATACTAATTAATCGCTTATAAGAGCGAGGTATTGATAAAATGGAATCGAGAGGAGACATACAACCTCAGAAAATATTAAAAACTAAAAGAAAATATGTCTTACATCCTAAGGTGTAAGGCATATTGTAGATTCGCGATCGTTTAAGATACAATCCTTATCAAACAGTTATATCATCTTACTGAATACGATCACCAGAACCACTACCAGTTGCAGTCATGATAATATACTTAAAGTAATTTTTTACTGTTAGCGTTTTGATCATGTTTTGATCTGTTTTCGCTAGCAATACCGGTGTTGACATGTCTATAGTATTTACTTGCGCTAGGCCGGTGATTCCCGGCAAAACATCATAAACTCCCCTGTTCTCACGTTCTTTGATGAGTTCATCCTGATTCAACAGATTTGGCCGTGGACCAACGAAGCTCATCTCCCCTTTCAAGACATTGATAAGCTGAGGTAACTCATCAATCTTTGACTTACGAAGAAAGCTCCCAAATCGAGTAATTGAGGCACTACTGGCAAGGTGGCTCGCTACCGATTTTGTTTCGACACTCATGGTACGAAACTTAATCAAAGTAAACGGTTCTTTATTTTTACCCACACGAGTTTGCATGAAGATCGGTGATCCCGTATCAAACAAACCGACAATAGTAACAATCAATAAAATAGGAAAAGTAAGTAGCAGGCCAACAAAAGCCAATACAACATCAAGAATCCTGATCATTTCGCACTCTTATTATCCAAAAAAGCATCAACGGTTAAGCTTATGCCTTCATCTACACTCTTTACAGGCGTCCAATCTAACAATTCCCTCGTCTTGGTAATATCTACAGACAATGAACCAGTTAAACGCTCGATCATACCCGTCTTGCCTAAAAGTTTACCAACTACCTGAAATAAGCGAACAGGGACTGGTATCATCCAGCCTCGCTTACCACAAGCTTTCGATATTTTTTTTACCATATCCGCTGTAGATAGGTTTGCATCGTCAGAAACTAAGAAAACCTGATTAGCAGCCTTCGGGTGATCAATACACGTTGTAATTAAATTGACCAGATTATAAACCGACACCATACTACGTTCATTTCGGTTAATACAAGCAAAAGGCAACGGTAAGCCTGTACAAGCCAACTTCATCAGCAAAGCAAAATTCGCTTTAACTCCAGGGCCATATATCAGAGGAGGTCGAATGATTACTACTTCAAGTCCGGTCTTTAGTGACAACTCTTGCAATTGCTCTTCTGCTTCAGACTTTGAGACTCCATAATCGTCCAGTGGTTTTTTAGGATCATCGGCAGTAAAAGGCTTTCCTAATTCTGTAGCTTCGCCATTTACTTTAATCGAGCTAACAAAAATAAAGCGTTTTACACCCGATTTTGCCGCCTGCTTCGCTAAATTAAGCGTCGCGGTCGTATTCATTGCCCGGTATAGAGAAAGAGGATCAGCTGCCGTTTCATCCATAACATGGGCTCTCGCAGCGCAATGTATTACAACATCAACACCATGAAAGTGTTCACCGGTCAACTGAGCATCACCGAAATCTGTATAAAAGAAGTCGCCTTTGTGTAAAGAGGGTTTTTTCCTACCAACGACTAAAGTATCTTCACCCAAAGCAGTTAGAAGATGCGACCCAACAAACCCTGTAGCGCCAGTTAAAAGAACACGCACTTACATCACCTTTTATTAATTTCATCAATTAGATGAGATACTGCTGACTGAACTGAAAAATGCTTATGGAGCACTTGGTGAGCGCTAGACCCTAAGTTTTGTCTTAAACTTTTATTTTTCAATAACATGATTGCCGCATTCAACAACGAGTCATCCTCACCATTTACATATGCAAAACCAGCGGACTCATCATTTATAAACTGAATCAGGTCATTACCAGGGTTAACACTACCTAAAATTGGTAGTGACTCGACCATGTAACCTAAAAGCTTTCCGGGAAAATTATGGGCTTTGTGGTTACGTGACAACGAAAACAGGCCAACATCAACCTGAGTCAATAGCTCACGATATTCGCTCTGAGAAACAGAGGGTAAAAACGTAAGATTATCAAGCCCCCACTCCTCTTTCTTACTAAGTACTAAGTCGACTTCATCACCTTGGCCTACAAAAAGAAAATGAGCCTCAGGGATAGCCTTCATCGACTGAGCCAAACGCAACAAGTTGCTCATATCTTGAGCATGACCAATATTACCCCCATAAAAGAAGATGATTTTATTCGATAAACCAAGTGATTCACGGATGTTTGAACCGACCAAATCTCTGCCTAACGGTTTAGTATCGGCCCAATTTCGCAAAATTTTCAGATTATTGTAGTCAGGATATAGTTCATTAAAATAATTTACATTTGCTTCTGACATTAGACCAATACAATCTGAATTATCATAATTAAGTTTTTCAAAGAATCTAAAGTAACGCGCGATTACTGAATCTTCTTTAATCATCCCCTCATCAATAACCCACTGAGGAAACATATCCCTTAAAATCAGATAACTATAGCAGTTACAACGATCTTTCAGCCTCTTAACAAGAGGGCCAAAGAAAATCGTCGGGGAATAATTAATACACGCATCAAACGGCCTTGATTCCACCTTTCTTTTTATGGCTCTCCACGCATTAAAAGAAAGCATCGTTTCATTAATTGCACGCTTAATTTTGCTTACGCCTCTGGTTTGGCCATTTTTAAATCGCCAGACTTCGACACCGTCAATATTATCTATAATCAATCGCGAGGGCTGGCTAGGTTCCCCTGGTGTTATAACAACGACTTCATGGCCTCTAGCAATGAATTCCAGTGCTAGTTCATGAAACATTTTTGCATGAACTAGCGTACTATCTGGCAAGTAGTCATCTGGTAGCAAAGCAATACGCATTAATTACACATACTCCTTCCATACAACACGCTTCACATAATCTGTATAAGAATGGATGATTCGCACCACCTTCTCCGATACATTTGGCATGCTGTAATCATAAACAGGCCTTAGCAGACGCTGCTCACCACTTGGCTGATGCTCTAAAATTTCTAAAGCCTGCAATACTCGTTCAACCTCAAGACCAACCATCATGACAGATGCTTCTTCAAAACCTTCTGGACGCTCATGTGCTTCGCGGATATTCAATGCCGGGAAGTTCATGATAGAAGACTCCTCGGTAATGGTTCCACTGTCAGAAAGAACGGCTTTTGATTTTTTCTGCAAGTGGTTGTAATCATGGAAACCTAGCGGCTTCAAAAGCTGAACATTAGGATGGAATTCAATCCCTTGTGCTTCAATACGATTACGGGTACGAGGATGAGTTGATACGATCACTGGGTAACCATATTTTTCGGCAACCGTGTTTAAAATGGTCGCAAGCTTCTTAAGCTGCTTCAGAGAATCAACATTTTCTTCTCGATGGGCACTAACCACAAAGAACTGACCAGCAGTTAGCCCCAAGCGGCTCAGAACATCCGAGCTATCAATCTGAGGCATATAGTAATTCAGGACCTCAAACATCGGGCTCCCCGTTTTGATCACGCGGTCGGCAGGTAAACCTTCCGCCAACAGGTAATCGCGGGCGATTGTACTATAGGTAAGGTTGATATCAGCAGTATGATCGACAATTCTGCGATTGGTCTCTTCTGGAACTCGCTGATCAAAACAACGATTACCGGCTTCCATATGGAAAATTGGCACCTTACGACGCTTTGCCGGCAGCGCAGAAATGCATGAATTCGTATCACCAAGAACAAGCATCGCCTCAGGCTCGACTTCCTGAAGAACTTGGTCGACTTTGATGATGACTTGACCGATTGTTTCAGCGGCTGACTGACCTGCAGCATTCAGAAAGTAATCAGGCTTGCGTACACCAAGATCGTTGAAAAAAACCTCGTTCAACTCGTAATCATAATTTTGACCAGTATGGACCAAAACGTGTTCACAGTGTTCATCGAGCTTAGCAAGTACTCGCGATAGTCGAATAATCTCTGGGCGAGTCCCCACTACAGACATTACTTTCATTTTTTTCATCTGGTCTTCTCTACTAATCAAAGCGGTCTTGCTACTGTATCAGGTGCTTCTCGGTCAAAAATCTCATTAGCCCAGAGCATCACTATTAATTCTTCATCACCAATATTGGTTACATCATGCGTCCAGCCAGGCACGGTCTCAACCACCTTCGGCGTACTGGCCTCTGTGACAAGTTCATGTCGCTCTCCGGAGATTACATGCTCGAACTTAAATAATGCCTTACCTTTAATTACCAGGAACTTTTCATTCTTCGAATGGTGATAATGGCCACCACGAGTTATACCCGGGTGTGCAGTAAAAAATGAGAACTGGCCTGCTGAAGGTGTTTTCAACATCTCACAAAAGACACCGCGCTCATCACCGTAAGCAGGCACATCATAACTAAACTTCTGCGGTGTGAAATAGCTTAAGTAAGTAGAGTACAGGGCTCTGGTTAAGCCAGTGCCAACTTCTTCGGTAACTAAAGTTTCGCGGCTTTCCTTAAAGGCATATAAAAGATCAGCAACCTCTCCTACCGTTGTCGGATAAGTTGGTGATACAGCGCAATGGCCACTGCCTTGAGGTGCTTCAAGCAAGCTGATTAGCTCCTTGCAAACATCATCAATATAAACCAGCGTGACAGTAGCACTCGGGTCATGAATGTTGATCTCAATATCATTGACGATGTTATAACAGAAAGTCGCTACAAAAGAGTTGTAGTTTGGTCGACACCACTTGCCAAACACGTTAGGAAAGCGATATATAAAATACGGAGCATTATGGGTTTTACCATAATGCTCTACAATCGCCTCGGCGGAAGCTTTGCTTACCCCATATGGATTGTCTGCCTCAGCTTGCGTTGACGAGCTGATCATCAAAGACGCAGGCTTAGCTTGTCTACCGAGCAATGAAATAATCGTTTGAGTCAGATCTGAGTTACCAGTCTTATACTCATTTTCATCTTTAGGGCGGTTAACACCAGCTAAATGGAAGACAAAATCAGCATTTTCCAGAGCTGTTTCTAACTGCTCTGGGGTAGTCTCAATATCTACTTCATGAACATCGCTGTAGCCTATCTCATGTAAGCGAAGACACAAGTTTTTACCAATAAATCCCTTAGCACCAGTAACAACAATTTTCATATTAAGCATCCAACTCAAATTCTTCGCCGGCCTGAATTGCACGAATGAACGGTAGCTTAAGAAGCAGCTGCTTCATGCCTTCAACATCCAAACGATCGGTGTTATGAGAATTGTAATCCTCAACTTCAGAAATGCGAGAATCTCCATCCTCAACATACTTGCCATAGTTGAGATCACGTAGGTCTGGCTGGACACGATAATAATCACCCATATCAATAGCAGCAATCATCTCTTCACGACTCAATAACGCTTCATAAAGCTTCTCGCCATGGCGAGTACCGATAACATTAATTGGGTGACTTTCAACACCTAGCAACTCTGTCACAGCTTTTGCTAATGTTTCAATTGTCGCAGCAGGGGCTTTTTGAACAAAAATATCACCATTCGATCCATGCTCGAACGCATATAGCACAAGATCAACGGCATCCTCAAGGGTCATCATGAAACGTGTCATGCTTGGATCTGTAATGGTCAGCGGCTTATCTTGCTTGATCAGGTCAACAAACAACGGGATTACGGAACCACGAGAAGCCATTACATTACCGTAACGGGTGCCACAAATAACCGTTTTGGTCTCATCAACATTTCGTGACTTAGCGACCATAACTTTTTCCATCATGGCCTTAGAAATTCCCATTGCATTGATAGGATAAACGGCTTTGTCCGTACTCAGACAAACAACTCGAGATACGCTGTTGGCAATTGCAGCTTCGAGGACATTTTCTGTACCAAGCACGTTCGTTTTGACCGCTTCCATTGGGTGGAACTCACACGAGGGCACCTGCTTAAGTGCTGCAGCATGATAAATAAAGTCTACGCCGCGGCTTGCGTTCAAAATACTGTTGTAATCACGGACATCACCAATATAAAACTTCAACTTAGAGTTATTATATTTTTTCCTCATGTCATCTTGCTTTTTTTCATCACGAGAAAAAATGCGGATTTCTTTTATATCCGTATCAAGAAAACGATTAAGAACAGCATTACCAAATGAGCCTGTTCCACCTGTAATTAGTAAGATCTTGTTTTTAAACATAAAAACTCTTAAATTCTATCTATACACCAAAAAGTCGACGTACCGCTTTGCCCTATCCAAAGATGTTGGAAGAGATTTTACGTGCGCATAAGCTCGTTTGACATTGGACTCAAGTTGAGCTATATCAGATAAACCTTCTGCAATGGTTTTAGCAATATTCTCAGGATCTAGCGGATCAAAATAAAAAGCATGATCACAACAAACATTCTTAACAAAGTCTAAATCTGAAGCAAAAACAGGCACCTTCAGCGCCATAGCTTCGACAGGGGACGCTGAGTAGCATTCAAGGAGGCTTGGAAACACTAAGCCATCGATTTTACTATAAAAATCAACACACTCGTCTACTTTTAGAGCACCAACTGTATAAAAATTCGATATTTTTTCGAATGAATAGTGATTCATTTCTGCCTGTGTCAAAGTGAACAAAAAATCAACATCAAAATCATACTTTTCACGCAAAATAATTGCAACTTCAGGTAAAAGGGCTAGGTTTTTGTGCGGATATCCCCTCCCCATCACACCAAGCTTGATTTTTGATTTGTTGTCAATTTTACCAGAACATTTTTCCGGCTGCACTAAGTACATCGAAGATACACAATTATGAGCAATTCCTATTTTGCTTTCATCAAACGCTCTATTACGTATAAGTGCTTGTTTTACATGCTCTTGCTCGACGACAAGAAAATCACTTTGTTTAAAAAAGTGCCACTGCAACGAAAACTTTAAACGACTTTTTAAAGTCTGGATAAGCGAGAGCTTCCTATAGGCCAGATTATTAGGATAAGCAATCCAAGCTTGAGCGAATCCACAAATATTAACCCTTGACGGGAGCTTATAGTAAGATGGTCCAAAAACAGTAAAAGCGACATCATAGCCTTTGAATAAATCAAGTACTGACGGCTTCGGCTTTCTGAATCCGTAGATATTTTCGTTCGTGAATTTTTCAAAGACGTCCATATTAACTGTCTCTGATAAGTTACTACAAACCTCATCGGAGCAAACTACTGAAAATTTAATATCATCGTCAATATAACCAGAGCTTATTAAGTAAGCTAACTCTTCGAGAAATGACACAGCAACCTGTATACCGCCACCAATATGAAGGTTGGCAGCATTAATTACAATTCTTTTACTCACATTAAAGATCCGTTAACTAAATAAAAGCTGGTTTCTTCTAAAGTACATTAGAGACAAAGCACTCATCACAATCATAATCTTAACTACAATTGCCAGAATCATGTCGATATGACTATCAATAAAGACAGTCATAATATAGCTTAACGTTGTTACTGTTAGTAATTGAAACATCAACGTCAAACCAATCGGTGATTCTTTAAAACTAATTTTTGATACTGTAAGATAACATAGACACAAGAAGATATAAGATATAACTGTTGTCCAGGCTGCAGCAACAATACCAAACTTTGGTATTAATAAAGTGTTAAGCCCAAAGTTAATCGTTAAAGCAAAGAATGTCGCAACGGATAAAGAAAACGTCTTTCTTTGATAAAATACAAAGTTAGCATATGTAAGATAAACATATGTCAAACTATTACCGATGATGATTATCGGCACAATTTCAGCCGCTTCATAATATTCCTTCGCGGCAAGAAACATAACCATCTCTTTACTAAACAAAATAGAAGCCATTGCAACAAAAGATATTAAAATGGTTGTTCTTTTTGTAGTTTTAATAATAGACTCATAGTTTTGGTCATTGAGTAATTGATATAACTTAGGTTGCCATGATGAGTTCCAGGCTAGAATAACCACGATTACGGCCATTGCAAGATTATAAGCAAATGAATATATTCCCGCAGCACTTAAACCAATCACATCATTTATAATAAATCTATCAACCTGGGTCAACAAACTATTTGAAAGCACATGAGGGATTAACGGCAATGAAAATAATAATGCATTTCTCACATAACTAAAATCAAATCGAAAAACGAGTAGCTTATATATCTCCTTGGAAACCAAGAGTAACAAAGCCCCCGTAACAATAATTTGTGAATAAATTTTTGATAGGTACTGATTATCCTTCAGGCAAAGAGCAAAAACAAAGATCAGGATTATTTCTAATAACTTGCTTGATATATTGTAGAATGCATACTTTTTACTTTGCCTAGATGCTTGCAAGTATATTGTATAAATATAGAAAATTGTAAGTAGAACAGATATGAACAATACCCATTGTATATCAATTGAAGATAACCCAAATAAGTTTCCTAGAAAATCCGCATAAAATGGAGACGTTACCAAAATTACAGCTTGAATGGGTACAATAATGCAAAGATTAGAAAACAGATACTCGCCAAAATGACTAGAGTCCTTCATGAATTTATTTGAAATTGCATTCTGCAAATTTAAACCCATGAAAACAAACAATATCATTATTGCCGAATTAACAAGAGATAACTTTCCATACTCACTAGGTGGCATTATATTAGAAAGTAATGGTAATGATATAAATAAAAAACCTTTCACAAATAAATCAGAGAAAAAGTAATTTATGAAATCTGAGACGACCTTATTTTTAAACATAATCAAATCTTATATGAATTAACTTGCAGCATATCTCTTTCATCAAAGTCAATTTTACCCACATTTTGCAAGTATTTATCAAAATTTGATTCTGCGGTTATCAGCATTTTTTCAAAGTCATCCTCAGGATCAAATATTAACCCCGTATCTAATGATTCAACAAGATCTGATGAACAGCCAACATTTTTGCTGACAAGGCATGGCAACCCGTACCAGAGTGCTTCGTCGACAACCAGTCCCCAGGGCTCAGATAGAGATGGTAAGATGAAGAAATCATGGGACTTATAGATCTCAGCTAAATCACTGTTATTTACATAGCCATAGAATTTGATGTTATCTTTCGCTATACGCTTGATATCTTCAAGATCAACACCGTCACCGACGATAGATAAGTGCCTTCCATTCTTATTAAACTCACTGACAAGACGCTTAATATTTTTTTCTGGAGATACTCTCCCCACATATAGATAGCGGTAATTATTCGTTGAATGAGTTCTTTCATTAATCGTACGGGCTTGATTTCTTAAGGGTAAACCAACACCATAAGTAATGTATGTCTCTGCTTTGTAGTCGGCCTTATTTAGTATTTCTTCTTGAAGTACACCTGACGGAAAAGCATGCCCCATTCGATTAATAATTAACTTCTTAAGTTTCCAGACTAGTCCAGTGGTGTTTGTTTCTAATATGCTGCTTTCAATCACTATTCCATTCTTTTCCCGTTTATTTAGCAACATTAACGGAATGAGCTCTAGCAACTCCCACCCAGGGAAAAGAACAATTTTGTAATTAGTGTTATTTAGTAGCTTCAATACTTTAAGGAATGTTAGAAACTTATTTCTTTTTTCATAAGGCGTATCAGTTAAGACTTCATACTCAAAGTTAATCTTTCCTTTGATAAAATCCTTATTACGAATCAAGGACGAACTTGAAATGAACACAACCTTAATAGGAAACAATTCATTTAATTTGTTATACAAGTTAATCTTATAGAATGCCGGCAAATTACTTATGATCAAATACTGATATTTCATTTAAATATCACCCTTAACAATCTTTGACCACTTATCAGTAACAACACGATCACTAAATTGACTAATTGAACCAAATGCATTTTCCGCATATTTTACCCTTAAGTCTTGATCAGAAATCATCAGATCCATGGCTGATGCTAGTTTTCCAACATCACCCGTCGGAACCAGAATACCATTCTTGCCATCCTTAATGATAGTTTTAGGCCCAGCAGGACAATCAAAACTAATGCATGCGAGCGAATGCGCCAAAGCTTCAATCAAAACCATTCCCAACCCTTCAAAGCGCGAAGAAAGAACGAAAATTTTTGACTGTTGATACACGATATCGATATTTGATGAAAAAGGTTTTATAGCAATATTTTTAATTTGGTACTTATCAACCTGTTCCAGCAATCTATCTCGGTCTTCCCCATCACCATATATTTCAAGCCGCCACGTGTTATTTTTTTCACAAATTTGTGACCAAGCATCAATCAACAGGTCAAATCCTTTTTGATAACATAACCTTCCAACAGCAACAATGGTATTTTTTTTCTCCACAACATTTTCACGACGAACCGATACAATGTTAGGGATCACCTTTAACTGCCCAGGATTAAGCCATGAGTATTTATCTTTATCCTCATCAGTAAGAATGACAACGTTCTTGATTTTTTTATAAATTAACTTTCTAACTTTTTTTAGGATTACGTTAGGAACGTCATATTCAAAATGTTCCACAGCAATTATTTTTATACCCATGAATATACTAGCAATGTAGGCTAGTAAAACCATTTTCACATCACAGCAAACGACGACATCTGGTTTGTTATTCTTCAGATATTTACGAAATCTAATAGATTTGTTTAATATATAAAACAAGTCAAAGAAAGTACCTTTAATGATATTAAAATTTCTGTTGTACATACTTGTCTCACTTTTTTCCGACAAATAATCAACAGGTACATCTGTAATATCACAAATATATGAATGATGAGATTTATATAAACTCAATATAGATACATCAAAAGACTTTAATAACTTCAATTTGCTTGCAAGCGTTAATGTAACCTTTTCAATACCACCTTTTGCTGTAGCATCGCCAACAGCAAAACAAATTTTGTCACCCATCTAATGACCCCATATAAATATTCATAACCAATTTAAGAGCTGGTTTCGGTTTTGATGAGAAAAAGCCAAACAAAAAAGCAGTGCCACCTATCAGTTCAGCCTCATTCTACTTTCTAAAATATAAAAAATTTGGTTATTACACCATCAAAATAAAATACGCCATAACGAGTGTAATATATAATTAAAAACCATACAAAAGAGAAAGAAACAATAACTATCGAAAAAATATAACGCTCTAGATAAGATTTCATTGCCGAAAAATGATATGCAAATGAAAGTATATATATTATATATATAACTCTGTACACACGATCACCGAAATCTGTTCCAATAAGCAATGCTGATGAAATGAAAAATAGAAATATAAAGCTTAGCTTCAAAAAATGAGGTATATAAGATCTATAGTAGTATAGATATAATGAAAATATTAATGCCTCAATTACTAATTGAATTAAAGAGCTTAATGAATTGCTTCCTTTAGTGTTAATAATAGCATTTAGCTTCCCTATTACTCCATAATCAATATAGGAAAAACGGCTTAAGAATATTGGGAGAATAAATTTAATAAAAAGCAAAAAACTGAAAGATAGTACCGATGCTACCCCAATTACTTTATTATAATTAATATCGGTTCTTTTGGAGAGAAGTTTAGCAAGTATTATTATAGGGCTAACAATCAGCATAGTCCCGTGGCACAGCACAGCTAATAACAGCATTGAATAAAAAACAATATCTTTCTTTATTACAGACAAAGCAATAACAAAAAAGCTTAGTGCTAAGAATTGCCTTAAAGCAGATATCGAAAACACAAAAAATGTAATTGTCGATACATAAAGACAAAGGCTGACTAGAATAAATTCAGGAGAAATTCTCCATACTGCAGCAATATATAGAAACAAAGACAGGACAATTAAACCAGACCAGATCTCATACGAAGAATTCAATGGCACTGAAAGCCAGTTAACCACTTCCCAAAATATCGGCTCCCAGCTACCGGTATTCTCAGCTGCTATTTTCATTATTTCACTGTGGCTGCTTGATTTTAGCGATAAAATCTCATTAAATGCATCAAAATAATGCAATATATCAGTCCCCAAACCAGAGGTTTGAAGTAATAAGTTTCTTTCAGGTAAGACTAGTGATAAATAAACAACTAAAAGTGTGCAAAGCACAACAGATAGCACTCTAAGCTGTTTAATTAAATGTAAACCAGAGAGAAGGTAGATTTTAGTTACAATTAATGGGGAAATTAGGAGTGAGAAAAACTCAATCATCTACAACCTCTTGATACCATTCCTGCCAACTTACGTCATTAGACATAAAGTACCCTTTATTATGATGATTTGTGTAGTAGATTTAAGGGTAGGGATACACGTTATTAGTGAGCTCCAATATTGTGAATATTCTCAAGTTAGCTATTCACATATTCAAGTTCGAAATATGATTAAAAGTTCAGGCAATATTCGTATTCACACCAACCTTACCTGAACTTATTCTTTACCCTTTATTTATTAATTCTGCCTCAAAATACCATCTTTTCCAAAAACAGCTCTGATAAGCACAATAGTAATGCCCAGAACGCCACCCAACAGCATACCTAACACTGCAATTAGCGAACGTTCAGGTTTATCTCGTGCAATAGGAAGCTCAACTTCATCCATATATCTAAATGTACTAAAGTCAATATTCTTCTTAATTTCTGTGGCTTCAAGCAGCTTTAGCTTAGCATCAACTTGCTCAAGCTTCGGCTCAATTACTTTTAAGTTTGTTACTGATTTTAGTGCCTCAATCTTTGCCTTAAGTGCATCACCACCGATATTAATAGCAAAGATTTCATTCTCACCCAAATTTTGAACTGGCTTGCTTATTAATGCCGCTTCAGCAATCTCAAGGGCGTATTGAGACCGTGCAGCTTCAATTTCTAAGCGTTGTTTAGCCTGAACTTCTAATATTGACTTTTGCTGCAAAAGCTCATTTTTTTTAGCATTAACAACCGCATTTAAATTGTTTAGCAAATCATGATTAACTTTAGCTTTAGTGAAGTTAATATAATCTATAAGCATCTTGTAACTATTGTCCTGACCAGTTGACTGAAACTGTATTACATATAGCTCTTTTTCTTTACCTAATGGTGATGCTGTTATTTTTTGAAACCACTTACTGTATAAAGCCCTACGTTTAAGATCTAGCTCTCTATCAGTTAATCCTTCGCTCTGTATATCATCAAGCTGTGACTTAATTTGCTTAAAATCAGCATTGACATCCAGAAACGCTTTCTTGTTCATCGATGAATTAAAGGCATTGATAAATTGGGAAAAAAGCTCCTTAGGTTCAACTAAATCATCAAGATCTTCACTTACCAGAACAGGACCATCTCCCTGGTAGATATCAAACACTGGCTGAAACTGTTTAACCTGTTGATGGTAAATAGAAAAGTCGCGCAACTGTGGCTTCATTACAATCGCTCTGGAAGACCACCACTCCTGCGCAGTCAATGCATGAATAATAGCGCCAATAGTCACAACCATAGTACAAGCAATGATAATCCATTTGCCTTTCCATAATGCAGCAAAAAGCGCTTTTAACTCACGGTTTTCATCCCCATTGCTCAAATTTGGTTGCGTTGATATTTGAGACATCTGATAAGACTCAAGTGACTCCGAATTCGATGAATGCTGTTGATTCACATGTATTCCTTTCTATTTATTTAACCTTTTATCGCTTTTGGCACGCTACCGCCCGTTGGTTCACGCCAACCACACTGCGCCAGATATTCCAACTTGTTCATATGCAAAAAAGCACTTTGAGCTATCGATTGATAAGCCAATCATTATCCATACCCCCTTCTAGATCGCAATGAGGTACAGCGTTATTTTACACTTCTGCACCATTTTTGTGTCTTAAGCAGAGCTGGACGGTGGTTTTTTAGTAGTTTATCATCAGTTATGAATATAAAAATCGCAAAAATCCTATATTTCTTTGTTTTGGGACTTCATCTATCACCTTAATGTTGTTTCCAATGATTGGCTTCGTTTTAAGACATTCACCAAACTCCGAAGTCACCCATCGCCCTTTTTGGAACTCTGTTGGCCCATTTTCTCAGTTCGCCCAAGAATGGGTCCCAATGATAGCAGTATCTAAGTTAGATTAGCCACCCGACTTCTGAGATGTCCGAGGTGTAACCAAACACTCAACGTATCTTTGTCTAACACCATTTCTAGAAGCGTCGCTTAAAGTTACTTGTACTCTGCATCCATGCAGATAAGCTCTACTTTTCCAAGACCGCATAGAACCGTTAACCCAGAAGCATCTATGACCCTCCTCACTCAGATCATGGAATCCCTCGAAAATTGATAGCGGCCCGAATTGAATGGAGGTTTAAAACTCACAAGGAGAAGTTCAAAGATATGCAACAAGGCGATTTGTTTATACAAGCATGAACAAGTACATAAGGCCGATGGCGTGAAGCCACCTTTGATGGCAGCTCAATTTCTACTGTAAACGGGTATTTCTACCCGCTTACATTGCGACCATATCTCCCGGGTGCATCGGCCATTTGAACTTGCCGCTTTCCAGTCGAGTATAATGATGACAGAAGCCGTTGGTGTCCCACTGCAGGATTTTCAGTTTGTCCCGGTGGCCAGGTAGACATGGCCGGTCGGTGCGGGGATCATGGCAGGGACTTCATGACTTGCGGCAGCAGTGCCATAGCAGAGGCGTCATGGACGGAGATCCGGTAGCCACCGGGCGTTTAACCACCAAAGCCACCGACGATGAGGGCACCGGAACAGGGGCAATGACACTGTCAGGTTCGGATGGTGTTGCCGTGCGCTTTTTCTGCCAGTAATAGAACTGTGATTGGGCAATCTGGTGAAGATCGCACCAGGCGGCAATGGTGAGTTCGCTGTCTTTCTGGTGCTGCAGGCGCTCCTGCCAGAGTTGCATCTTGTCTTCGCGGGTCATGATATCGCTCCGATAGTGAAGGAGCTATATCAATATCAGGTTATCGTGGTGATCTGAATGTGGGGAGAAATGGCCACTTACGCTGGGCAAACAAAAAAACCCTGCTGTACCACGACAGCAGGGCTTTTAACTTTCATAAAACAACCGATTACGCAAAGTGAAGCAACAGGCAATACTTCCCGTAAGCTTTTCCGTAGGATCAGAGCTTCTTGGCCCAGGCCTCGGCAGCTTCTTCAATCAGGCCGTAAGCGAATTCAAACGCTTCGCGACTTTGGCGATACGGATCCGGAATATCTTTCTGACCAATCCATTGCCCGAACAACATGGTTTTACCCCGAGCTTCCGGTGCAATCCTTGTGACCGCTTCCAGGTGCCCCTTTTCCATGACCAGGATCAAATCATACTGCTGGCAAAGGTCACTGGTTAACTGTTGCGCCACATGCCCTTCCAGGCTAATGCCACGCTCCACAGCGACTTCAGATGCCATTTTATCCGCCGGCTTGCCGACCAGCGCGCCAACACCTGCAGAGGCTATCTCTTTTGCTGGCAACAGTTGCTTCAATAAATATTCACCGGATGGTGAGCGGCAAATATTGCCAACGCAAACGACCAAGATTTTATTAAACATAAGGTTTTATTCCTCAAACACATGTGCTGGATACAAAAATGCTGCACCCAACAGATACAGCATTGCAAGTCAGCTACCTAGTATATTAAATTCCAGCGAAACCAAACCTTATTTATCAGCGTGAGTCTGACTCATTTCAATGTCCAACTCAGCAGCTTTCGATCGACCCACCAGTTTGTGAATGAAGGTGGTAATACGCCAGATATAGCTAATCGACAGGAAATATCCGACAAACACCGCGAGAAAGCTAAAGAACATCACCGACTCGCTGATCTTATTCACATCAGACCAGATACCGATCCCGGCCAGCACTGATGCTAAGGAGCAAATCACCACCAGGGACATCCCGGAAGATAAGCCAATTCGCTGACAGATATGGTGGAGGTGCTCACGGTCCGGCTTAAATGGTGACTGACCTTTGCGGATCCGGCGGATCATAATGGTGGCCATATCCATCAGCGGTACAGCAATCACCCATAGCGCGGTGACCGGACGAATATGGGTCACTCGTTCGCCCTGAGTTGCTTCAATCAACAGCCAGATCACCGTAAACCCGATAAAGATACTGCCGGCATCGCCCATAAAGACTTTAAAACGTCGACCCAGCGGGAAGCCGAGATTCAGCATAATATAAGGTACCATGGCCGTCACAATCAGGCCGCATACCGCCGCCAGCTCTGTATTACCATCAACCAGGAACATGTAGCCCAGGGCTGCAAAGGTCACAGACGCCAGACCACCCAGCAAGCCATCAATACCATCCACCATATTAAAGGCATTGATCGCCCCGATCACACCAAAAATCGTCACCAGATAACTCATCGCCAGTGGCAATTCAATCGCTTCACTGCCCATCAGGAAACCTAGGTTATGAAGGCTTTTGCCGGCAATCTGGATCATTGCCAGGGAAACCGCCGCCTGAATCACCAGCCTGATATTAAAACTGATGTCAAGCCGATCATCGATGACCCCCATCACCACCAAAATCGTCGCACTCACCAGAAACAGAATGGTGTCTTGATCGACCGGTGTAAATAATAAAAAGGCAATACTCAGGGTAGTAAAAATTGAAACCCCACCCACCAGCGGAATAACGCCCTGATGGAGTTTTCTTGCATTTGGCTTATCCACTAAGCCGACTTTTTTCGCCAGCTTACGAAAAACAAACAGACTGCAAAAAGAGAAGACAAAAACGAAAATAAATGCGGTAGCTGTCATAGCAAACTCTTACGGAGTAAATGGTCTAATAAGTGCCGCTCTGACTGCCAAAACAGCACTCTTATCCTTAACCGACTAGCTTTAATGTTACTTCAGAAGCCGTTAATTCTTTTATAAATTGGGTAAAATCCTCACCCAAAGCATCATGGCGCAAGCCATACTCAACAAATGCCTTAAAGTAGCCCAGTTTATCACCACAATCGTGGGACTTACCAGACATATGAAACGCTTCAACGCTTTCTTCTACCATTAACATATCGATGGCATCAGTCAGCTGGATTTCATCACCTGCACCTGGTGGCGTGATCGCCAGCTTGTCCCAAATCGTCGCGGATAGAATATAACGTCCGACGACAGCTAAGTTGGATGGCGCATCATCGAGAGCAGGTTTTTCGATCATTGCTTTCAACGGTTGCGCTTCACCCGGACCAAATGAAACCCCGTCACAATCAACCACACCGTATTTTGAGACATCTTCCATCGGCACCGGCTCGACCATAATCTGGCTGACTTGCGTCGCTTCAAAGCGCTTCAGCATTGCAGCCATATTCTCTGTCGACTGATCCGCTGTGTATTCATCCAGAATGACATCTGGCAACACCACAGCAAATGGTGAGTCACCAACCAACGGTTTCGCACACAATACTGCATGACCCAGCCCTTTGGCTTGGCCCTGACGGACATGCATAATGGTCACATCCGGTGGGCAAATGGACTGAACTTCATCCAGCAACTGACGCTTGACCCGTTTTTCTAAGGTCGCTTCAAGTTCAAACGACGTATCGAAGTGGTTTTCAATCGCATTTTTTGACGAGTGAGTCACCAGCACAATTTCCTTGATACCAGCCTGAATACACTCATTGACAATATATTGAATGAGTGGTTTATCAACTAAAGGCAGCATTTCCTTTGGAATTGCCTTGGTTGCAGGCAGCATTCGTGTTCCTAGCCCAGCCACCGGAATGACGGCTTTTGTTATTTTTTTCATCATAGCCCCTAATATTTCCATTAAACTGTCGCTATATCCTATATAGAGACAGTAATAAAATGATGCAGTGGATAACCGCATCATTTCATCAAATCATGAATGAGTACCGCATTTTGATACCGGTCAAAAATCAATCACTACCAAACAGATCGCGGGTATACACTTTTGACTCTACATCAAAAAGCTCTTCTGCCATCCGGTTCGAAACTATCACATCAGAAATGGATTTAAATTCATTTAAATCTGAGATCACAGCTGAATGGAAGAACTCCTTCTCTTCTAATACTGGCTCATAAATGACGACATCGATTCCTTTGGCTTTGATCCGCTTCATAATGCCCTGAATACTAGACGCACGGAAGTTGTCAGAGCAGACTTCATGATTAAACGATAAATCCCGACTGTTTTCGGGCTGCGACTAAAAATAGAGTCAGCAACGAAATCTTTACGTGTCGTGTTGGCGTCAGCGATTGCACCAATCAAACAGTTTGGTACATCTTTGTAGTTCGCACGTAACTGCTTGGTATCTTTCGGCAGACAGTAACCACCATAACCGAATGACGGGTTATTGTAGTGACTGCCAATACGTGGGTCTAAACCAACACCTTCGATAATCTGACGCGTATCCAGATCATGAGATTCGGCGTAAGAATCCAACTCATTGAAGTGCGCCACACGCATCGCAAGATACGTATTAGAAAACAACTTCACCGCTTCGGCTTCGGTTGAATCGGTAAACAAGACTTCAATATCGTCTTTGAGCGCCCCCTCAACCAGCAAATCAGCAAATCAGCAAATCAGCAAATCAGCAAATCAGCAAATCAGCAAATACTTTGGCACGCTCACTTTGCTCACCCACAATGATTCGGGATGGATATAAACTATCGTAGAGAGCACGGCCTTCACGGAGAAACTTTGGTGAAAAAATAATATTTTTTCAACCCAGTTCTTATTTTATCTGCTTAGTGTAACCAACCGGAATGGTGGATTTGATAACCATCACCGCATTTGGGTTAATGGCCATCACATCTTTTATCACAGCTTCAACTGAAGAAGTATTGAAGTAATGATTAACAACATCAAAATCGGTTGTTGTAGCAACAATTACAAAATCAGCATCTTTATAAGCTACTTGCTTATCTGATGTGGCTCTAAGTCTAAGGTTTCTATTTACTAAAAATCTCCAATTTCTGCATCTACAATTGGAGATATACGATCATTTAACATATTAACTTTATGCTCATTGATACCGATAGCAACGACTTCATTATGTTGGACTAATAATACCGCATTTGAATGGCCAACATAACCAGTACCTGCTACTGCTATATTCATAAAATTCCTGCCATGATGCAAATCAATATTACTTTCTAAAAACTGCACGATATGCATAATAAATAAAACACTCAATTGAAATAAAGAGTGAAAGTTTTTCAATATCGCGATAAATTTGCCACTGACGTCGAGCCTTCTTTATTTTATTTCTAGATATTGAATTTGGCATAATTCTATAACGAGTTAAAACCTTTAATATAGGGTATGCCAAACTATCCTCCTTAAGCAGCTTTAGCCATAAAGCATAGTCTTGACCTGTTCTAATTAATGGCATATTCAAGTCATTAAAAGAATCGACCTTTAACATAACTGTTGAACAGCCTAAAGTAGCCTTTTTCCGAAGCATATCATCATAGCAGACTGGTCCGCTCAAATGGGAATCAACAACTTTACCACATAATTCTCCACTTTCATCAATCAATTCATAACAAGTGAATGAAAAATCAACTCTATTATCAACCATGAAAGAAAGTTGAGTTTCTAATTTAGAAGGCAACCATAAATCATCACTATCTATGAAGGCAAGATAATGACCATTAGACTGAGAAATGGAGTTATTTCTACTATGCGCAGCACCTGAGTTTACTTCATTTCGAAATATTCTGATTCTTTTATCATTATCAGAAAGCTCTTTTAATATATCATAAGTATTATCTGTTGAGCAATCATCGGTAACTAACCACTCCCAATTAGAGTAGGTCTGATTCTTAATAGATAAATAAGTTTCTCGAATCTGCTCAGATGAGTTATAGGTTGGTGTGATAATAGAAATTAACATGTAGCCTCATATATTGTAAAGATTATTTTGATGATAAAAGCGCTCAACTTTAAGTAGCATAAAACCGACGACCACATATACATAGTAGTTAAATGTTAGATAGTCACTTCTGAATAAGTTAGATAGAATAAACACTAGAAAATATAAAAAAGAATATTTATACTTTACAACTAAGCTAAAATACTTAAAGAATAATGAAAGTGTAAAAAACAAAATCAAAAAACCAAACTCAACTAAAACGTCGACAAAAACATTGTTAGTAGTTTCATAGATTAGATAACCATTAAACCAATCATTGAAGTATTTAATTGAAGAGGGTCCAAAACCAATAGAACAAGTTATTATTGAACAGTTATCGAAAAACATCTTTGGTGCTAAAATTAAGTCATGGGATCTAGCTGAAGAGCCAGATGATTCAGTATTAAATCTATCAAGTATGAACTGAAATATATAAAAATCTTTATTTAAATAAAATATAGAAAAGACAAGAAAAATAAATAGTATTAAAAATGCAAAAGTTCTCACTGAAAAACTTCGAAATAAATAAGTGAAAAAAACGATGAAAAAAGCAAAAATAAAACTCATAGAGAAGGTTAAAAAACCAAAAATTATAGAAGCTAATATAAGGCACAAATATATTGATTTCTTCCGCAAACTAGATGCATAAAAGAACAAAGATAAAACTAAAATTTGCAATAATGCCCTTGCCATATAACTAGGTTCATTAGCAATTCCTGTTAGCCTATGAGTTAGAGAATCTCTAATATTACTTTCTACACCATGAACAGTAGTTTTTCCAATTTCAGGAAAATAAAAACCAAATTTAAATGATAGCTGCTGCCATGCCAAAATTAAAAGATGTATAGATAAGAACAAAAGAAAAACTTTAATATAAAGCAGGCATTTATCTACACTTGTTAATCCAACTAATTTAAGAGCAACTGTAAAGTACAGAAAAAAAACAACCAACTTAACTATTCTTATAAGTAATTGATTATCTATATCATGAAAAAATAGAGCTCGATGTAAACTTGACAAGACAATTACACAAGCAATCGAAATAAATAAAACATAATAAGAGCTATTAACTTTAACACTATGGCCAGTAATTAAGATTGATACTATTAGAAAGAATAGAGCCAAGACAAAAGTAACTTGAGATACTGCAAGATTAACATCAAAAATAGAAATTAAGGGTATAAATAGCAGAACAAAAATTTGACTATTAAATTTAACTTCCATAGTTTTCACAATATAGACTATTAATAAAATCGAGATTTACTTCATTAAGCTGACCAGCTAAAGAGAGATCATTAATCTCTAGCTTTCCATGTAAAATACTTAAAACCCTAAAAATAGGCTGTTGATTTATCTCATAATATGAAAAATAACAATTTTCACCTCTAAATAAACCTTTTGCAGTATTATTAGATAAAGAAAACAATCCATTTAAAAGCGAGTTTTGTTCATTACTATCTACAGTTGGCTGAAAATGACTGAATGAACTTCTGTAAAGATTTCTCTTTTCTGGATGTGATGTATATACACTAACTCCAGGATCTTTCACGATGCAACTGCCATTAATCCATAACTCAACTGATAAAGCATCATTATGCATATGCCCACATGATTGCCCACCTGTTCTAAAAGAAATATATGTATTCTCATTCTTCAAAACAAGTAATCCAAAGTTTGGATAATAATACTCATCAAAATGTTGAGAGCATAAATCAAAAGTGTATTTTTTCCTTGAAAAAGATGAAGGCTTTATATTTCGAAAGACATATTCACTATAGTCACTGTCAAGTTTATCTTTCTTGGAGAACATATATATGAATTCATTACTAAATGTCCCATACTTTAAATGATTAAAGACGAAATTATAATTAAATTTCAAATTTAACATGTCTTTTGATAATTCAGGGGCAATATTCAAAAACCAACCGCTATCATTATCACCAATAAGTGGAACAGTGTTCGTAATATCGTTAGTTATATTCTTGATAAATTTAAAGCTTTTGATCAACTTGTTTTCAAATCTTTTTGTAAATCGCTTTTCATCAATAAAATACAAAGCCCAACAAATCATATCTAAACTATATCTATGATATGAAGTGCTGGATTCAAAGTTCGATCCATCATCATTAAATTGATAGTTAAACTCATTGAGTAGTTTACTTTTTAACTGTTTAAGTCTTTTATAATCCTGAAAAAAAACAGCTCCGATTATAGATGAGCACAAACAAGATAAATGGTGATTATTTCTTAAGCCAAAATTAAATTCATCATGAGCCGATAAGTATCTATAATGTTGATATATAAATGGCAAAGAATCATCTAACAAAGAATGCTTGTTATTTTGTTTCAAAAGGCAGAATGTTGAAATTAAATTCACCATCCTAATGCCAACTTCCATTGGGCACTGCCAATGGATACCTGAGCCTATTTTATTTAATGAAGCAAACTGTTGAATTCTATTTGATATTATCTCAGGGTAAGATTCGTGGCCATCTGATTTATAATCATAAAGTAAAGCTAGATAAACTAACTCTTTTAAACGAGCAACTTCCCAAGGAACTTTGATATCAGCCCCATCAACTAAATAGTCTTTTTGGGATACACGCCCAGTATCAAATGCTTTATTGTTAAAAAAGTCATAATGATAATCTATTTCACCACCATTATTCACAACCGATTTTAACCCATAACCTAAAATAAAGCATTTACCATCAAGATAGTTATCAGCTATACACTTCAAATTAACATAATTAGTTGGACGTGG
Source organism: Photobacterium atrarenae (assembly GCF_024380015.1). Classification (NCBI taxonomy): domain Bacteria; kingdom Pseudomonadati; phylum Pseudomonadota; class Gammaproteobacteria; order Vibrionales; family Vibrionaceae; genus Photobacterium; species Photobacterium atrarenae. Next base: position 2,476,265 of record NZ_CP101508.1, read on the forward strand.
TAATTTTAATTCTTTAATTTCCCATTTTACATTATAACTTCCTTTCTCAATGATCAAGTTAGAGTATTTGTAATAAAGATTAAATCCAGGTCTCACTATACGAAAAAATATTTTGTTGACTAGATTTTTAAAACCAATTTTTCGATAAAGTGCAAGAATACTATTTAAGCGTTTCAATCAAAGCCTCATAAAATAAATTCGCGTTATACTCTCTAGAATATTTATCAATATTTTCATTTACTGAAACCGAAGGTACTTGTAATAGTTCGGGAAACTCTTCAGCAAAAAAGGATTCATGATTGACATCATTTATAATCCTATAGGCTTCATTATTTCTTCCACCCAACATTAATATTGGATTATGACTAAGAATGTAATCAAAAACAGTTGTGGTTGGTTCCCACTTTAATTTTGTTGATGTAATCAAAATTGAAAAAGAACATGTATTAATCTGTTTTAATAGCTCTTGTCTTCCTATAAAACCCTGAGGCTGATATTCAACATTCTCAAGAGACGATATATACTTTTCAAGATCTTTGGTTATTCTTCCCCAATGCTTTAAATTAATTGTTTTGTTCAATTTAACGAGATGTTTACTTAAAACACTTAGGTCGCTTCGTAAATCTAATGAATCTCTAAAAGAAGATATTGTGCCAACTAATGCAGCATTTAAAACATGTGATTGAAGACTGGAGCTATTATTAATCTTTTTAATTTCTTTCAAGTCATTAATCAAAAAACCATTGTGTACATTATACACTGGTAATCTCTCAGTCTGTTTTTTAAAATTAGCAATAAGGTGATTTTTACTATACTCACCGACACACACAATTGAATTGACATATTTTAAGCTTCGAGAAAATAGGTTTCGATCAATTACATTTAATAATTTAACCAAGGGTTGGAATATTTTACTTCTAGATTCTCGATTCAACTCTTGCAATTGTAATTGATCTCTTAAATCTAATAATATTTTAGTCTTTCCTTTTAAGCTTAAAGAAAAAAAATAAAGGAGTGAAAATCGAGGCACAGAGAGAACAATTAAATCATATTTTTTTGACAGCTCAATTAACTTCTTCTTATATTTGAAGAAATTGAGAATAAAACTTAATGTATTAGAGGTCTTAGCTTCATCTAAAGTCATAATACCGGATTCAAAAGAATCTTTTTCACCTGAAACCAATACTTCAACATCTAAATCTTTATCCTTCAAAGAATTTACCAAGTGAGTCGTTCTTTGAGATGATACTTTATTAGGATCATTATAAAAATTACAAACAAATAGAATTTTAGACATGGTTATACCCTAAAAAAAGATTTTTTATAAAGTCAAATCTACTTCCCTTATAATTCCAGCACTTTTTAATAAAAAAAGCAAAGATGAGCGGAATAGAAACTACAGGTCCATAGATAACTTTAAACATAGCTCCCCTAGACATTATGGAGTTTTTCTTATCACTCAAAGTACCATTTGACTCTCTGGGATGAGAAAATACGAATATATCAAAATGTTTGCCGGTTGCTTTGTTTTTCAAAAGTGAGGCTAAGAATATAGGTTCATCGCAAGCAGATAAGTAAACACCAGCCCCAAATCTTTCGTCAAACCTAATCGATTTGTTGATTGCAAATTCTCTCCTTAAGGAGATCTCTACAGTTCCATAGCGCAAAATAGACTTTAATGTGTGGAGTGTATTATCGCTTGGATATTGCTTCCTTGGTTCATTAAACTCATCACTTATTTGATGTGTTGCAAAAATTAGTCTTCCATCGTTTTCATATTGATTAACTATTTTTTTAAATTTATCATTAATAAAGCTAACATCATCATCCATAAAAAAAACAACATCAGATGTTGCTTCACTTAAAGCAATATTTCTACTCTTTGCTACACCGATTGTATCTGTATAAACTATTTTGATATCATCACGGTTGATATCAAAGATATTATTACATGGTTTTTGAATAACAACAATATAGCTTAAATTTTCAGCTTTTGGTAAATTTTGATAATCTATATCAAAAGCACGTTCTGAATATGTAGATATAAGAAATTGATAGGTAAGCATATTTAATTATAACTGTGTGAATTTATGTTTCTTTTAAACATCACTCTAACGACAAGACAAGTGATAACTGCAATTACATACTGAGATAGAATCAAACCAGGTATTGAATAATAAAGAGCTAATGAATATGACACAATTATGGTGATTGGAAAAATTATTAGATCCTTATTTAAGTTTACTTTTGTCAATCCTAAGGAATTAAAAGCAACAACTTTAATGATGTAATAAGATGAAAACAACCAAGGCCCAATCATAAATATAATATATTTAAAAGAATCTTTATAATTAATTAAAAACACCGGCGTATATTTGTATAGAAAATAAAATATTGATCCTGACACTAATGCTATTAAAGTAAAGCCAAAATAAACTTTTTTCTGCAACGAGTTTACTTTTGATATAAAGTCATCTTTATTTTTTGATTCCCTTGTCAATATTGGACTAATAAACTGCTGAATTACATTTCTTAATATTTGAAAAACAATCAACAAAATAGCTGAAAACGAATAAAGTCCTAACTTTTCACCATCAACATCCGTAATATTTAGTATGTAAATTCCAATATTGACAGTAACTACATTTATTATTGTACTTACAAAAGCATACTTAGCTACAGGATATGCTTTTTTTACACAATGAGTACTGATATATTTTATTTGTAAGTTTATCTTATTTTTAATAAAAAGATAGAATAATCCAAGATAAGATAAAGCTACATTTGAAAGAATAAAGCCATTCAACCCATAAAACTTTGTCGATATAATGACAGTAAAGAATGATAATATTTTTATAATTGCTTGATTTAGAGCAAGCTCTTTATATCTGTCTTGTAATTGATATATATATATATATATACTTACCAATGCTGTTGACGGTATCAATAGCAAGTATAGCCGATTATTCTTAAATAAAAAAAGAGATATCAGAGTTAAAACAACTGACGAGAACAGTATTGTGTAAAAATATGTTGTTTCTATCTTATCTCTTTCTTTGTTTAATGATATTGGATAAAACCTTAAAAAAGCAGTATTTAACCCTAGAATTGAAATCGTTGTTATAACTTCAGATATTGATTGAATTGTTTTTAAGCTTCCAAGCTCCTGTGGTGTAAGAATTGTAGCTACAGCTAATAAAGTTCCGAATGATAAAAACTTGACAACAATATTAACCGAAAAGAAATAAAGAAACTTTTTAAACATTTTGCTTTATAACTCTAGCAGGAATTCCAGCAACTACAGTGTTTTCTTCAATATCTGAAATGACAACGGAATTTGCCCCAATCGTTACATTATTTCCTATATTTATTCCACCTAGCACTACAGCTCCAGCTCCAATATAAACATTATCACCAATAACAGGTAAATAATTTATTCCAGGCTCTCTTTTTTGGTTCACATTTTTCATACCAATTGTTACATTTTGAGCTATTGTAACATTCTTTCCAATTATTGCTTTAGGGTGAATAACAACTCCTATGCCCCCATAGCCAAACTTCACTCCTTCTCCTATCCTCGTTTCCATTTTTATAGACATGCTATAAACAATTCTAATATATCGCTCACAAAGAGATTGAATAAATTTATAATTTCTTTTATAAGCCCATTTTCCTAATTTGAAAACTCGCATAAATTAGCCCTCAAAAGCTGCTAATTAATTAGCAGCTTAATTATTACATAAACTGATTTATATCTAAAAATTGATCAAGATATGTCATCTTACCACTCTTAGACAAGTTTATGTTCTCAACTTCAATTAAATTTAAATCGTAACCATTACCAAGCGCAAACTCTAGGCGTTGACGAATACTGCTAATATCTGTCTCTAAGTTTTCTTTTCTTAAATATAAAAAATCAACTACCCCAATTTCTTTTTGTTGAAAGCGAAACTGCTTTATTGTTTCAAATGTATCATCATGTATTGATGAAAAGTATGTTATCGGCATTATACTTTTACTCTTGCTTACAACATACTCTTGCATTCTTCCTTCAATAGAACTTAGCAGCTGATATTTTTTATCACAAAACTTACATTCTGAATCGCCTAGTACTGCCATGTCACCGGTTTTATAACGAATGAATGGTGTCTGAAAATTCCAAAAGCTTGTACCAACAATTTCGCCACGCTGACCTTTACTTACAGGCTCGCCATAAGAATCAACTAACTCGGTATAGCCATATTGTGGATACATATGATATGCATCATTATGAGAGCAATTTCCTCCGAAGGCCACTTTCTCTGTATTTCCATAACAGAAAGAGAGTGGCTCGTGAAATATTTTCTTTATTGCTGAAAGTTGAAATTCATATATCGGCTCTGAACCAAAACATATTACATCAAATATATGCTTCGGTCTGTTTATACCATTCTCTATCATTATTTTACACATTAGATAAAGCGACGAAGGGTAAACATGAAAAATTGGAGTTTTGTATTTATCAATCGCATTGATAAATTCGAAAACTAATTCTGCCGAAATTTCTCTGCTACTTAATCTAAGACCAAAAAAAGGATCTTTTTGAATGCTATTCTTTTGAATACCTCCTCTTAGAAAAGTACGCTTCGTTTTTCTACTCATCTTTGAATAGAAATGGGACCAAAGATCATCAACAAATGCAGTATCCTGAGCCCTTATTTTCTTTGTTTGATAAAATTGGAACTGCTTACCTGTTGAACCACTGGTAGATACTACATATGGTTTGTTTGAATTTTTTATACTAAATAATTCAATATTATCTCTGATAACTTCTTTAGAGATAAATGGTATTCTTACTACATCAGATAAGCTCTTAAAATCGCTTGGATTAAAATTATTATCTGACCAATACTCTCTATAACCCTTTGACTCTTTCCATGTATAATCAATTAGCTCTTTCATTCTATTAAATTGAAAATCAACCATCTGCTCTTTAGTAAAATGGTTTGAGTCATTTATGACTTTTCTAACTTTCAAATAATCTTTCTGGTACGGCCAAAAGTCTTCAGGTAAAGTATCTAATACAAAACCCTTTAGTTTGTCTTTGAACATTTTTGCTCCAAAAATACAATTTTGACTTCGTATTTACCATATGCCTTTTGTATCAATTACAAATTGATCTTGAATTTTTATCTTTTTAAACTGTTGATGTTCTACTAATAATACATGGATATCTGTTTTTGAAAGTGATTCGTCAATAGTAACAAGCCGAATATTATCAACATCAATTGAGTCAACATTAGGTTCAATTGCCGTAACTTCACCTGCATGTTCATTTGCAATAATCTTTGCTATTTCCAAGGCAGGACTTTCACGAAGATCATCAATATCAGCTTTAAATGCCAAACCATAACAAGTAATAGTAATATCTTTAATTGTTTTAGTTGGATTTAAATTTAAAAATTCAGCTACTGCAATTTTTACTTTATCAACAACCCAGCTTGGTTTGCTATCATTAACATTACGTGCTGTATGTATTAGCTTAGCTTTATCTGGTGTTTTGGAAACTATAAACCATGGGTCAACGGCAATACAATGCCCTCCAACACCAGGTCCCGGCTGTAAAATATTCACTCGTGGGTGCCTATTTGCTAAAGAAATTAGCTCCCATACACTAATATCTAAATCATCACAGATAATAGATAACTCGTTAGCAAATGCAATCTGAACATCTCTTGAGGCGTTTTCTGTCAGCTTTGCCATTTCAGCGGTACGTGCGTTGGTAACAACACATTCGCCCATAACAAAAGTCTTATATAACTCTACTGAACGTTCTGAACAGCGCTTGCTTATTCCACCAATTACTCGGTCATTTTGTACCAACTCTGTTACCACCTTACCTGGAAGCACTCGCTCAGGGCAGTGCGCAACGTTAACGTCTGCAACTTCACCAACCTGCTGAGGAAAAGTTAGGTCTTCGCGATATTTCGCCAGCCATTCTGCCATCTGTTCTGTTGCGCCAACTGGTGAGGTAGATTCAAGGATAACCAAATCGCCTTTTTTTAGTACAGGCGCAATCGCTTCTGCTGCTGCATGAATGTAGCTTAAATCAGGCTCAGGTACTTCACCCTCTTTGCAAGGTTTAAAAGGCGTTGGTACAGCAATCAAAAATGCGTCTGCAGGCTCCGGTGTAGTGACTGCTTTTAGGTAACCTTGCTGTACAGCAGCACTTACCAGCATATCAAGATCTGGTTCTACGATATGAATTTTCCCTTGGTTAATGGTATCCACAGCATGCTGGCTAACATCCACACCAATCACTTTCTTCTTGCGAGATGCAAACATGGCGGCTGTCGGTAAGCCAATATAACCCAAGCCAATTACTGATACCGTTTCATATGACATCATTATTTCCCTAATTTTTATTTAATATTTATTTTGATAATTCGTTCAAAATTCGCTCACATGCATTACCGTCACCATAAGGGTTATGGGCATAACTCATGGCTTGATAGGATGCTTCGTCGGTAAGCAGTGTATTTAAGTTACTTACGATCTTTTCAACATCGGTACCTACTAGTTTCACAGTACCTGCCGCAACCGCTTCAGGTCGCTCTGTGGTATCACGCATCACCAGTACCGGCTTTCCTAATGAGGGGGCTTCTTCCTGAATACCGCCTGAGTCTGTCAAAATGATATTGGCACGGCTCATCAGATAGATAAACGGCAGGTACTGCTGTGGCTCAATCAAATGCACATTGTCAATACCCGCCAAAATGCGATTGACCGGTTCACGGACATTCGGGTTCAGGTGCATTGGATAAAGTATTTGTACTTCTGGATGTTGTTTTGCTGTTTCAGCCAGAGCCTGACAAATACGCTCAAAACCGCCACCAAAACTTTCGCGACGATGACCGGTAACCAGAATCAACTTTTTGTTTTCATCCAAGAATGGGAACAGTGATGTTAAGGTCGCATTTAATTCAGCATCATTATCAATTTTTCCTTTCACCATCAACAGCGCATCAATCACCGTATTACCGGTAACCGATATGTTCTGCTCGTCATAATTTTCTTTCAGCAGGTTTTCTTTTGAAGTCTCAGTTGGTGCGAAATGGTATTTCGTCAAAGCACCAGTGAGTTTACGATTGGCCTCTTCCGGCCAAGGCGAGTAAATATTGCCGGTACGTAGACCCGCTTCAACATGCCCGACTGCGATTTGTTCGTAATAAGCCGCCAGGCTTGCTGCAAAAGTCGTCGCTGTATCACCGTGCACTAGCACCACATCAGGCTTAAACTCTTGTAGCACTGGTTTCAGTTCAAGCAGAATTCGCGCGGTCAGATCATTGAGCGTCTGGCCGGCTTTCATCAGATTTAAATCATAATCAGGGGTGATCTCAAACAAATCTAAAACCTGATCGAGCATTTCCCGATGCTGCGCCGTCACACAAACTTTCGCCTCAAAGCGCTCGTCGCCTGCTAATGCGTGAACTAATGGCGCCATTTTTATTGCTTCCGGACGGGTTCCAAAAACCGTCAAAATACGTTTCTTTGCCATATTTCTTGCCAACTTAAATAAAAATAAGATATGAGAATGACTATGCAATGTTGAATATTCTCAACATCAAGACTCAGGCATTGAGAAAGCCTGAGACAAAATTGGTTTAATTGAGACACGAAAAATACCGCACGGGCCTTGTGTCATCAGAGATAGCGGGGATTTAGGTGTTTCCTGCCAATAGGTTACTCTATTACTGTCTTGAAATACACTTAAGGCACAAAACTCCGCGCCTTAAGTATTAGTTACACCGTCATTCGTTAGTGCTTCGACTCATAGCTATAATTGTAATATCCATAGTTACCACCGTAATAGCTACTAGCTTTGCGAACCACGGCATTCAAAATAAACCCTTTTATTTCGATGCCATTCTGCTCGAAGCGCTGTTTAGTGACTTCAACTTCTTTGACTGTGTTCTGGCTAAAGCGTCCTACCAGCAATGAGGTTCCCGCATGGGCGCCAACAATCGCCGCATCGGTGACTGCCAGAATCGGTGGCGTATCAACAATGACCAAATCATAATTCGTTGATGCCCAATCCAACAGTTCTTTAAAGCGCGGATGCATCAACAATTCTGATGGGTTTGGTGGCACTTCACCTCGTCCGATAAACGCCAGATTTTCGACGCCCGGGAGTTTCACCAAGTTTTCGATGCCCACCTGGCCACTGAGATAATCTGATAACCCAGGTTTTGCGCTCACGCCCATTTGGCGCTCCATCCGCCCTTTGCGCATATCCGCATCGATCACCAGAACCTTCTGACCAGCTTTGGCGACCACAGCTGCCATATTGGCAGAGACAAACGACTTCCCGATGCCCGGACTTGGACCGGAGATCATCAGGATATTGTTTTTGGCTTCCATCATTGCAAAATGCAGACTGGTACGCAGACTCCGGAGTGCTTCAACCGATAAATCGGCCGGGTTAGAAACCGCCAATAAAGTCTCTTCAACTGAAAGCCTTTGCTTTCCTTTTTGCTTGTTCTCAAGTTCAATCTGCCAGTCAGACATTGGAACGCTGGCATACACAGGTAAACCAATGGCTTCAATTTCATCCGGATTCTCTACACCGCGATGAAATGCAGCACGGAGTAAAGCAATAGCAACGGCTAACATGCCGCCTAGCAAAGTTGCCAACACGACAATCAAAGGTTTCTTCGGCTTCACTGCCTTAGTATAAGATTGCGCTTTATCGAGAACACGAACATTCCCCACCGTGCTGGCTTTGACGATATTCAGTTCCTGGACTTTATTCAGCAGTTCAACATAGATTTGCTGATTGACTTCAACATCACGGGTTAAACGCAGTACCTCGCGCTGTGTCTTCGGCAGCTTTTGGATTTGCTGATTCAGTCGTTCTCGCTCTGAAAGTAATGTTTTTCGTTTATCCAGCAGAGAGATATAAGCCGGGTGCTCTTTAGTGAAACGCTGGGAAATTTCACTTTCTTTGAAGGTCAGGTCGTTCAGTTTCGCTTCCAGCTCGACCATGACATCCAGCGTCGATTTTGCTTCTAAGCCTAAATCGACGGATTCGTTTTCCTGGCGGAATTGATTTAGTAAGTCTTCTGAGGCGGTTAGCTGCACTTTAATATCCGGTAAGTGACCGCGTAAAAACTGCAGGCTTTTTTCCGCCTCCGCTGAATTACGCTCCACATTTTGCAAGAAGTAATTCTGACTAATGTCATTCAAAATCACTTCAATCGCCGCTCGGTTTTCGCCAGTAAACGATAACTGAAGAATACCCGTTTGTTTACCGCGCTCACTCACCGCAAGGTTTTGTTGCAGCCATTGGATCGCATCCAGGCGTGATCGCTTGGCGACCGTAAAGCTATCACCATTTTCTGCGTCAAGCTTCGACACAAACATCTGATACCCATCAGCTTGAACCAACTCTCCAACGGTCCCGGTTAAGATTTGCTGCTCTTCCTGGTCGGTCAGCGCATAGCTGCCAAGCTCACCATCTAACACAGTCAATGTATAAACAGGCATATCAGTATTTTCCGGGATGTCGAAACGCTCAACCTGCGCTTCAATCGGCGCTCCTTGAATGCGTGCAAGCCCTTTGCCGATAACTGGCAAGTAGTTAGGTGTAACAACAGTAGTTAGATTATGCTTATCAACGGTTTTACCCAAAATCATCCGCGATTTCAGGATTTCAATTTCAGTTGATGACGAGGATTCACTGGCAAACAGCTCTCCCATCTCACCCAGTGCCGGCATCCCGGAGCTTTTCTGCTCGACTTGGATCAGGGCATCCGCTTTGTAGACCGGTGTTGCCAGTAGTGCGTAAGCAATCCCTGCAATCGCGAAAACAAAGGTGATTGCAATAATGATCCAGCGGCTATCCAGCAAAATACCAAACAGTTTACCCAGATCAATCTCTTCCGAGTCTTGTTTCACCTGAGTGTTTTGAGTAACGCTCATAAATTTTTAACTCAATATCAATAGGTTATATCGTAATCATATTTCTGATTGTAACATCGAACCATTACGGCCAGTTTCTAATCCGCAGCACGCCCTCACCCAGCTCATTGAAGCTGGTAATGGTTGGGACCAGTTGGGTAATCACACGGTTCCAACGGACGATCGGCGCCGCAGTCACATAAACCACATCGTAGGGCTGCAATTCAAATTCGGTTCCGATGACCAAAGCTGACGCATCAGACAAATTCAACTGATAGATGTCAGCCAATCGTTGTTGCTGCTCAGTATTGGTGTTGCTTGGATTCACATCCTGAGTCATCTTGCTTCGGATCACAAACACACCGGTTGCATCTGCTGAAAGCTGGTTGATGCCACCGACATTACTCAGCGCTTCGGTCAGGCTCATTCCTGCCCGGTCGATTTTCAGCAATTTTGGCTCATTGACTTCGCCCATCACAAAGACTTTCTGCGCGTCGTTACGTGGTACATGCACAATATCGCCCGGACGGAGCAGGCGATTTTGGGTCAAATCGCCCCGTTGCATCAGCGCGTACAGAGAAATTCGCTCTTCCTGCCCATTTCGGGTCAAGGTCACATTGCGCCAGTCTGCATTTTCAGCAAGGCCATCGGCGCTATTGATCGCATCCAGTAATGTCAGCGGCACATTGGTAATCGCTTGCTTGCCTGGCTTGTTGATTTCACCTGTGATGTAAGCTTTTTGCGAACGGAACGAAGCAACATTGACATCCACTTGCGGGCTTTCGATATAAGCAGCCAGGCGCTTGGCAATCACCTCTCTGACTTCTGTGACAGTTTTGCCAGCAACTTTTACCTGACCAATATAAGGGTAAAAAATTGTACCATCAGCGTGAACCCAGTTCCCCGCTTCCGCAGAACTCCGATAAGAACCAGCAGGAATCGTCAGCTCCGGGTGATCCCAGATCGTAATATTGAGAATATCTCCGGGCCCAATACGGTACTGATAACGTGCGATTTCAGCGTCTAAGGCTGTGTTGGTTTGCGAAGAAGCTTTTTTTGCTTTAAATCGCATCGCTGTCGTTGCCGTCAGAGGGTATACATTGACCTGCTCCGAAATGTCCTTTTCCTGCTCACTGCCTGTTGTGACCACATTCTTGTTATCAACACTTAAATGGGAACCAGGCACAGTACATCCAGCCAACATTGCTGTTGCTACCGCTGTAATGAGAAGCTTTTTTGTAAAATGCATCATTCGTAAAGTTCAACTTTCAAATTGATTGATATGCTTAGATAACACCCGAGGATATGTCCGCCCAATTCTCGAGCGTACATTCACTTCTTCTTGTGTTTGCGCGATTAAACCGAACAGCAGGGTTTAATCATGGGTTGGAACTGGTCGCTTCAGACTGGGGAGGTGCAAATTAGATACGCTACCGCCCTTGGGTTCGAGTTCCCAATGCACTCAGAGAGCTTCAATTGTGTTTAGTGCGGAAACAATCCTCTGTTTCGACAGACATCCCTGATGTTGCGCACTGAAACGTGACGAAATATCAAAAGTTATACATTTGTCACGATTGCAGCCGCAATATTCTACACAGAATGGGCTAAGAGAGAAACTCAAATTTCACACATTTTTATGGTAACCTTGCCACATTTATATCGCAACCTATTGAATTATCGCGCAATTAAAAATCCAACAGTTACACCGCAATTCATTACAGTCAAAAAAGTTACTAATTGACACAATCAATATTCTGAGACCTTGTTCCCTAAATTAAATCAGCTTTATGACAAATTGATGGTCCCATTGCCTTCCAACGCGATAGCTCATATCATTAACGGGAAGGTTATCTTCGCTTTGTTATTATTAGTTCTATAAATAAGGGAATAGGATGAAGAAGACTGCAATCGCACTGCTGGCTGCAATGTCGATGGCTGGTTCAGCAATGGCTGCCACAGAAACCACTTCCGGTTCTGCTGGCTCAGCGGGCTCTACTTCCACGGCTTCAACGGCAGGCACCACGTCTACCACTGCATCAACAGCTGGTACAACAACGGCTTCTACTGCAGGTACAACAGCTTCGACAGCTAGCGCAGCCTCAACAACGGCAGCTACTGCAGGCGCCTCAACAGGCGTTGCAGCTGGTACAGCTGGTGCAACTGTTGCAGCAGCCGGTGGAATCACAGCAACTGCAGTAGCTGCAGCCGCTGCTATCACAGTTGCCGCTGTTGCCGTTGCTGACTCGTCAAACAACGACAACAACAACACAACTTCTGTATCAGCACAGGGCTAATTGTCAGCGTTTATACAAACAAAGACAGACCAAGCTGATCACAGTTAATGATCATAACCGCACATGAGTGCGGTTATTTCTTACCTTCAATTTGTCCTAATTACTGCTCCGGATGACTTATGTTTGCAGTCACCTTATTCTCTTTTGTCACCCCCCCCTTCCGGCCAATACGCACCTGTTTCACTCTTCTTGTTGCGACTCTCTTTTTGAGCGGATGCAGCCAGAAATTTAATGACGTCAATGACACGCTTCGCCTTGCACTGCTAGGCGAAACTGATGTCCAAAAAAGTGAACTTGAAATTCAAAGCCTGCCCTATGCCAGTTTGTATGCCCGTTTAGGTGATGGTCCGCAGGCGTTTATGGTACTGGCGCTTGCTGAGCCAAGGTTTGGCTCTTCCCCCAACAGCCAGCAGCCGCTCCAACTGAAATGGCTGTCGAGTGATCAGGGGATGCTGGTGACCGAACATGGTCGCTTAGTCAAAACGCTGAATCTTCCGAGTGGAAATCTGAGTGCGTTGCAATCAACCGTCACCGATCCACTGGCACAGGGCCTCCACCTGGCGCAAACCCCCAAGCACTGGCAACGGAAAATCGACTGGCAACCCGGTTATCATTTCGGTTACCAGCTCAATTCAAAGTTTTCGAATCAGGGGAAAGCCGTTGTCCTGATCAATGACACACCGGTCGAAACGTTACATTTTACGGAACACGTAACGGTTGAAAGCCTGGCAATGACATTTGACAATGATTTCTGGTTACACCCGCAAACCGGAACAGTCCTCAAGAGTAGGCAAAAACTGGCGCCCGGTCTGCCTTATGTTGAGATCACGCTACTCAAACCTTTTTCAGCACATTAATGTCCCAAGGCCTTCAATTGAGTAATCTTCAAATGACGAGTTTTAACCACACCTCTCCATCCCTGTTCCGTGTTGTGGCGAAGATCACCTGCGGCGCCGCGATGCTCATGGGTAGCCTGAGTTTCTTCTCTTTAGTTCCGCCAGCTTCTGCGACGCAGGGCACGACACAGCACCTATCAACCCCACAATCCGGGGTTCAAGTAAGTGTCGCGACTTCAATCACCAACCAACAACAACTGCAACTGCGCTATGCTCAGCCGGTCCGGGTGAGCCAGATCCTTGAAGACACCCGTCAGAATATTCACCGTATTACCGGAAAATCTGAAACAGGCCCAATCTACTGGCCCGGAGCATCTTTCTATTTGAACCAAACCCTACCAGATAAATCACGGGTTATTTCCCGGCTTCAAGCACTTTCACAGCAATGGCAAGGTGAGCAACAAGCGACGGTTCTGGCGTTGATCGAACAATTGGAAAGTCAGGTGTTTCCCCCCCGAATTTTCTCTGCGGTTGATGTGGATCAAGTCCGGATCACACCATCGCTCAATCCCCTAATATCTGAAAATATGTTGCTTGTGTTGCCGCCCCGTCCAACATCAGTTTTAGTTCTTGGGGCAGTCAGCTCTCCGCAACAACTGCCATGGCAAGAACGGACCGGCGCTCGTGAGTATTTAACACAGCTGAAACCCCTGGATAACGCAGAAAGCAGCAATGCCGTGGTGATCCAACCTGATGGCACGATTGAGCACCATCCCATCGCATACTGGAATCATCAACACCGGGATATTGCGCCTGGCGCAACTCTCTATTTGGGTTTTCAATCTTTGCCTTCAGGATTTGAATCTCTCAATCAAGACATCATCAACTTGCTAAGACACCGGGCCCTCTAATGAAACAAGGTATTCTCTTTTCACTGTCTGCGGCGGCATTGACGACATTGCCCGCCGCATCACCCCTGGCAGATGAGTTCAGCGCTCCGGCGTTTACACCGTCACAAACCGACTTTGGCGGCGTCGGTCTGATCCAAATGCCTTCCGGCCGGATGGCTGCAGAAGGTGAGTTTACGGCCGGCGGTACATTCAATGATGAGTACCACCACTATACAGTGTCACTGCAACTCCTCCCCTGGCTGGAATCCACCATTCGCTACACCCTGGTTCAGGATCTGCTCTATAGTAATGACGAAAATTTCAGTGGCGATACCAAATACACCGACAAAGGCATTGACTTCAAGGTTCGACTACTGAAAGAGAGCTACTGGTTACCGGAAACATCCATCGGGGTGCGGGATTTCGGGGGGACCGGACTATTTGATGGTGAGTTTATCGCAGCCAGCAAACATATCGGACCGCTTGACTTTACCCTCGGCATCGGTTGGGGCTATCTTGGTAACAGTGCCAACTTCCGGGGTGATAAAGCACTGGGCAATGACTGTGATCGGGGGACTGAATATAAAGGCAAAGGTGGGAGTGTCGATTTTGAGCGCTGGTTCAGTGGTTGTAGCGCCCTGTTCGGCGGTATTGAATATCAGAGCCCGTGGCAACCCCTGCGTTTGAAATTAGAGTATGACGGCAATGATTACACCAGTGACTTCCCGGTCACCCGGGGTGGCATCGACATGCCGCAAGACAGCAAGCTCAACTATGGCATGCTCTATCGCTTGAGCGACTGGGGAGATCTCCGCCTCAGTTATGAACGGGGCAATACCTGGACGGTCGGCTTCAACCTCAACACCAATTTTAATCAGATGAAGGCAATCTGGCGCGATGAGCCGACGCCGGCCTATCAGCCCCGCCACACATCACCGGAGCAAGGGCTCTCGGCTAAAGAATGGGAGCAATTGGCGCAAGACTTACATACCATCGCCGGCTACCAGGATCCGACAGTTTACGCCTCCGAAGAGGCTATCACCGTAGTTGCCCCGCAAACCAAATACCGTAACCGTGATGAGGCTCACCAACGCGCGGCAACCTTGCTTGCAAACCAGGCGCCCGAAGCAAAAGAATACCGGCTGGTTGAAACTGCCAACCACCAGGCAGTTACTGAAACACGGATCGATCGTGAACAGTTTGCCAGGGTGGCACAGCATGAATATTTCAATGCCGACATCAGTGATGCCAGCAGCGTTGGCTCTCCTTCAACCCCAAACGGAAAACTGATTGCTAAATCTGACAAGGCCTGGGATATCAGTGTCGCCCCGACCCTGCAGCAATCCTTCGGCGGCTCTGAAGATTTTTACCTGTTTAATATTGGGGTCAATGCCGGTGCCAGTTACTGGTTCGGGGATCATGTCGAGCTTGGCGGCGGCCTCTACTTCAATATCTATGACAACTACGACCAGTTTCTGTATGAAGTCCCACCCGATGGCACCGACCTGAAACGGGTTCGGACGCTGGTGCGCCAGTACATCAATGACAATCCGGTACGCGTCAACAACCTTCAGCTCACCTGGATGGATCGCCTGGGGGATAACTGGTACAGCCAGGCGTATGCCGGTTACCTGGAGATGATGTTCGGCGGCGTTGGCGGTGAAATTCTCTATCGTCCGTTTGGCAGCAACTGGGCCGTAGGCCTGGATGCCAACTATGTGATCCAGCGCGATCCGGACTCGCAGCTGGGCTTTTTCACGGAAGAAGTTCAGTTTGATCCTATCACCAACCGAAATTACCGGGTTCAAACCGGTGCTGTGACCGGCCATGCCACGGTGTATTATCAGCCGCAGTGGGAATGGCTGCCGAATACCCTGTTCAAAGTCAGTGCCGGCCAGTACCTGACAGAAGATAAAGGGATCACCATCGACTTTTCTAAGCAGTTTGACAGCGGCGTCATTGTCGGTGCCTTTGCGGCAAAAACAAACCTGTCGGCAGAAGAGTTCGGCGAAGGGAGCTATAACAAGGGCTTCTATATCTCAATTCCGTTTGACGTGATGACCGTGAAGCCAAGCACCAACCGCGCCACGATTTCCTGGTTACCGCTGAGCCGGGATGGGGGTCAGATGCTGAACCGCAAATACCAGCTGTTTAGTGTGACAGATGCCCGCTCCCCCTGGTATGGGCGAAAGCCGATGAACAAATAATTATCTTTTTCAATGAGCTGAAATCAAAAGCGAGGTATATAAATACCTCGCTTTTATTTATAATTCTATTATTAGCGTGATCTTGAGCGAGAAATATCTGTCTATTCCTGCGAAGCATTCAATTTAAGCTAAAATAGTGATTATAAAAACACAACAAATCGTCAAACATATGGCGAACAAAATGTCACTTTTTTGACTTGATTGTAAAAGAGGTAACTGGGCATGTTTAGGTTGTACGCTCATTTTTCAGTGAATCACCCGCTGCTCCACAAATTTAACATATTAATTACAATGACAATTTTTATTTTAAGTTGCTATCAGCTGCTTGAAAACAATAACCTTGAATACGCAATTGGTTTTATTTTTGTCGCCATTCCGACCTTAATTTTTGCCCGATCTTCAGATTATAAGCGTAAGTATTTGAGTACAAATAATTAGCATTCATTAATAAAAAAGTGCTATCAATTAGCACTTTTTCATTAAGCTTATTCAACTGATTCTGTGATCACACAAGCTATGCAGTCGCCGACTGCTGCAGTTGAAGCCACATTTCTTTAACGATCACCTGATCCGCTGGTGCTAGTTCTGATTGTGCATCAGAGAGACTTTGTTCAACCAGGGTATTCATCTGCGCCACATCAGTGATGCCTTCGAGTTCGCAATTTGCAGCTGAAAGCGAAATATGACCTCGCAGGTACCCGCCAGCAAACAGCTCATCATCCGATGCGGTTTCTACCGTCTGATCAATCAACGTCAGTAGTTTCTCTTCGTATTGCTGGATCATCATGTTCAGTAACTCTTCATTCAAAGGAATTTTGGACCCGGAGATTGTATGCGGCTGACGCTACAGCGCAAGTACCGGCTCAGGAAAATCTGCCGGGCGCAGCGAATCAATCTGGTAGTGTTCACGGAGTGCCTCCGATAAAATCTTCGCCCGCTCAGGTATCCCCTGTTCGAGATAGCGCAACACCTGCTCGCGCACTTTTCGCGTAAAGCCAATTCGATCCGGCTCACAGCTGCCGCTTAAATTATCACAGCTGACCTGAAAACGAAATCCACAGCTGGCTGACAAAATCCACTCCACGGCCTGCGGTTTGATTTCGACTTTTTCAAACTCAGCCTGCTTTTCTGCCGTCCGGCCATCCGGCTCATACCAATACCCGTAGTCTTCCAACAACCGGCGTTCGGAACCGGCAATACACCAATGCGCAATTTCGTGCATGGCCGAGGCAAAATAACCGTGGGCGAAAATAATCCGGTGATGCGGATGTGCCTCATCCGCTGGCAGATAAATCGGTTCATCGGTACCGCGAACCAGTTCGGTATTGTAACTTTCTAAAAAAGTTTGATTGAAAATAGAAATCAAATCGATGCAGTTGTGTGGCATGACTTAAAACTCATTAATCTCATCCAGGAAGTCGTCCAGGTACTCTTCATCCTGTGGCTCTTCCAACTCCAACTCGCCACCGCTCGCGCGGAAGTTACGGTTCTGGATATAGGCATCACGGGTGAAGAGGTACGGATCCGGTGAATCTTTCAGCATCGCTTCCTGAGAGACCAGTGCTGCGCGATCTTCCATTCCTTCGAAGGCCCATTTACCCAGGCTTTGCCAGAAAGTCAGTAAACTCAGCGGGAAGTACAAGCCATCGACATAATCGCCGGTCCCTTCACGCAGAGTGGTCGGGCCATAGAAAGGCACCATGAAATACTGACCGTTCGGCACGCCGTGATAACCCATCGCATCGCCAAAGCCAGGCTCGGCGGGTTTACGAATATCGGCGGCCGAGGCAATATCGATCAGGCCACCAATCCCGAACACGGTATTGATCCAGAACCGGTTGAAGTGAGTGACCGCTTGCTCGCCATCGAGCATGATGATGCTGTTGACCATGTTGGCCGGCTCATCCAGGTTAGAAAGAAAGTTGCGAATGCCTGTTCGTAACGGTGAAGGGACATAGTCAACGTAAGCCAGCGACACCGGACGCGCGATATATGGGTCAAGGTAGTTATAATTCAAATCCCACATCGTGCGGTTAAAACCTTCAAAGGGATCATACGTCCCTTCGACGTTATAAGCCGGGCCTGCTTCAGCCAACTCCGCATTGGTTTCTGCATCCACCGTGCTTACGGTGTCATCGTTGGGTGTCTCAGCACATCCTGTGAGCAACAATGCGAATAAAAAAGTGAGTAATGTTATTTTTTTCAATGAGATACCCTATGAAACAAAAAAGCAGACCGGACAATGATATCCAGCCTGCTCGAATTGTGCCAGTGTTGTGATCAGTATTGTTTATTGATCAGGACATTGGTTGAACCGCCCAGAGGGATCACGTCACTCTGACCATACCAGTCACCCTGTTTGGTCATCACATTGCCGTCGGTATCAATCCGTGCTTTCACGATCATGCTCGGCAGCGAAGACATCTGCCGCTCCGGGATCATACTGTCCCCATCGGTCAGAGTCAGAGAGATCGGGAACTGGGACAGTGGGATCCGCCGCGCCGCAACCGGCATCGGGGCACCGTCTGCTGAATGAACCGACACAATTACCACGCCCTCAGTCGGCAGATTCACCGTCGGATCCAGCTCAATCTTCACCGCCACAGAGGCATCGCTATTAGCTGCATTGTTTGCGGCCTGAAGCTGTGCCTGTGCCCGCTCAATACTGCGCGTCAACATTTGCGCACGCGAGTCCTGGTCACCAATCAGGTTTTTCATCATGGTCCAGTAAGACACCGCCTGCTCATAGTCTGCGCGTTCGTATGCATCAAAAGCCAGTAGCGACATCGCACGCAAGTTGGTGTGATCTTGCTTGACCACAGCTTTCAACAAGCGGCGAGCTTGCTCGCTCTGTGCCGGATCGCCAATCATCATCAGCGTCTGAGCATAGCTGAGCTGAACTTCCGGGTTATTCGGATCCAGCGCATAGGCGCGCTTCATCGCCCCCTGCGCCGTATCAGCATCGCGATTGGCCATCCCAATACGACCCAACAACAACCACCCCGTGGCATCATCCGGCGTTTCATGTAAACGGGTACGCAAGCCCAGCGTCATCGCATCCATTTCCTGATCGGTCAGTGGCTCGCCCTGATTGCCCTGCATCAGGCGCTTTGACAGCTCCGGAAGCTGCTGCACCGTCTGTTGCCAGCTGTCGACTTTATCGATGCTGCCGACGCTCAGGTAAGCACCATAACTGACCCCAACCAGGATCAGAAGTCCCGGGATCAAAATCGCCGGACTGCTCTTAGCTGTGCGCTGATCCGAGTTCGCCGGAACATCATCAAGCAGTGATTGCTGCAACTCAGACACCAGCTCTTCACGATTGGAGACCAGGCCCTCGCTGGCTTCAGATTCAAGCTCGCCGACCCGGTCTTTAAAAAATGCCTTGTTTAACTCATCACGGCTGGCGGTATCATCCTGTGCCTTACCGAAAAAGACCGGCGCGACAAAAATCAGGGCCGCCAGTAAAACCAAAGCGACGGTTACTAGCCAAAACAACGTCATTTCTTCACCTTCCCGTCGTGATTTGGTTTTAAGGGTTCCATTTCATTCAGCAACGACTTCAGTCGCTCTGCTTCTGCAGCATCCATGGTCGCTGATGATTTGGCCGCGCTGCTTTTACGCGAGCGCACCACCAGCACAGTAAAGCCAATGACAATAAACAACAAAGGCCCCAGCCACAGAATGATCGTCGAAAGCATCAACGGGGGATCATAAGTGACAAAGTTACCGTAGCGGGCAATCATATAGTCCACCACGTCCTGCTTGCTTTTGCCCTCACTGAGCATCTCAAATGCTTTCTGGCGCATATCTTTGGCCAGCTCAGCGTTGGAATCTGCAATGCTGTTGTTCTGACACTTAGGACAGCGCAACGTTGCGGTCAGCTCATGGAAGTCATCTTCCTGTGCAGCGCTCTCAAACTCATAAACATCAATGGCTGCGGACGTCGGCAAAGCCGCCCCAAGCACGAGACTCAGTCCAAACAGCAACGCTGCGAATTGCTTCATCATCCTTTGGCCTCCTCCAGTAATTCCTGGTACATCGGCCCCAGCGTGTCAGTCCAGTTACGGTCATTGACATCTCCGACATGGCGATAGCGGATGATCCCGTTGGCATCAATCAGAAACGTCTCCGGCGCACCATAGACGCCCAAATCCATCCCCAGCATACCGTTACCATCGAACAGGCTATGAATATACGGGTTGCCCAGATCATTAAGCCAACGCACCGCTTTCAGCCGCTCATCTTTATAATTCAGGCCGATGATTTTCACGCCCTGAGCCGCCAGCTCATTGAGATAGGTGTGCTCGGCATAACAGGTCGGGCACCAGGTCGCCCAGACATTGAGCAGCAACGGCTCCCCTTTAAAAATATCCTGCTCATACAGTTTTCCGGCTTCCACCAGATCCTCGAGCTTAAAGGAGGGCACCGGCTTACCGACCAACACAGATTCCAGCTTGGTCGGATCATCACCCTCGGCATTGCGAGTCAGCTGGATCATCAGTACCACGGCCAGGGCCAGAAACGCGACCAATGGAATAAATAACAATTTCTTATTCATCAGTGAACCTCAGCTTCTCGGGTCATCTTCGCTTGTTGCGCTGCTTTGGCCGTTTTGCGGAAGCGATAGCGCTTGTCGCTGATCGCCAGAGCCCCGCCCAGTGCCATCAGGGTTGCACCAAACCAGATCCAGTTCACGAACGGCTTATAATAAATGCGGATCGCCCAGGCATCATCGGTCAGCCTTTCTCCCAGCGCAACATAGAGATCGCGGGTCACACCGCTATCAATCGCCGCTTCGGTCATCATTGAGCCAGCCACGCTGTAGAAGCGTTTCTCAGCATGCAGCACCGTCACCATTTTGCCTTCGCGACGTATACTGATATCAGCAATGTAGCCGTCGTAGTTCGGACCATCGGCATCGCGCAAGCCATCAAAATGAAACTCATAGTTCTGAAGTGTCACCGTCTCGCCGGGTGCCAGGCGAACATCTCGTTCGATATCGTAGTTCGACACCAAGGTGATCCCAATCACCGAGATCGCCAAGCCGATATGGCCCAGCACCATGGCCCAGTGGCTGCGGCCGAGTTTGCCCAGCCCGGCCATCAGCGTGTGACGATGGGTCGCACGCTCATAGAGTTCGAAGCCGTGCATAATGATGATCCAGATGGCCATCACCATCCCCAGCACGGCCATCGGCTCAAGATGATCCGTCAAACCTACAATCAGCGCGAAGGATAAAGGCACCGTGATCACCGCAGAGATGATCATCTGCTTACTCAGGTTCGCCATCTTGTCACGCTTCCAGCGCACCAGCGGACCGATGCCGAGGAAGAAAGCAAACGGGATCATCAGCCAGGTGAACAGGGTATTGAAGAACGGCACCCCGATAGAGACCGAGCCCAGGCCAATTTGTTTATGCACCAACGGTAGCAAGGTGCCGATCAGCACCACCAGCAAGCCGGCGACCAGCAGCAGGTTATTGGCCAACAACAGGTTTTCCCGCGACAGCAGGCTGTAGTTACCTTGAGAGCGGATCTGGCCGCCCCGCAGGGCATAGAGTAGCAAGGAGCCACCAATCACCACGATCAAAAAGCCCAGAATGAACATCCCCCGCGCCGGATCGGATGCAAATGCGTGAACCGACACCAGCACCCCGGAACGAACCAGGAAAGTACCCAGCAAACTCAGGGAGAAGGCAGAAATCGCCAGCAGGACGGTCCAGGCTTTAAAGGTACCGCGTTTTTCAGTCACGGCCAGCGAGTGCATCAGCGCGGTCCCGGCCAGCCATGGCATAAAGGAGGCGTTTTCCACCGGATCCCAGAACCACCAGCCGCCCCAGCCAAGCTCATAGTAAGCCCACCATGAACCCAGTGCGATCCCCAGCGTCAGGAACGACCAGGCCGCAATCGTCCACGGACGCGACCAACGTGCCCAGGCGGTATCGAGACGTCCCGTCATCAGCGACGCAATCGCAAAGGCGAAGGCAACCGAGAACCCGACATACCCCATATACAGCATCGGCGGGTGAATAATCAGGCCCGGATCCTGCAACAGCGGGTTCAAGTCGCGCCCTTCTACCGGGAAGTACGGCAGGGTACGCAGGAACGGATTCGAGGTCAGAATGATAAACAACAAAAAGCCGACCGAAATCATCCCCATTACGGCCAGTACGCGGGAGACCGACTCTTGCGGCATGCCACGGCTGAACATCGCTACCGCTGCTGCCCAGGCTGCCTGGATCAATACCCACAGCAGCAAGGAGCCTTCATGGGCCCCCCAAACCGCAGTGATCCGATAGTACCAGGGTAAAATACTGGTCGAGTTGCTGGCGACGTAACCGACGGTAAAGTCATTGCTGTAGAAGGCGTAACACAGGATCACGAACGACAACAGCAACATACCGAAGATCCCATAGGTCAGCGGCCGCGCCATCCGCATTAAGGTTGAGTTACCGGTAGATGCACCGTATAAGGGGTAGATACTGACCAAGAGCGACAGCCCCAGGGCAATAATCAGGCTGAAATGCCCTAATTCTGCAATCATTGAACACTTCCCTGCATCTGCGCTTCAGTGTATTGAAGCGGTTCATGGGTCTTCTTCATCGCTTCGGCAATTTCTGGCGGCATGTACTCTTCATCGTGCTTGGCCAGCACTTCATGCGCCTCAATCGTCGTTGCGTCAACCAGAACCCCCTGGGCGACAATCCCCTGCCCCTCACGGAACAGATCCGGCAGAATACCGTCATACACAATCGTCACCGCCGGGCCAACATCAGCAACCTGGAAGCTCACTTTCAGTGAATTTGGATCGCGAGAGACCGAACCATCCACCACCATGCCCCCAATCCGCAGTCGCTGACCGACCGATGGTTTGGTGCCATCCGGTTTTCCCTGCACCAGTTCGGTCGGGGTATAGAACAAGTCCATATTCTGATTCAAAGCATAAAGCATTAAACCAACCGTTGCGCCGAGGCCCACTACCAACGCTACAATTAACGTCAGGCGCTTTTTCCGTCTCGGGTTCATAGTGTGTTCTCCAGTTTTTTCGCTGCTTTAATCCGATGCTCACGAGCGATTTTATTTTTGATCTCGGCCGACAGGCGGCGCGTCTTGCCCAGGCTTGAAAGTAAGATCCAAAGCAAAGCTGCAAAAGAGATCCCGTAGGCGGCCCAAACGTAGGAGGCATAGCCGCCCATCGCCAGAAAGTCACTGAAAGAGTCAAAATGCATAATGGCCTCACTTCATTAATTCACGTACCCACGGACGGTGGCTTTCCCGGGTAATAATTTCATTCCGCAGCCGGATCAGAGTCACCGCACCGAAGAAACAGGCAAAACCAACAATATTGAGCAGCAGCGGCCACAACATTGAGCTGTCGATTGAAGGCTTATCAAACTTGGTGATTGTCGCACCCTGGTGCAGGGTATTCCACCACTCTACCGAGAAGTGAATAATCGGCAGATTAATCACCCCGACAATCGCCAGAATACCGGCCGCCTTAGCAGCCGTTTTTTGATCATCAAAGGCGCTATAGAGAGCGATCACCCCCAAGTATAGGAACAGCAGGATCAACTCAGAAGTCAGGCGAGCATCCCACACCCACCAGGCGCCCCACATGGGTTTCCCCCAGATTGCGCCGGTCAGCAATGCAATCGCAGTAAAGACCGCACCAATCGGCGCCATCGCCGCAGCCGCCATATCCGATAATCGAATTTGCCACACCAGCCCGATAAAGGCGGCGATCGCCATCGACATATACGCGCCCATAGACCAGATGGCTGCCGGGACGTGCAGGTAGATGATCCGGAAACTGTCACCTTGCTGATAATCGGTCGGCGCGAACATCAGCCCCCAAAGGGTACCGGCAAGAATAGCCGAGAAGGCAATCACAGAAAACCAGGGCAATAACGTACCGCACAGACGGTAGCAATTTTCAGCTTTCGCGTAGGGATGTAACCACTTCCACATATTTCTGCTCTACTTGTGTAATAGTAATGAATACGTTTATTACCGGCCCATTGCTCACAGCCGGGGGAACAGGGCTTCAGCATATGACCTGATCATTCAGCCAGTGTACCGAAAGCAAAATACCCCTTTAAGGGTAATCGCTGCGATATCTGCCGCTTCCTTGTTCTCGCTCAAAGTTGTCGCACGAGATTTTGTCTCATGAGACGGTTTTGATGTGTGTGTAATTGTAATCTTTTATTGCACACTAATGCGTAGCGAAGCTGCGACAGCAAATGGAGACAAGGTTGCCGATCCGACCAACATCGCGCCCATCAACGCCAACTGACCGTTATATGCCATGCCCAGGCTGGCTGCATCAATCGCCGAGGTCGCAAAAATCAATACCGGAATATAGAGCGGCAGGATCAACAGGCTCAGCAGCACCCCGCCCTTACGCAGCCCCACTGTGAGCGCCACCCCTATCGCTCCGAGAAAGCTCAGGGTCGGCGTGCCCACCAGCAACGTCAGCACCACAGCCAGCCAGGTTTGCCAGTCGAGTGAGAGCAAAATCGCCAGCAGCGGGCTGATCAGCAACAGAGGCAACCCGGTCAGCATCCAGTGCGCGATCATCTTGGCAAATGCCAGCACCGGCAACGGGGTCGGCATCATCAGCATTTGTTCCAGCGAGCCGTCGACAAAATCGTCGCGAAACAGCCGCTCCAGAGACAGCAAGGCCGCCAGCAACGCCGCAACCCAGATGATCCCCGGCGCAATCCGGGCCAGCAGGTTCGGTTCCGGGCCAACCCCCAGCGGGAATAAAGTAATGGCGATAATAAAAAACCACAACGGATTGAACACATCCGCCTGGCGGCGAAAAGCGATCAGCAGCTCACGGCGGATCACCTGTACAATTGCATACATCATGAACGGCTACCCAGTTTAATTTTTCGAAGGTGATTGCTGTCGGTAAACATATCCTGATGGGTCGTCAGCAATACAATTCCGCCCCGCTCAACGTGGGACAGAAACAGCCGTTCAAGCACTTTCACCCCCTGCTTATCAATTGCTGTCAGGGGCTCATCGAGGATCCACAGGGGATGATTACTGATCCACAGGCGGGCCAGGGCGACCCGGCGCTGCTGCCCGGCCGAGAGTTGCCCGGCCGGGACATCTTCACGCCCGGCCAGGCCAACATGGGCCAGCGCTTGCCATAAATCCTCCTTTCCAGACACCTGGGCCTGGCCCTGGAGGGTCGCGGTGTCGCTTTCACTGTGCATGGCCTGGAAATAGGCCAGATTTTCATAAGCGGTCAGTTCCCGTTTCACCCCGGTTTGATGGCCGAGAAACAGCAGTGCCTGATAATAGTCTTCCCGGGCAGATTCGATTTTTTCATCGTGCCATAACACATCACCACTATCTGCCCGCCCAAGACCGGCTATAATCCGCAGCAGGGTGGTTTTACCGGCGCCGTTGTGCCCTTCTATCTGAACCAGCTCGCCCGATGACACAGAAAAGTTTAAATCATCGAACAAGACCCGCTCATCGCGGACACAGCTTAACTCTTGTACAGATAACATATGAAATGATGTATCCTAGGTGTCACAATTTAGCGGGCATATTACCACACTGGATCGCGATTATGTTAGACACCCTATGGGATACTTCTATCACCAAGATCATTAAATGTGACATCTATGCGTATCGATAACAGCCAGCACACCGCTTTCACCCCGAGTGAAACGTCAAAGCTGAAAAAAACGACGGCGACAGAGGTAAATCATAAAATACCTCAAACAGTTAGCACCATTTCATCCCCCCAGAGCCAGATCCCGCAACTGAGGAACCTGCTCAAGCAAATGAATGTGCTGCAACGATTTTTTACAACTTTTATTGCACACGGCACGCACACCAGCGCAACACCACCGCCGGTATTCACCCAGGCAATGGCCCAGCTCCTGATGCCGGAAAATCAGGCAGCCCTGATCCAATGGCTGCGCCAGGGCGCCGGCAAACAACCGTTGGCCCAATTGCTGGCCCAGAGCAACCAGCCAAGCAGCCCGCTCCATCAATGGCTGATGCAACTGACGCCTGAGCTAAAAGAAGAATTTCAGGCGATGCTCCGGCTGTCTGCCGAGCAACGGCTGGCCCCGGCCCACAAAGAGACAGAACAAGTTGTATTGCAACTGCCCTTACTGCACCCAGACGGTCGTGAGAGTAAACTGACCATCGAGAAAGACGCAGAACAAACGCGACACGGCAAGCCGGCACCGCCACGATGGACTGTTCGGATCGCACTACCGGTTGGCGAGAAAGACACCGTCTTCGCCACCGCATTATGGGATCAGCACAAACTGAGCCTCGGGTTTGAATGTGACAACCTGCAATTGCTAAAACGGGCACAATCACTCACGCCGTTGCTAACTGAGCGCCTCACCACCATGGGGATCCGCTGCGACACCACACAATTTAAACTCCGCCAACCCGAATCACCTCAACCAGAAAGCAAAGGGCTACTGATCCGGGTGTAGAGGTATCACAATGACCAATAAACGTGCAATTGCGCTTCATTATGATGGCGTCCAAACGCCGACCGTCGCCGCCAAAGGCTATGATCAGCTCGCCGAGCACATTATTACCCAAGTGAAACAACAGGGCGGCTTGATCCACGAAGACAAAGCCCTGAGCGACTTCCTGAATAATCTGGAGGAAGGGGATGAAATCCCCGAGAGCTTGTATCGTATCATCGCAGAGCTGATTGCGTTTTCCTGGCTCCTGAACGGAAAAACCCCTCCCGGATGGGAAGGGCTTTCAGGAATTGATGAGCAAGTGTAAGCCTACACGCTAAGTTGCCAGCCCCCTTGATGGCAGACTTCGGTTAACGGCGCCGGGGCTGAGCCATTTTCTGTTGCAATCGTAACAACAGCTCAGCTTCAGCCTTAGGCAAATCGCATTCTTCCATCAACTCATTGACATCAGCACCCAGCTCCACCATTTTGCTGGCACGGCTGTACAGCTTACCGTCTGGGTCAAGCATTGCCATTTCCCCCTGACGGTCATCCAGCACCTCCAGGTGCTCAGCCATGTCCGCCAGTTTCTGACTCATCCCAATTGTCCCGGCACGCAGCTCATTAAACTGCTTCAACAAACTTTCGTACTGTTGGCGGGAGTTTTTCAGAACCAGCTCCGTCGCGGCAAACTTGGCTTCGAGCGCCTGTCGGGCCTTGCGTTCACGGCTCACCAGCAGCCATGCCAAGATGACTGCCAGCATCGCAACCACCAAAGGAACCCATTGCAGAACCTGTTCCAGCATTACAGGTACGCCATCTCATCCCATTCTTCGTCAGACAGCAGTTTGTTCAAGTCAACCAGGATCAGCAGCTCACCGTCACGGTTGCTGACGCCCTGGATAAACTTGGCACTCTCTTCTGTACCCACACTCGGCGTGCTGTCGATTTCAGAGCTGCGTAGGTAAACCACTTCCGCAACACTGTCGACCAGGATCCCGATCACTTGCTTTTCAGCTTCGATGATCACAATCCGGGTGTTATCAGACGTCTCGCCTGGCATCAGGCCAAAGCGGGCACGGGTATCAATCACCGTCACCACGTTCCCACGCAGATTGATGATCCCCAGTACATAATCCGGCGCCCCCGGAACCGGCGCAATTTCGGTATAACGCAAGACTTCGCGTACTTGCATCACGTTAATGCCGTAGGTTTCATCTTCCAGCTGGAAGGTGACCCACTGCAGGACCTGATCGTTCCCGTCTTCTTTCTGTATTTCGGCTACACTAACCTGAGACATGCTGTTTCCTCTTCGGCCTTGCTCATATTACACTCTTAACATCTAAGCCCGCATTCAGCATAGATATTAGTTCGTTAACATGAATTAGAGCACACATTTTTTCTTTAACCATTCCGGCAAGCCACGGGCGTTTACCCGCCTGCTCCCGCCAACGAACACTTTGTGCTGTCAGGGTTTCAGTTCCATGAAGGACATGGCACGCAAGCCCCCATTTACTTTCCCCCAACATCACGATATAGCGATAATCTTCCTGATGTGCATCAGAGCTCAGCCTTTCCGGCATGACCCAGCGCGCGGTGTCGACCACATCGAGCTGGTGCTCACGATTTGTCATCAACCCTAAATACCAAGGCGGCCGCCCCGGCAAATTATTGACCTGGGTGAGCTGATGGATCCCCCCCAGCTCCGTCAACGGCACGGCAAAAACCACACCATTGACTTCAAAAAACAGTGCCTGAAACTCAGCGCCCAAGTCCTGCCCCGCCTGCCAAATCTGTGGCGGCTCATTCTCGCCGGCCTGGGTTTCCAGTGCAACTTCGATCTCAGGCTCATCCACCTCAGCTTCAGTCGCCAGAACTTCCGGTTCAGCACTCGGCACGGCCGTTTCTGCCGTAACCGCCTGGGACATTTCAGCTTCTTCCCGAAACACATCGTCCCAGGTAACCTCAGGCTCAATGCTCTCCGGCGCTGTGATCTCCGGTGCAACGTCAGCAAGCTCGACCGCAACCGCAAGATCTGTCTCAACCTGCGTTTCATGATCCGGCGACAACTGGCCGACCTGGCTGAGCAGACGCTGCACTGTCTCCAAATCCGGCTTATCGGCAAAGGTGACCGTTTCCGGCGCGGTATCCGGGAGCGTCCATTCCCGGGAGGCTGGCTGGGCCTGCGGCTGCGGTGCCCACCCCGACACATTCCCGGCGGGCGCCGACAAGTCCAGCGCGACAGACAGCGGCTTGCTGGCCGCAACGACCGCTTCATCCTCAGCGCTGGCCTCACTCAGACAATCAAAGTCAAACGGCGCGGCCGGCTCAGAAGCTGTCGGCGTTTGATGGCCTTCAGCAGTATCACTGTCTCTCTCACGGAACGTAGCTGCATCAGCGGCTTCTGTATCCATCACCGCATTGTCTTCGGCAGACATTACAGATGAAGCATCTGGTTCAGTCTTTTCAATCGCTGCACTCAGATCTTCCAATTCATCAGGTGTTTCTTCAGGGGACGCCGATTCGGCCACTTCACGCGCGTCACCCGGCAGCGAGGCCAAGGTGTCATCCTGTGCCGGCTCCTGAGGCGTCGCTTTCGAGGGCTCATCCGGGACAGGGACAATTTCTGGCTCTGGCGCCGCTTCCTCTGCCGGCTCCGCCAGCAGATCAAAAAAGTAATCATCCAGCGCCTGTTCACTGGAAAGAGGCTGTTTATCGTTCATCTTGCTCCAGGCGCTGTAAATAATTTAACAAAGTTTTATAGGCAAAAACCCCACGGCAGCTCCGCGCATACAACGACGGCGGCATGTGCTTGATACTGGCATCACGGAATTTGGTATCAATCGGTACCGCCGATGCCCAGACCTGCTCAGGAAACCGCACTTTCAATTCCTGCAGCGTTTGCAGCGAGGCGCGGGTTCGTTTGTCATACATGGTCGGGACAATCGTGACCCGAAAGCTCGACGCACGGGATTTTTGCATGATCTGCAAAGTCCGCATCATCCGTTCCAGCCCTTTCATGGCCAGAAACTCAGTTTGAACCGGGATCAGGATCCGATCACTGGCAGCCAATGCATTGACCATCATCACCCCTAGGATCGGCGGGCAGTCGATGAGGACATAATCATAGTCCTCGGCCAGGCTCTGGAGCGCCTTTTTCAGGATCAGCCCCATCCCGCCACGGTTTCCCATCACCCGATCCAGCGTCGCCAGCGACATATGCGCCGGAATAATATCAATGTTCTTGAACTGGGTCGGCAAAATGATCGGTTTGACCGTATCGCGCGATATCTCCTGCAATTGAAACAAGTCAAACAGACTGGCCGATACGGCATCAGCATCAAAATTTAAGTACGTTGTCAGCGATGAATGCGGATCGGTATCCACCAGCAACACCCGCTGATTACGTTCACTCAACAGGCCAGCCAGACTCACGGTCGTCGTCGTTTTCCCGACCCCGCCTTTCTGATTGGCAATGCTCCAAACGATCAAAGCGTGCTCCCTAGGCCATGCCGATCTCAACCAGGATCCGTTCGGCAATCCGCTCAAGCGGCAGATCTTCACTGGAAATCCCGGCTTTCGCAACCGCCTGCGGCATCCCGTACACCACACAGCTCTCTTCGTCCTGGGCCCAGATCGTGGAGCCGTTCGCTTTCAGCATCCGAGCCCCTTCACGCCCGTCG
Source organism: Photobacterium atrarenae (assembly GCF_024380015.1). NCBI lineage: Bacteria > Pseudomonadati > Pseudomonadota > Gammaproteobacteria > Vibrionales > Vibrionaceae > Photobacterium > Photobacterium atrarenae. The sequence goes on from NZ_CP101508.1 coordinate 2,506,567, forward strand.
GCCCCCATGCCGGTCAGAACCATCGACAGCACCTTGTCATGGTACACTTTGGCCGCCGAGCCGAAGGTCACATCGACGCAGGGCTTGTAATTCATCCGATCGCCCCCGTCTAGGATCCGGAGCCGGGCAGCCCCCGGACGACCTTCCAGCATCATCTGCTGACCGCCCGGTGCCAGATAGGCCATCCCCGGTTTCAGGGTGTCGCCATCTTCGGCTTCCTTCACCCCGATCTTACAAAGGTTATTGAGACGTGAGGCAAACGCCGCGGTAAACGTTGCCGGCATATGCTGGATCAGGACAATCGGATACGGAAAATTAGCCGGCAGCTTGGTGAGAATTTTCTGCAGCGCCACCGGTCCACCGGTCGAGGTGCCAATCGCCATCAGCTGATATTTCTTTCCGGACGCTTTAAACCGTGCAGCCGGCCGTGCAACACGCGCCGCCGGACGAGCCGGTGCCGCCGTGGTTGCAGCACTGGTATGGCCGGCCAAAGGCTTGCGGATATCCCGATCGGCTGCCGGCGCTGCCGCAGCACTGATGGCCGGACGCGCCGGGCGGCGCATCAGCAGACGCTTGCGGGCGAGCTCCCCGACGCGTTTCTGAAGCAGGCTGACCGCTTCATCCCGGTTACGGGCAATGTCTTCAAATTTCTTCGGCAGAAAGTCCAGTGCCCCGGCATCCAACGCATCGAGGGTGGCTTTCGCCCCTTCATGGGTCAAGGAAGAGAACATCAGGATGGGCGTCGGCGTCTGCTGCATGATTTCACGCACAGCCGTAATGCCGTCCATCACCGGCATCTCAATGTCCATCGTGATAACATCCGGCTGCAGCTTACGGGTGAGTTCAACTGCTTCTTTACCATTCACAGCACTGCCGATCACCTCAAGTCGTGGATCGGCATTAATAATTTCGCTGACACGGCGGCGGAAAAAACTCGAATCATCCACCACCAATACTTTTACTGCCATGTCGTTTCTATCCCGTGATATATGAGTTACCCAGCCGAACAACAAGCTGAATCATTCCCAGTCCTGAGCCAAACAAGGGTTCAAAACCAGCGCATGATTCAACCCGCTTGTGACGGGTTAGGGGCTCAACGCCCCTAACTTTTTTCTTGGTTATGATTTGCCAGAGGGGGACGCTGCGTTTAACGTCCTGCGTAGTGTTTCAGCAGGTTTGGCACATCCAGGATCAGCGCAATATGGCCGTCACTGGTGATCGTGGCACCCGCCATACCCGGCGTTCCCTGCAACAGCTCATCAAGCGGCTTGATCACCACTTCTTCCTGGCCAATCAGGGTATCGACGACAAACCCGATACTCTGGTGGCCGATCTGAACGATGACCACATGGCCATGATCCCGATCCCGCTTCGGCAGGCCGACCGCTGTCAGCCAGTCTTGCAGATAGAACAACGGAATGGCTTTGTCGCGGACAATGATCGTCAGCTGCCCATCAACGGTGTTGGTTTTGCGCAAGTCGAGATGGAAGATCTCATTCACGCTGGCCAACGGCAGCGCAAATGGCTGCTCGGCAACGCCCACCATCAGGGTCGGCAGAATCGCCAGGGTCAGCGGCACTTTAATGTCGATACGCGTTCCGCGGCCCAGCGCCGAATCAATGCTGATCGAGCCATTGAGCTGGCTGATCCCGGTTTTCACCACGTCCATGCCGACGCCACGACCAGAAATATCCGAGATATCTTTCTTGGTTGAGAAGCCTGGGGCAAAAATCAGGTTGTAACACTCGCTGTCGGTCAAACGGGAAGCTGCATCCGTGTCCATCAGGCCACGCTCGACCGCAATCCCGCGCAGACGATCAGGATCCATACCGCCCCCATCATCCTCGATGGTCAGCAGAATATGATCGCCTTCCTGGGACGCCCCCAGCAGAACCGTCCCCACCCGGGGCTTGCCGGCTTTCTCACGTACATCCGGCATTTCAATCCCGTGGTCGACCGAGTTGCGCACCAAGTGAACCAGGGGATCGGCCAGGGCCTCGACCAGGTTTTTATCCAGGTCGGTCTCTTCGCCACGCATTTCCAGCACGATTTCTTTCTTCAGGCTGCGGGCTAAATCACGGACTACCCGAGGGAAACGGCCAAAGACTTTCTTAATCGGCTGCATCCGGGTTTTCATTACCGCGCCTTGCAGATCAGCCGTCACCACATCCAGATTCGAGACCGCTTTCGACATCTCTTCATCATTGGTGTTCAGGCCCAGGCTGACCAGGCGGTTACGCACCAACACCAGCTCCCCGACCATGTTCATAATGGTATCCAGGGTTGACGTATCAACACGCACGCTGGCCTCTGGCGCCGGCTTGGCCTTCTCTTTCGCACCGGCCGGTTTCGGCTTCGATGCAACAGGCTGTGGCGCAGGTGCAGCAGCCTCAGGCTGCGCAGGCGCACTGACCGGAGCTTGGGGCTGTGGCGATGCCGCCGGAGTCGGCGCGGGCTCGGGCTTCTCGGCCAGCATCTCTGCGACCGGCTTGGTCGCCATCTCCAGCTCTTCAGCGCTCGGGCCTTTGCCACTGCCATGTAGCTCATCTAACAGACGCTCGAACTCGTCATCTGTCATCAAATCATCATCACCGTCGCCGCCAACAGCTGGCGGTGTCGGCTGAGCCGGCACGGCTGGCACATCACTATTCCCCGGGCCTTTTCCGGCACCGTGAAGTTCATCCAGCAAGCGTTCAAATTCATCATCGGTGATGTCACCGGACTCGGGTGCCTCGACGGCCTGCGACTGGGGCGCGGCTTGCGGGGCGGGTGCCGGAGTGGCCGAGGCAGATGGTCCACAACCATTACCGTGCAGCTCATCGAGCAGACGGTCAAATTCATCCTGGGTAATTTCATCTACCGAGTCGCCAGCAATCGCCTTAGGATCAGTTGTCGCAGCCGGCTCTGGTGCAGGGGTCGGCTCAGCAACGGGCTCCGGAGCCTCAACCACCGGCTCTGCAACCGGTGCAGCAGCCTCAACCAGCTCTTCCTCACCCGGCGGCTGGCTAAAGCGGTGCAGGGCATCGAGCAGGTGCTGGTCGGCCGGATCAACCGGTTCACGGTCCTGAACCTGGCTGAACATCGCATTGATGGTGTCCAGCGCTTCCAGGATCACATCCATCAGTTCCGGTGTGACACTGCGCTTGCCCGTGCGCAATAAATCAAAAACGTTTTCGGCCCCGTGACAAGCATTCACCAGCGGAGTCAAAGAAAGGAAACCAGCACCGCCCTTGACGGTGTGAAAGCCACGGAAAATCGCATTGAGCAAATCGGAGTCTTCCGGGCTGCGTTCCAGCTCGACCAACTGCTCAGACAGCAACTCAAGAATTTCCCCTGCTTCAATTAAAAAGTCCTGCAGGATGTCTTCGTCTAAATCAAAGCTCATATATTTCCCCTAAAATCCAAGACTAGACAGCAAGTCGTCAACATCATCCTGGGAGGACATGACATCTTCACGATGCTCGCTGTTGACGATTGGGCCCTCGGGAGAAAGCTCACAGACGACGTTTTTCGCCTCAGCCCTGTCTTCTTGTTCCATGCCAAAGGCTTTAAGGATATCGACTAATTGATCTTCCACCTCGTGCACCAGTTCGATGACACGACGTATGATTTGTCCGGTCAGATCCTGAAAGTCTTGAGCCATTAAAATTTCAGTCAGTTGACTGCGAAGCGCATTGTTGTCGCTGTCGACCTGCTCCAGCAATCGATCGATTTCATGACAGAGCGCCTTAAACTCATTGAGCGCAATTTTCCCGCCCATCAGGCGTTTCCACTGCGGATGTACCTGGCTGAGCGTCTCACTCATCCGGTTGGCCAGCGGTTCGATATTGTCGATCGCATCCATGGTGGTGTTAGCCGCAGCTTCCGTTTTATCTATGACATAAGATAAACGGTCGCGGGCATCAGGAATTTCGTTTTTCGCAATATCGCTGATACGGGGATCAAGGCGAAAATTGGCCAGAGAGTTGTGCAGTTGGCGAGTCAACTTGCCCACTTCTGCGTAGACAGGATCACGGCTGTCAGAGACCAGTGATTGCACAAGCGTATTGGCTTCGTCTTGCTTGCCCTCTTCAAGCAGGCTGACAAGCTGTTTCGCCTGATCGAGTGAAATCATTTTTGTATTACCCTATTAGCGCCTGACGAAAATGATTACTGCATGCGCTCGAAGATCTTATCCAGCTTCTCTTTCAGTGTGGCAGCAGTAAATGGCTTCACGATATAGCCGTTTACACCCGCCTGAGCCGCTTCAATGATTTGCTCACGCTTTGCTTCTGCGGTAATCATCAACACAGGGAGGTGTTTCAATTCATCGTCGGCACGAATGTGCTTAAGCAAGTCAATACCTTGCATTCCCGGCATATTCCAGTCGGTCACTACGAAATCGAAACCACCTTTTTTCAGCATGGGTAGCGCAGTCAATCCATCATCCGCCTCCTGGGTGTTGTTAAAGCCCAGATCACGTAGCAAGTTTTTAACGATACGGCGCATTGTCGAAAAGTCATCGACAATGAGGATTTTCATGTTTTTATTCAAAGTTGCCTCCACTGAGGTCACAGTGTTTTTATCTAGTGTTTATTAAGCCGTCCAAGATTTCAGCTTGGATCGCAAGCGTTGCATCGCCTGACTATGAATCTGGCAGACCCGGGATTCACTGACCCCGAGCACCGCCCCAATCTCTTTGAGATTGAGCTCCTCATCATAGTAAAGAGACAAGACCAGCGCCTCTCTTTCCGGCAGTGTCTTTATTGCTTCAGCCAGTGAATGACGGAAATTATCATCTACAACACCCTGAAAGGGAAGATTTTCTTCAACCGCAGCCTCAGTCGCGACAGCATCTTCGGATACACCCAAATCATCCATCCCCACTAGGCGACCACAATTAACATCATTTAAAGCCTGATGGTACTGTTCGAGTGTCATTTCGAGATGTTCGGCAATTTCCTGATCATTCGGGTCTCGCCCAAGCTCTCCTTCAAGGAAGGAAATGGCTTCCGAAATCCGGCGACTGTTTTTGTACACCGAGCGCGGAACCCAATCACCACGGCGGATGTCATCCAACATCGCGCCGCGAATCCGGATCCCGGCGAAGGTCTCAAAACTGGCACCTTTGCTGGGATCATAATTCTGCTGTGCTTCAAGCAGGCCAATCATACCCGCCTGAATTAAATCTTCTAGTAGAACGTTAGGCGGTAATCGCCCCATCAGGTGATGGGCTATGCGCTTTACTAAAGACGAATAACGCTCAATAAAGGCATGCGGACTTTCCTGATAGCGTCCGTATGTCAGTGCTTTATTCACCTAGAGAAACCTCATTGGGTGTTTGTTTAACCAACAGCTTCTCCACGAAGAATTCCAAATGCCCGCCAGCGCTGTCCGGCACCGGCCAGGTCAGCGCTTTGGTCGCCAGCGAGCTCAGCGCCAGCGCAGCCGGGCTGCGCGGGAAAGCCTCAACCACCACCTTCTGCCGCTTCACCGACTGACGCACCCGATCATCCAGCGGAACACAGGCCACCAGCTCCAGGTTGGCATGCAAAAAGCGCTCGGTGACCCGGGTCAGCTTGGCAAACAGCTCGCGCCCTTCGCGGTAGCTGCGCACCATATTGGCGACAATCTTGAAGCGCTGAACATCATATTCGCGACTGAGGATCTTAATCAGGGCGTAGGCGTCGGTAATGGAGGTCGGCTCATCACACACCACCACCAGCACGTCCTGGGCGGCGCGGGAAAAGCTGAGCACCATGTCAGAGATCCCGGCCGCGGTATCGACCAACAGCACATCGACCTCTTCATCCAGACTACTGAATGCCCGGATCAGCCCCATATGCTGCGCGGCGGTTAGCTCTGCCATACTCTGGGTGCCCGATGCCGCCGGGATAATTTTCACTCCGTACGGACCTTCTACGATGATATCCTGCAAATCACACTGACCGGCCAAAACATGCGACAAATTGCGATGCGCGCGCAGACCCAGCATGACGTCGACATTGGCCAACCCCAAATCTGCATCCAGCACCATGACGCGCTTGCCTTCACGAGCCATGGACAGGGCCATGTTCAAAGTCACGTTCGTCTTGCCGACCCCACCTTTACCACCGGTTACGGTGATCACTTTGGTAGACGTTAGTTTTGTCATACGGCGCAAACCGCTCGCTTGATCGTACATTGCCTTCTCAATCATAAAAGTCCGCCGCCTGATTATCTGAACTATCGCTACTCCAGTAATGAGATTGCTGGCTTAATTCTTGCTCTAGTAATTCGTTGGCACGCGCCACCAGGAAATCCCCGGTTGCCACCTTAATATCTTCCGGTACCCGTTGGCCGTCAGCCAGGTAGGCAATCGGCAGTGCATTTTGGATCGATACACAAATCACTTCCCCCAGGCTGAGCGACTCGTCCAACTTGGTCAGCACACAGCCTGACAGTGGGATCCTGCGGAAATGTTCAATGGTTTCATTCAGCACCCGCCGCTGTGCCGTCGACGGCAACACCAGGAAACTGCGGATCTGCGAGCCGCTGTTTTGCATCAGGGTATCAAGCTGCTCCGACAGGCGAATATCGCGTTGCCCCATCCCCGCCGTATCAAGCAGTACCAAACGTCGGTGCCTCAACTGATGCAGTATATCGGCCAGTTCTTCGGCATCTTTAGCCACGCGAACCGGACACCCCATAATGCGGCCATAAGTCGCCAGCTGTTCATGGGCACCGATCCGGTACGTATCTGTGGTCACCAGGGCGATCTGCTCCGGGCCAAAATCCATCGCGGCCCGGGCCGCCAACTTGGCAATGGTCGTCGTTTTCCCGACCCCGGTCGGTCCGAGCAGCGCCACCACCCCACCGGTTTCCAGAATACAGTCATCGGTGGTGATGATCTGATCCGACAGCAAATCAAGCAGCGCCGGCCAGGCTTCATTGGCTGGAACATCCTCGGGAATATAGCAGGCCAGCTGGTCTGCCAGCTCCGGTGACAAACCCATTTTCTCCAACCGCTTGATCATCATTGCCCGCATCGGCTCGCGGCGCTCAACTTCCTGCCACATCAGCCCGGACAGTTGATGCTCCAGCAAACGGCGAATCGAGGCCATCTCATTGCGCATCGACTCAATTTCATCACTCTCGTGTCCACCCCGCGGCTCATACCGGCTGGGATCGAGACGGTTGCCATTGCGCTTGCCACCCTGCAAGGCATCCTTGCCACCGGCCTGGGGACGGCGATACTCGCCAATGTCCAGTGCATGCTTGGGCGAGGGGGCCGACGGGCGCGCCCCGTAAGCATTGCGCGGCTGACGACGTTCGGGACGGGCTTCGGGGTCATAGTTCCCCAGCCGACGATTGCCCTGATCCGGATTCTGCTGATCATACCCGCCCAGTGAAGCGCGACGCTCAGCGCGCGGCGGCGGCTCGTAGCTTCGCTCCTGGTCACGCGCCTGGCCGGGTGAATTTTTTGCCTGCCGCTTGAGCAGTGCAGATAAAGAATCAACCTCAGTCTCGGCCTGCGCTTCTTCCTGGCTGCCACCCGTGTAGTTTTGCAGCACATTGGCAAACCGGCTAGCGGGCGATTGCTTGAGCTGGACCTTATCATCCGCCAGTTTTCGCTTCGCCTGACCCAACCGATTGGCCAACGATTCCCGCGTGGCCTGGGAAGCCGGCGGCGGTTCATTGCCGGCGTCGGTATCGACTGCCGCGACAATTTCGACGCCACCCGTCACTTTTTTATTCGACATGATCACTGCATCAGCACCGAGCTCTTCTTTTACTTCGCTCAATGCAGTGCGCATGTCTTTGGCAAAAAATCGCTTAATCTTCAATCTCGTCTTCCCGTTTCATCACGCTATTGCGACCGCTTGCGCCGCAATGCCAGCCAGCTTCCACCCAGCGGGGACTTAATTGCCCACGGCATGGACAATCCGGATCTGCTTCTCATCCGGCACTTCCTGATACGACAGGACACGCAGTGATGGGATGGTATTTTTGACAAACTTGGCGAGCGTTGACCGCAGTACCCCGGATGTCAGTAATACGGCAGGCTCCCCTTTCAACTCTTGCTGTTGCGTTGCCTCAGTCAGAGAGCTTTGCAGTCGCTCTGCAAGACCAGGCTCAATACCGGACGACTCACCGCCGGCAGACTGCATAGTTTTATGCAATATTTGTTCCAACTCTGGCGCCAAAGTGATTACCGGCAGTTCAGGTTCTATACCATTGATTTCCTGACAAATTAGGCGTTTTAGGCCAATTCGCACCGCTGCGGTCAGGATGTCAGGATCTTGACTCTTCGCGGCATACTCAGAGAGCGTCTGAACAATCGTGCGAATATCCCGGATCGGGATCCCCTCATGCAGCAAGTTCTGCAGCACTTTCACCACCACCCCAAGCGAGAGCTGATCCGGCACAAACGCTTCCACCAGCTTCGGCGTCGTCTGCCCGAGCATCTCAAGCAGGTTCTGTACTTCTTCATGGCCCAGCAGCTGCGAGGCGTTATTGGTCAGGATCTGGCTCAAATGCGTCGCCAGTACCGTGGCCGAATCCACCACGGTATAACCCAGCGCCTGGGCATGTTCACGCTGTGATTCCATAATCCACACCGCTTCCAGGCCGAAAGCCGGATCCGTCGTCGCTTCCCCGTCAATGGTGCCGAACACCTGGCCCGGATTAATCGCCAGTTCCATATTGGGATGAATACTGGCTTCCCCGCACGCCACACCCATCAGGCTGAGACGGTAGGTATTGGGCGGCAGTTCCAGATTATCGCGGATGTGCACCGGCGGGATCAGAAAACCAAAGTCCTGCGACAATTTTTTGCGTACCCCTTTGACCCGCTCGAGCAGCTCTCCGCCCTGCTCTTTATCCACCATCGGAATTAAACGATACCCCACTTCGAGGCCAATCACGTCGACGGGCTGCACATCATCCCAAGAAAGTTCTTTTTGGGTCGGCTGTGTGGCCAGCTCGGTCGAAGGCGCGTTGGCTTCGGCTGCCGCAGCCTCTTTTTCTTTTTTGATCCGCCAGTAGGCAATGGCGCCTATCAGCACCGCCAGCAGCAGAAACGGGATATGAGGCATCCCCGGCACAATGCCCATCACAAACAAAATCACCCCGGTGATGATCAACGCCTGAGGATTGTTGAACATCTGGAACACCATCTGCTGTCCCATATCCTCGTCGGTATTTTGACGCGTCACCATCATGGCAGCGCCGATCGACAACAGCAGTGACGGAATTTGCGCCACCAGACCATCACCGATGGTCAGCAGACTGTAGATTTCAATCGCTTCGCCAAAGCCCAGCCCATGCTGGCCCATACCAATAACCAGCCCGCCGACAATGTTGATACACAGGATCAGGATCCCGGCAATTGCATCCCCTTTGACAAATTTCGAGGCACCGTCCATCGAGCCATAAAAGTCGGCTTCTTTAGTCACCTCAGAGCGGCGAGTTCTTGCCTGCTCCTGGTCAATCAGCCCGGCGTTCAAATCGGCATCGATGGCCATTTGTTTCCCCGGCAACGCATCCAGGGTAAAGCGGGCACTCACCTCGGAGATCCGCCCGGCACCTTTGGTGACCACCATAAAGTTGATAATCATCAGGATCAGGAACACCACCAGGCCGACAGCATAGTTGCCGCCAATCACTACCGAGCCAAACGCATCGATCACCTGACCGGCCGCATCCGGTCCTTCATGGCCATACAGTAACACCACCCGGGTCGAAGCCACATTCAGGGCCAGTCGCAGCAAGGTGGCAATCAGCAGCACCGTTGGAAACGCAGCAAAATCGAGCGGGCGGCGGGTATAAACCGTCACCAGCAACACCACCAACGCCAACGCGATATTGAAGGAAAAGGCCATATCCAGCAGCAGCGGCGGCATCGGCAGCACCACCATGGCCAGGGTCGCCAGGACCATGATCGGCGCCCCCACGGCCGGCATCGATTGCAGGCGGGATAATGGCAGTTTATCCGTAAAAGGTATCGAGAGCTTCATTCGGTATCTATCGTCGTTGGTCTGATTGAGAGGCTTGCGCAGCAGCTATAGTATCGTTTTCGCTGCCAAACCGGAACCTTCCTAGCAATTCCCGTTCCCGGTTTTCAGCCATAATTTTGACAACCCGCCAGCCCTGTTTTCCGCGATGCGCGATGGCGTATCACCGTCGTAGAAAGGCCTAGTAATGGTATTCCGGCGGCAGGTTCATCGCCTCTTTTGACAAGTTCGGCCGCTGCCCCCGGCCCTTGCGATATTGCTTGAGCTGGAAGATATAAGCCAGTACCTGGGCGACGGCGGCAAACAGGCCGTCGGGGATCTGCTGCTCCAGCTCGGTGGTATGGTACAGCGCCCGGGCCAGCGGTGGCGCAGGCACAATATCAACGTCATGTTTATTGGCAATTTCCCTGATTTTCAGGGCGATATGGTCCGTCCCTTTGGCAACTACCACCGGGGCGGCGTCAATCTTAGGATCATAACGCAGCGCGACCGAGAAGTGCTCCGGGTTGGTGATCACAACGTCGGCCTGCGGCACATCCGCCATCATCCGCCGCTGCGCCATTTCCCGCTGCAACATCCGGATCCGGCCTTTGACTTCCGGCTTGCCTTCCTGCTCCTTAAATTCATCTTTCACCTCCTGCTTGGTCATTTTCAACTGCTCGTTGTGCTGCCAGATCTGATAGGGGATATCAATGGCAACGACGACCAGCAATGAACAGCAGATCAGCAGGATAAACCCCGAGAGAATATCCAGGGCATGGAACAGGTTCTGCGGATACACTTCGATATTAAGCTGGAAGAAATCTTCCAGGTTGGCGCGCATCAGGAAGTAGGCCACCCCGGCGACCAGGGCGACTTTCAAAATCGATTTGATCAGCTCCACCACGCTCTGTTTGCCGACCATCCGCTTGAGGCCGCTTAGCGGATTCATTTTCGACAACTTAGGCCGGGCCGCCTCGGCGGAAAAACTGATCCCCCCCAGTCCGGCAGCCCCGGCAACGGCAGCGACAAATAAAAAGGCCAGCACGAGCACCAGCGGAAAAGCGACATGCCAGACCGATGCGGTGATCACAGCAAACAACTTATTGAGGTCGAACACTTCTTCCCGGCTCAGGCTGAACATTTTCGCCATCACCTCTGCCAGTCCTTTGCCGAGGATTTCGCCGAACCACATCAGGCCGACGGCACCGGCAACCAGGACGGCCACAGAAGCAAGTTCTCTTGAGCGCGGTATCTGCCCCTTTTCCCGCGCCTGCTGAAGCCTTCGGGGCGTGGCGTCTTCGGTCCTTTCCTGACCGTCTGATTCAGCCATCAGCAATCCACCCGGATCAAACTACAGATTTGTGAGAACCCCATCTCCCAGTGATACTCGTATTGCGGCATGATCGACGCCACCAAAAACCAGCAGATCACCAGGCCAAGTAACAGGGCAAAAGAAAAACCAAGCGAGAAAATATTGAGCTGCGGCGCAGCCCGGGTCATCACCCCAAACGAGAGGTTCACCGTCAGCAGTGCGACAATCCCCGCCAGGGCCATATTCAGTCCCGCCTTGAACATCAGGCCAAACCAGCCTGCCAGCTGGTAATAATCCGCCGGGCGCAACATCGATTCGCCAATCGGCAGCGTCTTGAAACTCAGCACCACCATATTGAGCATGGTCAGATGGCCGTCGGTGACCAGAAACAACATCACCGCCAGGAACATGAAGAACTGGCCCAGCACCGGGGTATTCTGGCCGTTGGCCGGATCGACCATGGACGCAAAGCCCAGGCTCGACTGCATCCCGAGAATTTGCCCCAGCAGGACAAAGGTTTGGGTAATAAACTGGGTGACCAGGCCCATGGCTATGCCGATAATCACCTGCTGCGCGGTGGTAATAAACCCGGCCAGAGAGAGCAACTCAATACTTTGCGGCACCTGAGGCAACACCGGCATCACCGCAAACGTCATAGTGATCGACAGGTACAACCGCACCCGGGCCGAGACAAAACGGGCGCCGAAAAAGGTCATCACCATCATCATCGAGGAGATACGTGTCAACGGCCAAAAATAATTGGCGATCCAGTCCAGTAACAGGGCTGACGGATAGGTCATCGCACGACTCTCATCTCAGGGCCAGGGGAAAACCGCTCAATAGAGCAGTTGCGGGATCTGTTCAATGATGCGATAAAAATAATCCATCAGCATCTGCGTCATCATATGGCCGAAAAACATCAGCGCCAGCAGGGTGACGATCAAACGCGGCAGGAAGCTCAGGGTCTGTTCGTTAATTGAGGTGGCGGCCTGAAACACCGCCACCACCAGGCCGATCAGCAGACCCGGAACCACAATCGCACTGACCATCACCAGCACCATGTACAAGGCGTCCTGGAAAATTTCGACAAAAGCTTCCGGATTCATCGCAACGCCTCCCGTCAGGTACCGAAGCTGCCGGCCAGGGTCGACAGGATCAGATTCCAGCCATCGACCAGCACAAACAGCATGAGTTTAAACGGCAACGACACGATCATCGGCGACAGCATCATCATCCCCATCGCCATCAGCACCGAAGCCACCACCAGATCGATGATCAGGAACGGCAGAAACAGCATAAAGCCAATCTGGAACGCGGTCTTGAGCTCCGAGGTAATAAACGCCGGGATCAGCACCGTCATCGGCACGTCCTGCGGATCAGTCGCAGTCGAGCCCGACATATTGACAAAGCTTTCCAGATCCTTCACCCGGGTTTGCTTGAGCATAAAGGCACGCAGCGGTTTCTGCGCCGCAGTCAGGGCCTCCTGAGCACTCATTTGCTCATTCATATAAGGTTGCAGCGCGGTGGTATTGATTTGATCCAGCACCGGCGACATGACAAAGAAAGTCAGGAACATCGCAATCCCGATGATCACCTGGTTCGACGGTGTTTGCTGCAGGCCCATCGCCTGACGCAAAATCGACATCACCACCACGATCCGGGTAAAGGAGGTCATCAGGATCACCACTGCCGGCAAAAAGCCCAACGCTGTCATCAGCGCCAGGATCTGCAGGGTCACCGAGTAATCCTCGCTGCCGTCGGGATTCACCGTGACCGACAGGGCCGGAATACCGCCGCCCTGCCCTGTGGTCATCAGCCGGGTTGCCCCGGCTTCATTTTGCATTTCACTGACCGTCACGCTGTTTGCGGCTGTCTCCGCCATCACCGGCAGCGCCAGCAGCAGCGTCATGGCCACCAGCAAGGCAGCGAGCAGGCTATTTCTTATCATGCTTTCTTAACAGGTTGGTTAATTGACTGGCAAACTCACCACCGCTGGCCCCCGTGTCAACAGACAAAGGCTGCTCCAGCTTACTGATCAGCGAAATGTTCTGCTGGGTGATCCCCACCAGCATCTGCTCCTCACCCACCTGCAACAGCACAATCCGCTCCCGCTGCCCGACCGGCAACTGACGGAGAATTCTCATCGCACTGTCACTTCCCTGGATCCCGGGCAGCTTCATCCGCTTGAGCAGCCAGGCCAGGAACAATATCACCACCACCACCAGCATCAGGGCAGCCAGCGTGGTGGCAATATTCATATCCGCCGGCGGCGCCGCACTGGCGGGGCCACTTGCCACCGCCGCCAGAACAATCGCCTGCCGTTTGCAACTCCTGATCTTGAGCATGTCCAAACCTAGCGCAGCTTTTTAATTCGTTCGGTCTGGCTGATCACATCGGTCAGACGGATACCAAACTTATCATTCACGACCACCACTTCGCCGTGGGCAATCAGGGTGCCGTTCACCATCACATCCAGGGATTCCCCGGCGATCCGATCCAGCTCGACCACCGAGCCCTGGTTCAGTTGCAGCAGGTTGCGGATACTGATTTGGGTACGGCCGACTTCCATCGAAATGGTCACCGGAATATCCATAATCGTGTCGAGCTTGCGACGCTCGTCATCGGTGATCGGCGTACTGTCATCCGTCAGCTCTTCCAGCGGCGCCGCTTGTACCCCTTCGTCACTCGCCTGCTCGGCCAGTGCTGCTGCCCAGTCGTCAGCAATTTGTTGATCATCTTGAGACATCACTTACACCTGCTATTCATCGTCATGTGGTTCGGCGTCGAGGAGCGCCTCGCCAATCGTACCATTTTCAAGGAAGGCCAGATCGGTTTTCACCATAGTCGGCCGCTTGAGTTTCTCACTAATCTTCAGCGCCACGTTATCGCCGGATTTGCCCATCTTCGCCCGGTAGGTCGGCAGATCTTCAACAAACACCGTTGCCGCTTCCGGCATATCAATCGGGATCACATCGCCCGGCTGCATTTCCATCAGATCCCGCAAGGAGAGCTCGACATCAAGCAGCTTGGCGCGCAGGTTCACCGGCACGTCCATGATTTCATCCCGCAGCGCCTGGCTCCAGCGCACGTCAGTATCCATCTTGTCACTCTGGACACCGGCATCGAGCAGTTCACGGATCGGCTCGACCATGGAGTATGGCATCACGACATGGAAATCACCGCCGCCGCCATCGACTTCAATATGGAACGAGCTGACAACAATCACCTCAGTCGGGCTGACGATATTGGCCATAGTCGGGTTCACTTCCGAGTCCAGATACTCGAACTCGACGCCCATCACCGGGGACCAGGCTTCGCGATAATCTTCAAACACCAGCTTGAGCAGCATCTGCACAATCCGCCGCTCGGTCGGGGTAAACTCCCGCCCCTCAATTTTGGCGTGAAAGCGGCCGTCGCCGCCAAAAAAGTTTTCCACCAGAATAAACACCAACCGCGCTTCCATGGTGATCAGCGCGGTGCCTTTAAGCGGGCGAAAACGCACCATGTTCAAACTGGTCGGGACATACAGTGTGTTCTGGTATTCGCCGAATTTAATCATCTGAACACCGTTGATCGACACTTCCGCCGTTTTGCGCAGCATGTTAAATAGACTGATCCGCATATGACGGGCGAAACGCTCGTTGATCAACTCCAGGGTGGGCATGCGCCCACGAACAATCCGGTCTTGCGATGAAAAGTCAAACTGGACAACACCGGCTTCGGGTTGCCCACCACCATCTTCATCTTCGACGTCATCAACCCCATGGAGCAGGGCATCGATTTCGTCTTGGGTTAATAAGTCACTCACATTAAACCTATTGCATTACAAAACCAGTAAACAATACGCGCTCGACGACCTTCTGACCGGACACCTTGACCATGGCATCCTGCACCGACGCCAGCGCCTGCTGGCGCAGATCCGCCCGGCCGGTCGGGGTCCGGAGCTGCTCAACGGTTGCCGCCCCGAACGCCTGAAGCAGGGTGCTTTCAATCAAAGGAATATGCTGGTTGGCCTGGGACTCATTGTCATCCCCACGCACCATCAGCTGAACTTTGACCTGGACCAGGCGATCCCGCTTATCGCCGGTCACATTAAAAATAAACGGCTGCGGCAGGATCACGTAATAAGCCGGGCCGGTCGGCATTGCTTGCTCAACCTGCGGCATCGCATCGGCGGTTTCGGCTTCAGGCTCATCATCGCCCATCAGGAAAAACCATGCCCCGGCACCGCCTCCCAGAAGCAACACCACCAGTGCGATGATGATGATCAGCTTTTTCTTCCCGCCGCCGTTCTCTGCGCCATCTGCCATAGTTCTGATTACCCTTGATTGGTTAAACCGCCATCCGGCGGTATTTGGTTGTTATGCGTAATAATCAACGCGGTCAGTCGGCTGACTCACGTACATTTCTAATGATTCACCGTCAGTCTGCTGGGCGTGGCGACCGGCATGCCCTTGCTGGCCCCCGCTCTGATCACTCCCAGACTGACCGGTATTTGTCTGTTGCTGCTGTCCGGACTGGCCGGCAAACTGCTGACGGCCACTGTCCTGCTGGACACTGCTTTGTGCCAGTTGCAGCCCCTGCTGGTTCATCAGCTCGCGTAGCCTTGGCATCGCCTGTTCCACCAGCTCGCGGGTTTGCGCGTTGCCGACATGGAACTGGACGCTGGCCTGATCCTGGTTCAGAGACAGTTTAATCTGTAACCGGCCCAGCTCAGGCGGATCCAGACGAATATCCACATGCTTGAGGTTTTTCGCCACCATCACCTGAACCCGCTCCGCCAGTTGCTCACCGGCTTGCTCTTTACTGAGCATCAGCGGGGTCTGTGCCTGCGCCGCTTCCGCTCGGATCGGACTGGCGTTGATCCCTTGCTGCTGATTCAGCGAAGTCACAGCTTGCGCCACTTCGGCGCCGCGCCCTTCACTGCCTTCCGCGCCATGCGGTAGGACACCCTGAGCCAGGGTGCCCGCCGTCAATGCTTCGGCTTGTACCTTGTTCATCGCCGCATGACTAGCATCGACGGCCGCCCCTTCACCGGTTGCGGCGATCAGACCGGGCATCGCTGCCGCGCTATGCTGCGGGATTGTCGCTGCCGCCGATAAAATGCCGGATCCCAAAGCGCCAGTTCCCATAGAACTGGTACCCAAAGAGCCTGAAACCGCTTCAGCTAACGCCTGCGGCGCTCCCGGCATTGGCGGTGCTATTTTAGCCCCACCATCCACCGATTGTACGCCGGCGGCTGATTTCACCTTCTGCGCCACGGCCTGTAACCACTCGGCATGCTCAGGCGACAGCACCTGGACAGACTTACCGCCAAGCGCAGGCTGCTCCAGCGCCGAATCTGCGTTGATTAAGGCTCCCTGCGCCGCCTGTCCCTGACCACTCAGCTTCGCCAAGGCGGCCAGCTGAGTATCATCGAGTTGAATGTCATCAACTTGAGTCTGCTCTGTTACAAACGGGCGCACCAGATGATGCTCATCGGCCGCTTTTTCGTCAACCGCCTCCTTCTGGATCAGGGCTTGCGAGACCACAGAGGCCGATCCCGTATGTCCGGGTCCAGAACTTTCAAGTGCTGCGCTTCTCCCAACCTCACCGCCCTGTCCTGACTGCCCGTCTGTCACTTTAGCCTGAGCCTGAACCAACCCTTGCGCTGATCCGGCTGACGGTTCGACAGCTTCATGTCCTTGCATCGCCACTGCCCGCGGCATCCCGCCAGCCGATGAGAGCGGCAATTCTTTGCCTGCTCGTGCGTGCTCTTTCCCCACTTCTGGGGCGGCCAGCCCATCAGCTTGCTGACTTTTGCCGCCAGCCAACTGTTTTTCAGCAGCAGCGAGGCGGCTCAGCAAAGCTTCACCGTCGTCCATTATCTGTCGCTTGTGGCTGGGATCAAGCCCATTTTCGCCATTATTCTGGCGGCTGCTCAGGTTTTCATCACTTGGTCGTGGCGCTGATGAAGGCGCAGGCTGGCCCATTGCCATCGTATCCAGCTGCTCTCCATCGGTTTCCAGCGCAATCACTTCCTCACTGCCTTGCTCGCCCGCAGCCGGTTCAATTTCAGCCTGTACGGAAGCATCGCCAGATACTTTTGCCGGTTGCGCCGATTTTTCGTCACCCGCCATGTCTGATGCAGTGGCCGATGGCGCGGCTTCGGCCAGCTTTGCCGCACTGGGATCCACGCCTTTCTGCGCGTCAGTGGCCTGGCTGTCACGGGAAGTCGTCACGCTCTGAAATGCATCAGCAAACTTTCCTTCCTCAGCAGTTTCAGCACCTTGCCCTTGCGTTGCCGTTTTCAGGCTAGCGTGACTCCCGCCCATAGGGGCTGCAGGAGGCGTCGACTCAGCGGAAAATAAGCGAGATGAAAACATAACGATGCTCGTCTGGATAAAGTCTTAAAGTGTTGATACGGAAATTATGCAAGAAGTGAACCATAAAAATAAGGGCCAGCGACACCAGCGCGGTGCCCTGACTTAAGCCACAGGCTAGCGGGAGAGCTTTCGGGCAAATTGCAAGGTCGAAAATTCATCCATGAGCTTCTGCTCCTGCTTGTCACGCAACCGCTGCTGCTCGGTCTGTTTCTTTTCCAGCAGCCATTCCACCGAGCGCCGTTTTTTGCGCATCTCATGCCAGTGCGCGCTACACTGCTCGACTTGTTGTTCAAACTGTTCCCCGGCGGCTTTCTGCTTGACCAGCGTTTCATCGAGCTGGTTGAGAAACTTCTGCAGATGGCCGAAGCTGCTGGCACTCAGTCCGCTCTGTCCCCGGGCTGTCATCTGTTTGCTGTAATCGAAACGGTACTGCTCAATTTGTTGCAGCTGCTGATGGTAGCTTTCCAGCTCCAGGCGCGCCTGATTAAGTGCCAGCGATGCCTGGTGCTCATCCTCTTTCGCTTTTTCCAGGATTAACGTCAGTGCCGTGTCTGCCATCTTGACTCCACTTTATCTCAGTCAGCTTGCACCTCAACCGCCCAGCGTCGAGCGGAGCATGTTGACACACATCTCATAAGGCACCGACTCTTTCATCGACTGCTGCAGGTAGGCATCGAGTTTTGGTTTGTAACTGAAGGCCTGATCGATACTCTGATCCGTGCCTGGCTTATACGCACCAATCGACACCAGATCCTGGTTCTTGCGACAAATCGACAGGATCTGACGCACGGCTTTGGCCATCAGCATATGTTCTTCGCTGACAATCGCCGGCATCACTCGGCTCACCGAACGCTCGACATCAATCGCCGGATAATGACCGGCATCGGCCATCTCCCGCGACAGGACGATATGGCCATCGAGAATTGCCCGTGACGCATCGGCAATCGGGTCCTGCAGATCATCCCCTTCGGTCAGCACGGTGAAAAAGGCGGTGATCGATCCCTGGTGCTCGCCACCGTTTCCGGCCCGCTCGACCAGCGCCGGCAATTTGGCAAACACCGATGGCGGATAGCCCTTGGTCGCCGGTGGCTCACCGACCGACAGGGCGATCTCACGCTGCGCCTGGGCAAAGCGGGTCAGCGAATCCATCAGCAGTAAGACATCCAAGCCCTGATCGCGAAAATACTCAGCAATCGTCAGCGCAGTCTGGCAACCTTTGAGCCGCATCAGCGGTGAAGCATCAGCCGGGGCTGCCACCACCACCGAACGCTGACGGCCTTCTTCACCGAGGATTTCATCGATGAACTCTTTCACCTCGCGGCCCCGCTCACCAATCAGGCCCACCACCACTACTTGCGCGGTCGTGCCCCGGGTCATCATTCCCAGCGTGACCGATTTACCAACCCCGGAGCCGGCAAACAGGCCAATTCGCTGTCCTTTGCCGACGGTCAGCAGACCATTGATAGCTTTGAGGCCGACATCCAGCGGCTCTTTAATCGGCTTTCGTGATAACGGGTTGATCGGCTCGGCATTAAACGCCGCGCGATCGGCGGTATAAATCTCGCCAAGCCCATCCAGGGGGTTACCAACCCCGTCGATCACCCGGCCCAGTAGTTCCGGCCCGACCGGCAGGCCGCTGTTTTGCAATACAGGCGTGACTTTGGCACCGGGCATGATCCCGTTTAGTTGTTCACTGGGCATCAGAAAGAGAGTCTCGCCGGAAAAACCGACCACTTCAGCTTCGATATCGCCGTTGAGGGTTTCCACCCGGCACAGGCTACCAACCGGGGCGCGGCAGCCAACAGCTTCCAATGTCAAGCCAACTACCCGCACCAGGCGGCCCGAAGCAACCGGACGGCTGGCCAGGTTCTCGGTTTTGTATCGGCCCAGACGTTCAGCCAAGGTTGCCGTCATTACTGGCCCCCGGCTTTGTGCTGGCTATTGGTACCCTGGAATTGTTGTAGTAAGTGGCGGATCCGATCCTCGAGCAGGTAGTCGACACTGGAATTACCAGCAACAACCTGGAGATCGCCGCGGTTGAGAGAAGGCTCAGCCTGGAGGCTCCATTGCCGCTCGGAGAGGTTCTCTTCACCATAGGCTTCTTTGACCACCGCCAGATCGTCCGGGTGCAGGTTGATCTGGGTTTGCCGCCCGGCAATCGGCAGCGCTCCCACCACTTCACGGATGGTATTTAAAATCACCTGCGGATTAGTCTGTACTTCAATTCGTATCAGCTCGCGGGTAAGGCTGGCCACCAGTGAGACCATCTGGTTTTCAACTTCGGCATCGACCTGCTGCAACGGGGTCGCCAGCTTTTCAATCAACGCCGTCAAATGGGTGACCTGTTCGGTGATCTGTGCCTGCCCCTGTTCCAGGCCTTGCGCCAACCCTTGCTCGAGCCCTTCTTGCCGACCGGCTTCCAGGCCCGCTTCGTGACCGGCCTGCAGCCCTTCGGCATGGCCGGCTTCGCGCCCTTCCGCTAGCCCCTCTTCATAGGCGGAGTGGCGGATCTCTTCCAGATCAGCAGCCGTCAGAGGGGGGGGGCCTTGCTCTTCAGCTTCTTCTTCAGGCTCCGGCGGCCACTGGGGATCGTAGTTCAGGGCATTATCATTCGGGCCCTGCGGCTCATCGGCATAATCAGGGTACGCCCAGCGCTCAAGCTCCTGGGCCTGGTGATCTGAGACGCGTAAAAAACCCCGGCGGCGATCAATGCTCATAGCTCATCCTTCCGACAATGCCGCAGCACCATCCCGTGATTAGAGGAATTCATCCGCGCCGCCTCCGGTCAACATCAGTTCACCGGCATCAGACAAGCGTCGGGCAATCGACAGAATTTCTTTCTGTGCCGCTTCCACATCGGAGACCCGAATGGGTCCCATCGCTTCGAGATCGTCCTGCAGCATTTCAGCAGCACGCTTAGACATATTGCGCAGGATCTTGTCGCGCAGCACGTCATCGGCACCTTTGAGGGCCTGTTGCAGCAGATCTTGCGGTACATCGCGCAGCAGAGTCTGGATCCCGCGATCATCAACCTCGGCCAGGTTATCGAAGACAAACATCAGATCGTCAATCTGGGTCGCCATATCTTCATCGGTTTCACGGATTTGCTCCATCAACAAGCCTTCGACATTATTGTCGAGGTAGTTCATGATCTCCGCCGCCGCCTTCAGGCCGCCAATCTTCGCGGCCTGGGCACCCGCCTGACCGGCAAACTGTTTCTCCATGATGTCATTCAGCTCATGCAAGGCAGCCGGCTGGACTTCTTCCAGGTTGGCGATCCGCATCATCAGATCCAACCGGGTCCGCTCCGGGAACTGGGCCAAGATCTCAGCCGATTGCTCCGGCTCGAGATACGACAAGACGATGGTCTGGATCTGCGGGTGTTCGTTGAGAATAATACTGGCCACCTGACGCGGATCCATCCATTTCAACGAATCCAGACCACGGGACCCGCTGCCCATCAGGATCTGATCAACCAGGTTGTTGGCCTTGTCTTCGCCCAGCGCCGCGACCAGGGTATTGCGGACGAAGTCTTCACTGCCCATCCCGATGCTGGTGTATTTCTGGATATCTTCGAGAAAATGTCGATGGACCGCAGAAACTTTATCCTGGCTCAGATCAGCCATGGAGGCCATCACGCCCCCCACCCGCTGAACCTGTTTCGGCTCGAGATGGCGAATAATACTGGCGGCATCCTGCTCGCTGAGACTCAGCAAGAGGATCGCCGCCTTGTCGGCCCCGGTCAGGGACGAGACATCAAATTTCTTCTCTTCGGTTGTTGCGACTTCGTTAGCCATCTTCGCTTACCCAACTTTTCACCACTTGCGCGGCCAAATCCGGCTCATTAGCCACCAAGGCCCGGACGGCTTTCAGCAAATCTTCATCTTTATGCAGGTTTGGCAGATCCAGGGTACTGCTGCTCAGCTCCAGCACTTCAGCGCCGTCCAGCTCAGAACCGATCAGATCCACACCGTCTTCGCCCAGCTGACTGATTGGCATGCCATTTTCATCCAACGGCGTCCCGTCCTGAGCCTGATTCGGATACAGCAGCTTGCGCATGGCCGGGCGAACCAGAACCAGGACCACCACCACAATCACCAGTGCAGCGGCCAGCCAGCGGATCCAGGTATTGAAATTCGGATGTTCCCATATCGGCAGGTCCGGTACCACCTGCTCTTCCGGCATCGCAAACGGGACGGAAATCACTTCCAGCATATCGCCACGCCGATCGGAAAAACCCACCCCGCCTTTGAGTAACCGGGCAATCTTTGCCAGCTCAGCTTCACTGACCGGCACCCGGGTAATTTCGCCGGTTTCCGGATTGGTCACTTGCTTGTAATCAATCGCGACGGAAACCGTCTGGCGACTGACGACTCCGGTTTGCGCCCGCTTGTGACGGATGGTGGTATCAAGCTCAAAATTCCGGGTCGACTCCCGATGCACCGAACCATTGTTCGAACCTTTACCAGCCTGCATCTCGGCAATATCCTGCGGGATTGATGAATCTGCCGGCGGCTGGTTGCTCAACGCACCAGGGATCCCTGCCACCACATTACCGTTGTTGTAATCTTCGAGGGTGTATTCACTCCGGGTTGAAGGCGTCGTTGGATCGTATTGTTTGCGGGTCTCTTCTACCGCACTGAAATCCAGCGACACATCCACCTGCGAGGTATAGTTGCCAAGGCCCAGCACTGGGATCAGGATCGCATCGATCTTCTCCCGCAGCGCCTGCTCTTGTTTTCGCTCGAGCTCATACTCTTTCCGTTGCGCGGCCGCACTCGGGTCTTCGGTACCGGAACTCAGCAGGCGCCCGTGTTGATCGGTAACCGTGACCCGGGTCGGCTTCAGGCCGGGTACGGCTGTCGCCACCATATCGACAATCGAGTCAACTTCTTCCTGGCGCAGGCTAGCGTTGGTGCCCAGGGTCAGAAAGACCGACGCCGAAGCTTCCTGGTTATGACGGACAAACACACTTTGCTTGGGCATCGCCAAAAGCACCTGTGCCTTGCGCACCTGTCGGATCTGCTCAATCGCCCGGGCCAACTGACGCTCACGGCTCAACTTCAGACGCTCGCGTTCAAGACGCTGCGACACCCCGAAGCCCATATCCTGCAGCAGGATCTCATCGCCTTCGGCGACGCTATTATTCAGACCGGCACGGGTCATCTCCAGCTTGATCGAGGAAAACGTATCGGCCGGAACGCGGACAGTATTGCCGTCGAGGGTATATTCAATCTTCTTCTGATCAAAGTGATCCAAAATCGGGATCAACTCTTCAGTTTCAAAGGTACCGAGCGGACGCATTTCTGGCTCTTTGATCCAAGCCACGACCAGGACAATTAACGCAACACAAATGGCGATCGACAGCACCAGGATCACCTGGCGTAACAGATCCAGGTTCCCCAGCAAACTATCAACTCGTGCGGCGCTTTTTTCCTCGGTATCGGGGTTTTGCAGCTCAGGCTCCGGCTCAGTCACCGCCGGTGGCGGCGCATTCCCGGCAACAGCCAGTTCGTTGTTGGTAGATGATTCCGACACTAACTATGTTCCTGAGATTAAACCGGCATATTCATGAGTTGCTTATATGCGTCCACGAGCTTGTTACGCACCTGGACCGTTGCTTCGAAAGCAACACTGGACTTATTTCGGGCAATCATGACATCAGACAGCGACACACTGCGGTCACCCTGATCGAAACGTGTTGCCAGCTCACCGGATGCTGACTGCAGGTTATTGACGGTTTTAATCGCATCACCCAGCACTGCGCCGAAGTCGGCACTGACCTGCTGACCGGTTGCCGGACGCGATGAATTCTGGGCTTCCAGTTTCATCGCCTGCATTTCTGCCTGAAATCCGTTAACTTTCATGGTATTCCCCGTACAGTCAAAAAAGTGTCACCCTTGATAGCAAGTGACGGATTTTATTCGTTTGAATTCGTTTTGCCTAGCCATAAAAACAAGCTTAACGCCAGCTTCCGCTGAAAGAACAGCACCAGGACGGTTTTTAGTTAAACTGGGATCTCGATTCCAGCATCGCGCATTTTCGCCAATTTATAACGTAAAGTGCGCGGGCTGATCCCGAGCTTTTCAGCCACGTCTTTGCGGCGGCCTTCACAGGCGCGAATGGTATCCAGGATAATCGCAAACTCCTGCTCGCGCAGCTCGCTGCCCAGACCTTCGGCACCGCCCGGGATCTGAAGCGGCTCGACCGTTGGCACCACAGCCGTCGATTCTACCGCGGTTTGTAGGCTTTGTGCATCGAGCCAGTCCAAACCTTCTAACAAAATATGTTCACTTTCAATACTATGACCATCGGCCAGGATCAGGGCCCGCTGGATCACATTATCCAGCTCACGCACATTGCCCGGCCAGCGGTACTGTTGCAATTTTTGTACTGCTGCTGGGCTCAACCCCGGCACCGGCAAGCCCTGCTTCATACAGTGGCGCTCGGTCAGATAACTGGCCAACGGTGCGATATCACCGATCCGCTCCGCCAGCGCCGGCCATACTAGCGGAAAAACATTGAGACGGTAATACAGATCTTCCCGGAAATGCCCTTCTGCCACATATTGTTTCAGATCCCGGTTACTGGTGGCCAGCACCCGGACATTGAGCTTGATACTCTTGCGACTGCCGAGCCGTTCGACTTCCCGCTCCTGCAGCACCCGCAGCAGCTTGGCCTGAAGGTTTAAATCCATTTCACTGATCTCATCCAGCAAGATGGTGCCGTCCTGCGCCTGCTCAAATTTTCCCGGGCAGGCCTGAACCGCGCCGGTAAAGGCACCTTTTTCATAGCCAAACAGGGTTGCTTCCAACATGTTATCCGGGATCGCCGCACAGTTAATCGCAACGAACGGGCCGTCCCGGCGCTGCGAATGCTCGTGGATATACCGCGACATCACCTCTTTGCCAGAACCGCTCGGCCCCAGCACCATCACGCTAGCATCGGTTTTCGCCACTTTCTCCGCCAGCGCCAGCAATTTCTTCGACTTTTCATCTTCAGCAATTGCATGGCTCGATTCACTTTTTACCGGTGCGTAACGGCTGACCATATTCAACAGCACTTCCGGGGCAAAGGGCTTAGCCATATAATCAATGGCCCCATCTTTCATCGCCGAGACCGCATCTTCAATATTGGCATAGGCGGTCATCAGCAACACCGGCAGCTTCGGCCAGTGCTGTTTGATGCTGCGCAGCAGACCCAGGCCATCCATGCCGGCCATCTGCACATCGGACACCACAATATCAACCGGCTCGGATTTCAACAACAGCAACGCCTGCTCAGCGCTGTCCGCTTCCAGCCATTGGTAACCGGCCAGTGCGAGGGTATCGACCAAGGCTTCACGCAGCCCTTCATCATCTTCGACGACCAATACACGGCTTTGATTCATCTCAACTCTCCAATTGATTGTTGTGGTGATTGTTGTGAAATAGTATTCGTCGTCTCCGGGATCGACGCCGAATGACCTGCCAGAGGCAGGGTCAGGGTAAAACAGGCTCCCTGGCCAAGCTCAGACGCCAGCGACAGCTGCCCTTTGTGGGCTGTAGCCACCATCTGGACCACAGCCAGCCCTAGCCCGGTTCCCTGTTGGCGCGTGGTAAAGAAAGGCTCCAGGATTTTCGGTTGCATCTCGGGCGCAATCCCCGGCCCGTTATCCGTCACAGATATCCGGACCATGTCCCCCTGCTGGCGGCACTGCAGCGCGACCCGGCATTGCTTACCCGACATCTGAATCGCATTGGTGATCAAATTCCCCAGCGCGCTGGCAAGCGCATTAGCATTGCCGAGCAAAGTCAGACTTTCATCGTCACAGTCAATGCTGAAGTCCACCTGATTCGTCACCACCTGCGCTTCAACCATATTATCAAGTTCATTGAGCAGGCTCTCGAGGGTAAAGGTTGCCACGACCTTGTTGTCGCCCCCCTTTGCAAATAAGAGCATATCATTAACCTGCTTTTCCAGATCATGCAGGCGATCAACTAATTTGGTCTGAAATCGCTGTCGAGTCTGCTGATTGAGATTCGGCGCCGATAAATTGGCGGCATACAGCAAGGCACTCGACAATGGCGTGCGCACCTGGTGTGCCAGGGAAGCGACCATTTTACCAAGTGAAGATAACCGTTGCATTTCACTGAGTCGCGATTGCAGCAGCCGGGTTTCTGTCATATCAGTAATAAAAATCAGCTGGCCGCTATCCGTGGCAGAAATCGCCAGCTTAACCTTACGCCCGCTGCGCAAAGACACCTCATGGCCGTCATCTTCCTGCGGCGCAAACGCCCTTTGAATGACGGCAAACCACCGCTCTCCGACCAGCGGCTCACCAAGCAACCGCCGGGCTTCCGGGTTCGCCTCATCAACGACCCCGGTCGAGTCCAGAAAAATGACGCCGGACGGCATCACATCTAACACCTGTTGATACCGGCTTACCTGTTGGGTGAGCGTTTCAGATGGTGGCGCATTGTCAGCCATGAGTTCCCTGATAAAATCGCATTAAAACACCAAACAAGCATGTTTTATGCCAAAATAAATTTCATGTTATCAATGGGTTGGGCAAAAGAAAAGAAAACAGGTGGTGTCAGAAAAGTGACACCACCTGTGATAGAGAGAGGGGTTAGCGGAGATCGTCTTTATTCAGGCCGTACTTGCGCATTTTTTCGACCAGCGTGGTCCGGCGCATACCCAGCATATCAGCCGCCCGCGCCACCACCCCGGATTGTGCCTCCAGGGCCTGGCGGATCATATCGACTTCCAGCTCTGCCAGCATTTCTTTCAGGTTGACCCCTTCCGGCGGCAGATCGCTCATCCCGGTATGCTCTTCCAGCTCATCAGAGCTGGCGGCAAACATATCGGCCAGCGCTGCTCGCTCCTGATCTTCAGTCGACAGGGAGTGATCCTCCGGCTGAAATTCAGGCAGATCATTATAGCGGTACTTCATCGGCAGATGATTCACATCCACCATTTCACCCGGATAGAGGATGATCAACCGCTCGACCAGATTGGCCAGCTCACGAACATTCCCCGGCCAGTCATGCTCCATCAGCGACGTGATCGCCCGCGGCGTGAAATGGATCTGCTTCGCCCCTTCAGCCTCCAACCGCGCCAGCAATTCTTGCAGCAGCAACGGAATGTCGCCAATACGCTCGCGCAAGGCCGGCATTTCGATCGGAAACACATTCAGGCGATAGTAGAGATCTTCCCGGAATGTGTTGCTCTGGATCATCTCGTCGAGATTACGGTGTGTCGCTGCAATGATCCGAACGTTAACCTTGATGGTGTCGTTGCCGCCGACCCGCTCAAAGCAGCGTTCCTGCAACACCCGCAGGAGTTTCACCTGCATCGGCATCGGCATATCACCAATTTCATCGAGGAACAGGGTGCCGCCTTCAGCCAGCTCAAAACGCCCTTTGCGGGCCGAGATCGCCCCGGTAAACGCACCTTTCTCATGGCCGAACAGTTCGCTTTCCAGCAACTCCGGCGGGATAGCGCCACAATTCACCGGCACAAACGGCCCTTGGCCACGAGAGGAATGGTAGTGAACATTTCGCGCCACCACCTCTTTTCCGGTACCGGATTCACCGAGGATCAGCACACTGGCATCCGTTGAGGAGACCTGTTCGATCAGATGACGAACCTGGCTGATCGCCTCACTGCGGCCAACCATGCTCCGGAATAAAGTGTTTTTCCGTCCAAGCTGCGGCACCTGAAAGGCGCGCTTACCCAGGAATTCCTGGCAATGGCGCAACGCATCCGAGAGCTGTCCGTAATACAACGGCAGCTCGAGCTCACCTACATAATTAGGTAATCCCGCCAGCTCTTCAGCATGGCATGATAATGCAATGATAGGAATATGATTATGGATCCTGAGATCATCCAAAATCTTTTTCAGGGATTTCCCATTATTTACTTTTCCCAGTAAACAGGCACCCCATTCCTTTTCCCAAAGCGAGTTATCCACCTCACCAGTCGACACAGCTTCGTACTGCTCACCGACAAAATTCAGGATCACACTTAAGTCATGACGGTGCTGCCGGTCGTCATCAATAACGAGGGTTTTTGCTAAACCTTGCATAGGAGAGATATTGCCTGCCTTTATAGGATTCTTCTATTCTATGGCTTTTATACCAAACGAAAGGATCAGTCGAGCTCAACCGATCTTCATTCTGTTTGATATTACTGAGGAACAGCAACCAAAAGTATTGCCGACCATTGTAATAAAAGCACAGGATAAGGCAACCGGGGACACGCAAAAGCTGTGACCCCAGTACAAAGGAATGTGTGGATCGGGGCATTGGTGGCGTTATTTTGACTAAGCAGGCGTACAGTCAATCACCAATCCCCTTGTGGAATTGCAGCTGTCCTAGACGTCGAGCTGCGTCATGTTGTGATACTCTGCCGGGATTTGATCCCAGGCCGATTTAATTTCGCGCAGCATCTCGATCACTTCATCGATGGGCTCACCCAGGTTTTCCTGATTGGCCTTGTAGATCTGCTGGATCATATAGTCATACAGTGCGTCCAGATTCACGGCGATCTCTGCGCCATCTTCCATCGACAGACAGCTCCGTAAACTGATCACGATATCCAGTGCCTTGCCCAAGCGTTCGCCCTTAGTGGCAACATTACCCTGCACCATGGCTGCTTTGCCCTGGATCAGGCGCTCAATGGCCCCAGACATCAGCATCGAAATCACGCGGTGGGGTGATGCCGAAGTTAACTGACTGTCGACAGAGACACGTTTGTAAGCCTGTAGCGATCCTCTCATTGCCATTTTTCTAACCTTACCGAAATGTATTGTAAACCTGCATCGAGCGTTGCCCGTGCTGTAGTCGCTTTAGCTGACCTGCCGATCGCTCCCGATGTCGGCGAATCCGGTCAAGTAAACCCGACGTGCGTTCTACGGCAGCCCGCCATTCATTGTGATCCAAGTGCTCGGGCGCTGCCATGAGTTGTTGTAATAGCTGATTACGATGTTGCAGCAATTGTGCCAGCTGGCCGGCATCCACATCATCATCCGTTGCCAGCAGTGCTTCTAATTGTTCGTCAAGCTGTTGTAATTGCTGCATGGATAACCTCATTCATCCGGAAATCAGGACGGCAGCATACTCATCATCGAGCTGAGCTGTCCTTTCATTTCCCCCATTGCCTTATCCATCGCCGTAAATTGGTCGTGAACCCGTTTTTGCACACTATCCATCCGGCGATCCAGCTTTTCTTGCTCACTATTAAGCGACATCCGCTGCTCGTTCAGACTGTCCTGCCGCCCTTTGATGCTGCCGGTGATCCCGGTGTGGGCGTGGATCAAATCTTCCACCTTGCGGGCGAATCCTTCCCGGCTGGAGAAAAACTCACCGACATCAGCAAAGTTCTGCGCCAACTGACGATCGAGCATGTCATAGTCAATTTCTAGCTGGCCCTGCATCGTGGTGGTGATCCCCAGCTCACTCAAAGTCCTGAGGCTCTCCGGCGCCCCTTCCACCGGAGTCGAGAACGCCGCACGCAGCTGATTGTCGACGCTGCGAATGATGCTATCGCCAACCAGCGGGCCTTTTTCCTGAGTTTCCGGATCAAATTTAGCCAGTTCCTGGGATGTCGCATAAAACTGGTTGTATGCATTGACGAACTGCTCAATCGCACCACCAACAGCATTGCGATCATAGGCCACATCAACAATCACAGGTTTGTCCTGCAGCTGACCATTTTCATCGTCCTTCGCCAGCGCCTGGAGATTTAAGTCCACCCCTTTAATCGCATCTTCGATGGTATTGGTGTCGCTGGTCACCACAGCCAGCCCGTCAATCACCACTTTGGCATCCGTCGCAGCCTGCATCTCCCGCATCGAGTTAATCTCGTTATTGGGGTTGAAGCCAAACTTTTGCAGCGTACTGGCCACCGGGGCATCGACCCGAACCTTAATACTATTTTGCTCGCCGCTTTTATCCGACGACAACACCAGGCGCGCACCGACATCATCTTTGATCACTGAAGCCATCACCCCGTTATTTGAGGGGTGGCGGTTGATCAGTCGAACCACGTCCAGAATCTTACTTTCATCTTCCGGGATCTCGACGTTAAATGAGCTCGCTCCAAGCGAGATCGCCAGTTTGCCGGCCCCCATCTTTTCTGTATCGTCAAAGCTTCCGGAGACAATTTTGTGCGCCCGGGCCAGTTGTTCGACTTTGACACTGTACTTGCCCGGCAGCGCTTCGTGCGATGCACTTGCGGTCAGCACCTCTGGCGTATCCGATGAGACAGTCCGTGCCGATAAGGTATGATTCCGACGAAAGTCCGCCATCAGGTACTTCATTTCATCCAGCGTACCTTTCAGCTTCCCGTAGGCGCTGATACTGACATCAACATTCTCGCGGCGTTCGTTAATACGCGCTTCTTTCGGTGCCCGCTCCGCCTCAACAATCTTGTTCACCATACTGTTAATGTCGAGACCGGAAGCAGTCGCAGCTGCGCCTATATTCATTACCACCTCTATTGATACCGCATCAAACTTTCGTCGTTACCAAACCTCCCGAATGATGCGCCAGCTGTCGTGATAGTGACAACATCTCTTCGTCAGGAATTTGGCGAACGACCTCTCCGGTACGCTTATCGTAAATCGTAACCACATTTTTACCCGACTCTTCATCGATTCGAAATGCCAGGCCTTTATTAAGCGTTGTTCCAACAAACTCTTCAATCCGCGCCACCACCTTCTCCAGTTGCTCTCTCTGCAGCTGGTGCTGCTGCTCTGCATTGGCGGACTGCTCGACCCGTCGGACATCACTCTTGCCATGATCACTGCTGGCGGTGATGTGCATACCGGATGTCGTTGTTGCCGCTGGGCTCTCTGGGGATTGACTCTTAGATTTATTAGCAATACTTGTGCCAACAGAAGAATGGGTGCCATTCTCGGCAGAACGGGAGAGAAGTGAAGAAGTTGAAACAGATTTGACATCCATATTCATTCACCTTCTGAAAGCAGAAAGCGGCAAGGGGGCAGCCCCTTGCCGCTTTCAGGGGTATTAGCCCAGCAGGCTCAGTGCAGCCTGAGGCGCTTGCTTGGCTTGTGCCAAGATAGACGTCGAAGCCTGTTGCAGAATTTGGTTCTTCGTCATGTTGGTGGTTTCTTTCGCAAAGTCAGTATCACGGATACGGCTATTCGACGCATTCACATTTTCGTTGACGTTGTTCAAGTTATTGATGGTGTGGTTCAGACGGTTCTGAGAAGCACCCAGCTCAGCACGGTTTGAATCGACATACTTCATCGCGCCGTCCAGAACCGCAACGGCTTGCTGCGCACCACCAACAGATGTCACGTCAATCTCAGACACGGTGGTGTTGGCTGCAGTACCGGCAATGGAAGCGTCAACCGCAGCACCTTTGCTGTCAGTCATCGCGATACCACCAGTGGTGACCCCAACCGTCCCTTCATTTGAGAACAGCTGCAGTTCGCCTTTTTCAGAAACCGACGCGTTGATCTTGTCATTCTGACCATTGATACGGGTAGCAATCTCTTCGATATCATCGCCTTTGACCAGATCAACCTTCACAGCAGTGGCAGTACCGGCGGAGTCAGTCACGCTCAGTTCAATCGAGGTATCGGCGTCCAGGGTGGCGTCCGGCGTCGCGGCATTGGTCGAAACAAGCATACTGCCGCCCATTTTCGCTTCGTCAGAACGAATGTTGTTGAAGTTCATCTGAACCGCTTCACCCGAGTCAGCACCGACCTGGAAGGAACGGGAACCGAAAGTACCGTTCAGCAGTTTGGTACCACCGAAAGAAGTCGTTTCTGCAATCCGGTTCAGCTCATCGTTCAGCGCGGTGACTTCTTCCTGAATCGAGTCACGGTCTTCCTGAGAGTTAGAGCCGTTGGCCGATTGCAGGGCCAGGTCACGCATCCGTTGCAGGATATTGGTGGTTTCCTGCATCGAACCTTCAGCGGTCTGCGCCATCGAAATACCGTCATTGGCGTTACGCACCGCAACATCCAGACCACGGCTCTGGGTCATCAAACGGTTCGAGATCTGCAGGCCCGCCGCGTCATCTTTCGCACTGTTGATTTTGCTACCGGTTGCCAGGCGCTCCATTGAGTTTGCAGTCGCGTCAGTCGCCTGACCCAGGTAACGCTGAGCGGTCATTGCAGAAACGTTCGTATTTACTGTAACTGCCATAGTGTCTCTCCTTTCCTATTCATCATGGCTTGACCAGCTCAGCCGGAAAAACCTTGTTATTCTGTGTTCATGAGTTGTAACGGCATGGATTGAAAAACCTTTAAGCTTTTTTTGGAATTTTTTTGTGGCCGTTTTGAAATGTGATCGCACGCATGAAAATGAGAGCGCCCTTGGTTGGCTCAAGATACTGAACCCCAAATCCCGGTATACAAAAACGGCAAGGGGTTGCCCCTTGCCGTTTTTGAAAGATATAACTGCTACTGCGCAGAAACTTACTGCAGCAAGCTCATCGCCGCCTGCGGCACCTGCTTGGCCTGGGCCAGGATAGAGGTCGACGCCTGTTGCAGGATCTGGCTCTTGGTCATTTCCGTAGTTTCCTTGGCAAAGTCAGTGTCGCGGATCCGGCTGTTCGAAGCTGACACGTTCTCGGAGACATTCGCCAGGTTGTTGATCGTATGACCCAGGCGGTTTTGCTTCGCACCCAGATCAGCACGCTGGCTGTCGATGTATTTCAGTGCCGCATCAATGATCGGCACCGCATGCTGCGCACCACCGACGGTTTCCACATCAACCGAAGCAACGGTGACATCTTGTGCTGCGCCCATCGCCATGGTGGTCTGCGTGCCGTCTTCGTTGTTCATCACAACGCTGCCCGACGTCATGGCCACCGTGCCGTCACCGGAGAAGATCTGCAGTTGACCTTTTTCATCGACGGATGCATTGAGCTTGTCATTCTGGCCATTGATGCGGGTCGCGATCTCTTCAATATCATCGCCTTCGACTAGCGTCACATCAACATTCGTCACGTTCCCCAGGCTATCGGTGATACTAAACTGAACCGGGGTATCGGCACTCAGTTTTGCATCCGCCTGGATCGGGGTCGTAGACTGCATCAGGCTGCCGCCCATTTTCTCGTAGTCGGCACGGACACTGTCAATCCCCATGATGATGGCTTCACCAGAATCGGCACCGATCTGGAACGCCGCTTCACCGAAAGTGCCGTTGAGTAATTTACGGCCACCAAAGGCAGTCGTTTCAGCAATCCGGTTCAGCTCGTCCTGCAGGGCGCTCACTTCTTCCTGGATCGCGACACGATCATCATCTGAGTTCGCACCGTTGGCAGACTGTAGGGACAGATCCCGCATCCGCTGCAGGATACTGGTTGATTCTTGCATCGCCCCTTCCGCTGTCTGGGCAATTGAAATGCCATCGTTGGCGTTACGCATGGCAACATTCAGGCCACGCGTCTGGGCAACCAGACGGTTCGAGATCTGCAGACCCGCCGCATCATCTTTTGCGCTGTTGATTTTGCTACCGGTCGACAGACGCTCCATCGATGTACTCAGGTCACTTGTTGCTTTGCCCAGGTAACGCTGCGCCGTCATGGCAGAGACGTTAGTGTTCACGGTTACAGCCATTTTGCTCTCCTTTGACTTTCGCTCTTGGTTGGCGAAACAGCCTACCCGCAACAATCGGAACAAAGACCTTGAAGCGGGGCCAGCTATAAGTTGTAAATCATATCGGCAACATTTTTGCCGAGAATTCATGGTAGTGCCGTTATCAAGCAATCATCATGCCAAAAAATAAAACCGTTTAATAACAGCAGGTTATACCATCGGGTCGCGGTGTATTTACGAAAGCGGCAAGCCGGTGCCAGTTCAGTTGCCACTTTGCCGGAAACCGCATTCATCTTTTGCCGCTGGCACCATCAGCCAGCCGAACCTGGTTCTTGGCGGCCGACCCGATCAATCGGATCAGATATAATTAAACAAATTCAGATCTTTGGTTTTAGCAAAGGCCTGCTGGGATGCCTGCAGGGCCATCATGTTTTCATTGAGTTCAATCACCGCCGTCGCGTAATCGAGATCTTCCAGCGTCCCGCGGGCCTGCTTCATCACGATCCGGAAATCTTCATGCATATCTTCCTGGCGATCTAAAGTTTGCAGCCGGGTACCAATTTCTGACCGGGCCCGGTTAATATGCTTGAAGCCTTCAGACAACTCTGCCGCAACCTGATGCAACTCAGCAGATGCCGAAGCATCCGACACGCTGCGATCCGACAGCTCGATACCGCGGCGAAAAGCATCAAACACGTTCACTTTGTCCTGGCGGGATAAATCGATCACATCCCCGTTTTCGATTTCCCCTTCAATGTCCACCTTCAGGGTGCCCCATTCAATCCCTTTGCCGGGTTCGAACGGTGCACTGCTGACCACCGCGCCATTCTGGTACAGCTGGTACGAGGTACCGGACGGCGAGGTCGTGAACTCAACCCGGTACGCTGACTGATCGGCATCATTACTGTTGGTCGCTTGCGAGAGCAGCAACATCGAGCCTTCCCGCAGCTGATAGTCCGGCTGATAATCACCATACGGATTGGTGACTTCCATAAACAGCTTGTCACCGGCATCATTCATGGGGACTTCGACGGCCGGTGCCACCTTCGCCATCCGCTGATAGCTATCACCGACGTAGCTGACATGACCGTTATTATCCCGGAAAAACGGCTGTTTGCTGTACTGGGTCCCGGCAAACACATAGTTGCCGGATTCATCCTGGGTATTGACCAGGTTCATGAACGAATCAAACAGCCCCTGCATATCCTGTTTGTGTGCCAGGCGATCATCCCCGGATAAGGAGCCGTTCACCATCATCATCGACTTGCGTTTGGCTTCATCAAGCAGGTTTTCAACCTCCGTGATCGCGGTTTCTTCATTGTCCAGTCGGTTTCGTGCCAGCGTGATCGACTTCAACGATTGCTCGATTTGGGTATTTTGCTGATCAAAGTTCTGGATATAGATGGACGAGACCGGGTCGTCTCCGGCTGTCAGCAAGCGCTTGCCGGATGCCAGCTGCTGCTGGTTTTCTGCAACTTTTACTTGCTGGCGGTTCATGTCATTGGCCACCGACTGATAATTATGGAAGCTGGCAATTCGGCTAATCATGGTCTGTCAGTCTCCTAGCGTGAAGCATTCAGTAAGGTGTCAAACGTTTCATTGGCGACGGTCATGATCCGGGATGAAGCCATATAGGCTTGCTGAAACTTCATCATGTTTGCCGCCTCTTCATCGAGGTTGACCCCGGCAATTTCCGCCACCCGGCTCTCGGCCGCATCTTTCTCGACCAGTCCGACTTCTTTCAAGCGTGCGGCGGAAGCCTTCTGCACACCCATCTCGGTGTTCAGCCCCTGGTAAACATCAATCACGGTGGAGCGGCCACCATCCATCCGCTTATCTGCCTGCAGATCCTGCATCCGGAGCAGGTTGCCATTGTCCCCATCCGCCGCATTGAGGTTCACCGCGAACAGATCGCCTCCGGCTGCCCCCGGCCCCAGCGTGAAGCCACTGCCACCAATCACCACTTCGCCGGACGGTGGATAAGGTTGCGGCGGCTGTAAAATATTGCCTTGCTTATCCAGCACCGCGTACTGGCTGGCATCCGGTGAGACGGCCACCTGGAATTCATGTAAGCTACCGCCACGGGTCACATGAAACTCGGCACTGCCCTGGATCTGGCTGGCTGAGCTTAAATAGCTTTGCGCGGCAATACCGGCCGGATCGGTCAGGCTCATGCTGATCTCCCCCGCTGCCGAGCGGGTCGGACGCAGCACAATCCGCTCCCCGGCTTTCATTGGTGCTTCCATTTCGACCCGGAAACCATCCATCGCAAAGGTCGGCGGGGTACCGCTCGGGATCACCGTCTGGCGGCTGCCATCCGGCATCGCCAGGGTGTGCTGACTGCCGTCAAACGTCAGGCCATATTCGCCGATCTTCATTTGACTGAGATCCTCGACATAGACTTTCAGATCCGCACTGGATCCCGCCGGCAACATCACCCGAGCCGCAGCAACGGCCGGATCGTTGACATCCCGGAACATGTTCTGCCCGACCTGCCCCTTCAGATCCAAGCCCTGCTGCTGCAGCTCATTCACCGAATGCGAAAAGCCGATGGCAATCCGCCCGATCTCATCCATGGCATGGGTCAGGGTCTCATCACGAAACTGAAACAAGGCCGCCATTTTTCCGCCGATGTCATCATTTCGGATTGTTTTCAGCGATTTCCCTTCCACGATGGCCAATTGGGTCTGCTGCGGATCCGGTTTGCCGCTGACCATGCGCAGCTCACTGGCTTCCGTTCCGGAAACCAGGGTATGGCCGCTGCCAATCATCACGTTGAAGCTCTCGTCATTCTTGTGGGTCACCGTAACCTTGGTGTATTCCGACAGTTCATTGATCAAGCTCTGATGGCGATCCAGCAGATCGTTGTCATGACCGGACGCCGGGGTTTTCACCAGCGCCTTGTGCACATCCACCAGCTCTCGGGCAATGTCATTGACCCGGTTCAGGGTGCGTGACAGCACTTCATTGGTTTCTGACTGCTGACGCGCCAGAATGGTGTAATTGTCATTGAGGCCAGCCGCCACCATCTTGCCTTTTTCCAGCACCACCTTGCGCGAGCCCATATCATTCGGGCTATCCGCCAGTGCCTTCACAGCGTCATACCACTGGTTCATATCTTCCGGGATTTTCTTGGCACTGTTGGCCAGCATATTGTCCAACCGTCCCAGTTGCCCTTCCCGCTCCATGGCATAACTCAGGTTGGTGGTGGTCAGATTCAGCTCGTTGGTGGCAAACTGATCAAACCCACGGCGAACTTCTGCCGCATGCACCCCGGTGCCATACTGGTTTCCCCCCCACCAGATCGGATCATTGGCTTGCTGGACCACAGACTGACGGCTGTAGCCTTCGGTATTAACATTGTTAATGTTATGGCTGGTGGTGTTGAGCTGCCGCTGAGCAGTCATCAACCCCTGTGAGCCAAGGTTGAGCAAGTCAAACCCCATGGATCCTCCAACGATTGAGGGGGTTAATGTAATCTAAAGTTAACCATGCAAAATTCATTCCATAATAAGAATAAATTTATCTTATTGAATTTAAATAACTTTTTGTTGGGCGAAAGGAAAATATGGGTGTGGCGGGCAAGAGTTTGCCGTGACGAAGAAGCGCAGAGGCTGGAGGAGCAGCGGCAGGAATCACCCGCCCTGCATCAGCAGGGCAGTTACGTTTATTTCATCAAGCGCTTTACGGTATCCATCACACTGATCACTTTATCAGAATATTTGGGGTCGGTCGCATAGCCGGCCTGATGCAAATTGCGGATAAAGCGAACCGGATCAGCCGGTTGCTCTAAGGCTTGGGAATAGCGTGGGTTCTCATTGAGGAAGCGAACATAATCATTAAAGCTCTGCTGATAATTATCATAAGAGCGAAATGCCGCCTTTTCCTGAACCGGGATCCCGTTGTGAAACTCCAGGGTACTGGTCGCGACTTTGTTGCCCGACCATCGCGGGTCGGCCTTGATATTAAACAGGTTATTGCTGTTTCCGGCCGCATTGCGGATCACTTTCTTGCCCCAGCCAGTCTCCAGCGCCGCTTGTGCGATCAATACCGAAGGCTCTGTGCCCAGGGCATGGGCAGCCTTCTCTGCATACGGACGCATCCGGGTCACAAAATCTTCCGGCGAGCGAAACTCAGGCTCGGAGGCTGCCAACTTTCTCGGCGGCACCGGCGCAGTGAAAGATGCCGGCTGCGTTTTTTGCATCAGCGCCAGCGCATCATCCGCCGCTTTTTCGATCATGGCTTTATCCGAAATCATAGCTTTATCCGGCTGGCGATCCGGCAAAGGCTTCAGTTCAGACGGCAAGTTCAGCGGCACGGCCTTGGCCGCCTCACGAAACGCCGTATCATCGGCGCTCACCGTATTCTCTTCACCGCCACCCAGCTGCTCGACAATCAGATCTGCCAATCCAAGCGAGCCGGTTGAGCTCAGCTCACTGGCCATCTGCTCATCACGCATCTGCTCGAAAAATTTGGTGCTATTGCTACTCATCAAATCTGACTCAAACGCCTCGTTCGCCTGGCGCATGGATTTAAACAGCATCTGGGTAAACAGCGCCTCGAACTGCTGCGCCGCACCGCGTAATGAGGCACTCTCGTCGCTGTTAATTCCCGCCCGCAACCGTTCAAGGTTGGAGATGTCGTGAATAAAGCCCGGATCAGTGGTCTTCATAGCTAGAAACCTAAGATTCGTCGCAGTTGCGATTTAAATAATAATGAGCTGGCCTTCAATGGCCCCGGCCTGTTTCAGAGACTGCAAAATCGCCATCAAATCTGACGGCGCAGCCCCGACCTGGTTGACCGCCCGAACCAGCTCGTCCAAAGTCACGCCCGGCTCGAACTTAAACATCCGCGAGTCTTCTTCCTCAACATTAATATCTGAGTTCGGCACCAGCACGGTATTACCGCCAGAAAACGCATTCGGCTGGCTGGCGGTGAAATTTTCTTTAATCGTTACCGTCATCCCGCCATGGGTAATTGCCGCAGGTTTCAGCCGCACATGCTGGCCGACCACAATAGTGCCGGTCCGTGAGTTGACGATGATCTTGGCCGCGCCGTCAGCCGGCTCAAACTCCAGGTTTTCGATCGTCGATAAAAATGCCACCCGCTGGCTGACATCCCGTGGTGCCCGTACCCGGATCGAGGTGGCGTCTATCGCTGCGGCCATTTGCGGCCCGAGGAACTGGTTGACCGCATCTGCCATGCGCTGGGCGGTGGTAAAGTCGGACTCAAACAGGTTAAAAGTCAGAAAGTCCCCGCGACCAAACGGGTTAGGCACTTCCCGCTCGACCATGGCACCATTGGAAATCCGTCCAACCGTCGGCGTATTACCGACGACCTTAGAGCCATCGGCCCCCTCAGCACTAAAGCCGCCGACGACCAGGCTGCCCTGAGCAATCGCATAGACTTTACCGTCCAGGCCTTTGAGAAAGGTTTGTAGCAAAGTACCGCCGCGCAGGCTTTTTGCGGAGCCAATCGAAGAGACGGTAATATCAATAGTCTGCCCCTGCTTGGTAAACGGCGGCAAGGTTGCATTTACCGCCACCGCTGCGACATTTTTGGTTTTCGGCTTGGTGCCCGGCGGTAGCTGGATGCCGAAATTCTGCAGCATGGCATTGAAGCTCTGGTCGGTAAACGGCGTGGTTTCCCCGGTGCCCGGTAAGCCAACCACCAAGCCATAGCCCACCAGCTGGTTACTCCGTACGCCGGCGACCTGTGCCACATCTTTGATCCGCGCAGCTTGGGATGGCATCGCCAACAGCAGGATCAGGCCCATAAACAATGTCGAGAGTCTCACTTTGGTGCTCCGAAAATCCTTGAAATCAAGCTTGGCTGAATCAAACATGACCCATTAAATTAAATACTGACGTTGAAGAACCGGGCTAGCCAGCCCTGCTCCTGAACATCCTGGCGATCGCCGGTGCCGGAATACTGAATCCGGGCATTGGCAATCCGGGTGGAAGCAATGGTATTTTCCTGGCTGATATCATCCGGGCGAATCGTGCCGCTGACCCGGATATATTCATCCCCGGTATTTAACGTCAGCCATTTCTCGCCACGGACCAGTAAGTTACCGTTGGCCAGCACTTCAACCACTTCAACCGAAATCGAGCCCTGGATACTGTTGCTCTGATCCGCCGAGGTACTCCCGGCATAGGTATTGGCATTGCTCAGCTCATAGGATAAATCCCGATCGCCGATAGTGATCGGCTGCCCGCCCAGCACAATCGGATCCATCGCCAGATCAGCCGATTTGTCGACATCCGAGCTGGCGCTTTTCTTGGCCTGGGTCTTCTCTTCCAGCAGCACGGTGACAATATCCCCCAACCCGCGCGGCTTGGTATCGTCATACAGGTCCTGGGCACCGTTGGCATCAAACAGCGAGCCGGTCGCGGTTGAGTAATGCTCCGGCTTTTCCTGCGGTCGGATACCGGTCCAAGCCGGATCGCCGGCTTGCGGATCATCACGGCGACGCATGCGATCAATCAGCCCCGTCTCCTGCTCCGACGTCCCTTCCACCGCATCCACCGACGAGGTTGCCTGTGCCACATCCGATTCCTGCGCCTGTTGCTGCTGAAATTGGGAACAACCCGAGAGGGCAATCACCAACCCCAAGATAAGCTTTTTCATCGCTACGTTAACTCCCGATTAGAGCTGCTGATTGACGTAACTGAGCATCTGATCCACGGTCGAGATCACTTTCGAGTTCATCTCATATACCCGCTGGGCTTCGATCATATTCACCAGCTCTTCCGTCACATTCACGTTCGACGTCTCCAGCATGGACTGGCGAATTGAACCCAACCCGTCCAGTCCGGGAACCCCTTCCTGGGCATCACCGCTGGCACCCGTTGGCAAAAACAGGTTCTGGCCTATCGGCTCCAGACCGCCCGGGTTAATAAAATCAACCGTGGTGATCTGACCCAGGACCTGGTTTTCCTGCTGGCCGCGGATCCGTGCCGACACTTCCCCGTCGGTCCCGACGGTGATCCCAACGGCATCTTCCGGCACCACAATCTCCGGCTGAACCACATAACCTGAGCCCGTCGTGACCAGCTGGCCTTCACCATTGATCGTAAACTGACCGTTGCGGGTGTAACCCATGTTGCCGTCCGGCAGCAGGATCTGGAAGAAACCATCGCCTTCTATCATCATGTCCATGGCATTGTTGGTAGTCTGGGTATTGCCCTGGGTGTGGACTTTCTGGGTCGCGACCACTTTGGAGCCGGCACCCAGCATCAGGCCTGAGGGCAACTCGGTATCCTGCGTCGACTGACCGCCCGGTTGGTTAATATTCTGATAGAACAGATCCTCAAACACCGCACGGCTTTTCTTAAAGCCCACCGTCGAGGCGTTGGCCAGGTTGTTCGAAATGGTCGAAATATTGGTTTGCTGAGCGTCAAGACCTGTTTTACTGACCCATAGTGCCGGATGCATATTGAATTCCTCTTATCGGTTTAGTCTAAACGCAGCAGTGACGAAGATGCCGCATCCATTTCTTCTGCTGTTTTCATGAGTTTTACCTGCATTTCAAAATGTCGCTGCAGGTCGATCATGCTGGTCATTTCACCCACAGCGTTGACATTGCTGCCTTCCAGCGCCCCATTAAGCAGCTTGACGCCGGCATCTGCGTCAAACACTTCATTCGGGGTTTTGGATTTAAACAGGCCATTGGCGTCTTTGCGCAGGTTAGCATGATCCGGGCGAACCAGTTTCAGGCGATCAACTACTTCCATCGCTTCTGGTGGCGCGCCCTGTGGCAGAACGGAGACTGTACCGTCCTTACCAATTTCAATTTTGCTGATTGGCAGAGGAATAAAGATTGGGCCGCCGTTTTCGCCCATCATCAGATGGCCGCTGCCATTTTGCAGCATCCCGGTCTGATCAATTTTCAGGTGGCCGGCCCGGGTATAGGCTTCCTGACCCGACGGGTCCAGCACCGTCAACCAGCCATCCCCTTCGACTGCAACGTCAAGATCCCGCCCAGTGGTCATCACCGAGCCTTGCGACATATCCTGACCCGGGCTCTCCGTCATCGAGAACACCCGGCTCGGCAGTCCTTCACCGTAGGCCTGCATACTGCGCGCCTGCGCCAGATCAGCACGAAAACCCGCAGTTCTCACGTTGGCAAGGTTATTGGCATGCAGTTGCAGCCCATACATATCTTGCTTCGCGCCACTCATGGCCAAATACAGTGAACGATCCATTATTGCCTCTCCAATCACAATCTGGACAAAATAAAGCAATAACTATGCCACCACTAGATAGCAACTATAAATCAGAAGGTTAGGAAATTCAGCAGGCCGAAGCGGCCGGGAAAAGACAAATTTATGGCAGGTGCGGACAATCATTGCCGCTTTTTTAACACTGTGCTGTCCTCACACCACGGCAATCGAAAAAACGGCAAGCATCCGATGAGACGGCACCAGAGTGCCGTCAGCGAGGCAGTCTTGATTAGCGGATCTGCAAGATGGTCTGTTGCAACTGGTTATCAACTTCCAGCGCACGCGAGTTGGCCTGGAAGTTGCGCTGTGCGGTGATCAAGTCCACCAGCTCCTGGGTCATATCGATGTTGGATTGCTCCAGGGTGCCACTCTTCACCGCGCCGAATGCGCCCTGGCTGGCTTCCCCCCAAATCGCAGCGCCAGAATCTTGACTCACCACCCACTGGGTTCCGCCTTTAGACACCAGCCCCTGCTCATTCGGTACACGAACCATCCCAACCCGACCCAAGGTGACGTTTTCACCGTTACTGTAAGTCGCCACAATCGAGCCTTTGGCATCGATGTCCACTTTCGCCAGGTACCCTGTCGTTGCCCCGTCTTCATTGAAGCGACGAATTTCGAACGGCGCCGCATATTGAGTCGGTTCGTCAAAATTAATGTTCAGCGTCTGGCTCTCATCCGCGCCATTCAAATCCAGCCCGGCGCCGGTTGCGCCAAGCGGCTCCGTTTGGATGGGGTTGCCGCCATTCACCGAGGCCACCGAGCCATCAGTGTTAAAATCAATAAAGCTGCCCTGTTGGCCGGTCGCCGTTGCCGAGCCACCATTGGTTACATTAACCGGCTTTTCACCGGTCGCATCCGTCGCCGTGTAGTAAACTGCCCAGCGATTCGGAGCCGTATTGTCTTTGACGTAATAGGTCGTCATCTTGTAGGGCTGGCCCAGCGAGTCATAAATCGTCACCGAGGTCGATTTATTGTAAGAGTCCGGGTCATTAAAGTTGAACTGCTTGGGATCTTTCACATCTGCATTGGCCGGCAGGTTGACCCCAACCTCAACATTGCCTGATGCCCGTGGCTGACCAAACTGATCCGGCACTTTCAGAGACTGAGACTCATAAGAGGTCACCTGATCTGTCTCTTGATCCACCTGGTAACCCAGCAGGTACTGGCCCTCGGAGTTGACGATATTGTTGTCTTTATCCAGATGGAACGCGCCGTTTCGGGTCAGGCTGTTGTTCTGCGGCTGCAGCTTATCGTCCGCGACCGCAAAGAAGCCGCTGCCGGAGATCCGAAGATCCATCGGGTTATTGGTGTAAATGCTCGAGCCTTCATGGAACTGCTGCGCAACCACAGAGGTTTGTACCCCGCCTCCGGTGGTGGTTTTGGCATTCGAGAAAATCGAACTTGAATATACATCACCAAACTCGGCACGGGACTCTTTGAAACCGTAGGTATTGGAGTTGGCAATGTTGTTACTGGTGGTATTGAGGTCTTTCTGCGAAGCTCCAATACCGCTGAGCGAAATATTAAATCCCATGTTTTAAATCTCCTAAAACCGGTTAAACCTTGCCGACTTCCAGTACTTCAGATAGCTTGAATGGCGATTCAAAGCCCGCCAGGTTGAGCATGACATTACCGTCTCCGTTGCCCAGCAACACACTGTTCACATTGGCATAGGTAGACACATCAAACTCACGGCTTTCGCCGTCCACTAGCCCGGCAACTTTGAGCTGGTAACGACCTTCTGGCA
Organism: Photobacterium atrarenae; assembly: GCF_024380015.1. NCBI lineage: Bacteria > Pseudomonadati > Pseudomonadota > Gammaproteobacteria > Vibrionales > Vibrionaceae > Photobacterium > Photobacterium atrarenae. The sequence continues at coordinate 2,549,734 of NZ_CP101508.1, forward strand.
AAACATTGCCTTGTTCGTCTGTTCCATCCCATTCCACCCGGTGCTCCCCCGGTGGCTTGGCGCCCATATCCAGGCTCTTAATCAATTGACCCTGCTCGTTTTCAATCCGCAGCATCATGTTATTCAGGGCCTTCGGCAGCTTCACCATGCCGGCAACGGAGCCTTCGGCTGTTTTCACCCCGGTAGCACTCGGGATCAACACATCCCGCCCGACCAGGGAGGAAGCTTGCAATGCCTGATTCGAAGTCATGGCTGAGTTCAGGCTGCCAAACTGCTCGTTCATCTGGTTGATCCCGTCCACAGTGGCAAAGGAAGCCATCTGGGCAATCATCTGATCGTTGCCGACAGGCTTGAACGGATCCTGCTGGGCCAGCTGCTTAGTGAGCAGGGATAGAAAGTCTTCCTGTTTCAGCTCATTCTGGCCAGTGACTTTCTGCTCTTCCTGCAGCTTTTTCTCTTGCATCCCCTTGAGTTGATCAAGGTAGGACAAATTGCTTTGACCTGCGCCGTTAATACCGGTCATAACAGTCACTCCTTACCCTTATTTACCCATCTGCAATGTTTGCATCAGCATCTGCTTGCTCGCATCTGCCACCTGCACGTTGCTTTGATAGGAACGAGAAGCTGAAATCATGTTGGCCATTTCTTCCATCACATTCACATTCGGCTTGTAGATATACCCTTCTGCGTTGGCCAGCGGGTGCTCCGGGTTGTATTCGGCTCGCAGTGGCTTTTCACTTTCGACAATCCCATTCACCTGCACCGGCACACTGTCTTCACGGTTATAGCTGGCACTTTCCAGTGCAGCGGCAAAAACCGGATGGCGCGCGCGGTAAGTTTCTTCCGCCGAGCTGCTGACACTGTTGGCATTGGCCAGGTTACTCGAGGTGGTGTTCAGGCGAACAGACTCGGCACTCATGGCAGAACCAGTGACATTAAAAACATTAAACAAGCTCATGATTATTCTCCTTTTAATGCCTTGCTCAGGTTCTTGAATTTAGAGCCCAGAAAGTCAAGCGATGCCTGGTATTCCAGTGCGTTTTGCATAAACAGGTTTTGCTCCACCTGCGCATCTACCGTATTACCGTCGCCAGTATCCGGCTGGGTCGGCACCCGGTATTTCTGCTCGCCCATCACCTTGGTGGAGGCAGAGATATGCCGCTCATTGGTCCGGCTCAGGCCAATACTTGCCTCTGAGGTTGCCGCATTCAGCGCGCGCTGAAAGTCGATATCTTTTGCTTTGTATCCCGGCGTGTTGGCGTTGGCGATGTTACTTGCCAGAGTTTCCGCGCGCTTACCGCGCACGCCAACCGTATGCTGGTGAATACCTAATGCTTTATCGAATGAGATGGACATCGCAGCCTCCAAAAATCGTTAACAAGTTAAAAGCAAAGGCTGTGCCAATTTTATCAATTAACGGAATCAGTAGAGAAAAGGCTGTCGGTGATGGCACCGGAGGAAATGGTGCCGGAGGAAGAAAGCCGAGCCTGGAATTGATTCAGGCTCAGCTCAGTGGCGGTTATTTCAGCTTGTAGATAATACCCGGGTTACAACGGATCATCTCGAATTTATCGGTCAGACCGGTCAGCGACTCCGAGGCTCCCAGCAGCAGGTAACCACCGGGGTTGAGGCTGGCTGCCATTTGGTTCAACACTTTCGCCTTCATCTCCGGCGAAAAGTAAATCAGCACGTTACGGCAGAAAATGACGTCAAATTTGCCCAGCAGCGCATAGCTGTCTTTCAGGTTCTGCGGACGGAAGCTGACCATGCGTTTGACTTTGTCATTGATCTTCATCCGGCCGTCACCGTTGTTTTCAAAAAACGTCCGCCGGCGCTCCGGCGATAAGCCACGGCTTAAGGCCAAGTTGTCGTAAACCCCAGCACGGCAGGTATCCAGCATCGTCTGGGAAATATCCGTCGCGGTAATTTGAACCCCACTACTGAGCATGCCCGGCCGCCGGTTTTGTGTTTCCAGCACCGTCATCGCAATGGAGTATGGTTCCTGGCCGGATGAACTAGCCGAAGACCAAATCTTTATCGGACGCTTGTTTGCCGCCAGCTCCGGCAAAATCTTGTCGGCCAATACCGTAAACGGATAGGTATCGCGAAACCACAGCGTTTCATTAGTCGTCATCGCATCGACAGCTGCCACCCGCAGCTCGCGGTTCCGGCCACTGATGACCAGTTGCAGCAACTCAGATAGCGATGATAACGAAAATCGGCTGACCAACGGACTGAGTCGACTCCGGACCAAATACTGTTTGCTATCGCCAAGAACTATGCCGCACTGCGACTCTAAAAAACGACAAAAGTCACGGTATTCCTGATCTTTTATGGTTATGGCTGTCATCTACTACTCTTAATTCCGATTATTCCGGCATCGCGGCTTTTACCGCAGCACCCAGCTCATCCGGGTTAAATTTAGGAATGAACGCATTGGCACCCACTCGCTCAACCATCGCCTGGTTAAAGACCCCACTGAGGGAGGTGTGAAGGATAACATGTAAATCCTTCAACTGGGCATTGTTACGAATCTCAGCGGTTAAGGTATAGCCATCCATCTCCGGCATTTCGATATCGGAAATCACCAGCGCCAGCTGCTCATAAATGCTCTGCTCTTTAGCCATTTCGCACAGCTTATCAATCGCTTCTTTGCCGTCTTTCACCAACACGCATTCACAGCCTATTGCTTCGATTGCGCGCTGCACCTGCTTACGCGCAACACTGGAGTCATCGGCAACCAGCACCCGACGCACGGTCGGCGTCTCTTCCACCAGCTCTTCCAGCACGGTACCGGTAATATCGGTACTGACCGGAGAAATTTCGTCAAGGATCTTTTCCACATCGAGAATTTCAACCAGCTCGTTGTCAATCTCGGTCACGGCGGTCAGGTAATTTTCCTTACCGGCCCCTTTGGGCGGCGGCAGGATCGATTCCCAGTTCATATTGATGATGCGCTCAACCGATGAGACCAGGAACCCCTGGATCGAGCGGTTAAACTCGGAAATGATCACAAAACAGTTGTCCAGATCATCAATCGGGCGGCCACCGGTGGCCAGGCTCATATCAATCACCGAGATCGTCTGACCACGAATATGGGCGATCCCTTTGACCAACGGGTGCAGGTTCGGCATAGTGGTCAGTTTCGGGCACTGTAGCACCTCTTTGACTTTAAATACGTTTATCCCGTAGCGCTGGCGTCTTTTGAGCCGAAAGGTGAGTAGCTCCAAACGGTTTTGACCAACAAGCTGGGTGCGCTGATTCACTGAATCCAGTATCCCCGACATAAGGTGACTCCATGTTATTCGTTTTTTCTGATGATGCGTGTTTGATGAGCATTATCACCGCAAATTTCATAAGATGAGCTCGAGGCTAATTGTAGCCCCTTCGACCCTGCATTAAAGAGTAAAAACCGTGAACCGAAGAACACATTTCACACTCCTGTCTTTGCTTTTCGGCCTGCTGACCATTTTCTTTAACGGTTTTGTGTCAGCTGAGACTCAAAATCCGCTCGATCAGGTCCAGCATACCGCCGAAGAATACGTAAAGACAATCATTGATCAGCCTGCAAGGGGCCAGTTGACGGTTCAAGCGGCCAGCCTGGACTCCCGGTTAAAACTGACTCACTGCGCAGCCCCGCTGGAACCATCGATTCCAGGTAAGCAGTCACTTACCGGAAATATTACCGTATTGGTCCGATGTCCTACAGACGGCTGGCAAGTCTATGTTCCCGTCCAGACTCAGCTGTTGCTGCCACGGGTCGTCGCCGTCAAGCCACTTGCCCGTGGGGCGGTTCTAAGTGCCGCTGACCTCGATATCCGGCTGGTCGAAGCCCGATTCCTGCGCGGTGTCCTGTTTGACAGGCCGGAACAAATCATTGGCTCTAAGGTCAAGCGCGGTGTTAAGATTGGCGAAGCCATTGAGGGCAATGATATCTGCCTAGTCTGCCGCAATGATGCGGTGCTGATTAAAGCCGGCCGAAGCGGGCTGAATGTCATCACCAAGGGCACCGCCCTGTCTGACGGCTCACTCGGAGAGCAAATCCGGGTGCAAAACAGTAAGTCCAAACGTATCGTCGACGGGGTGATCACCGGCGTCGGCGAAGTCACGGTTAACTTTTAAAAAATGCTAAAGTTATCATATGGGCTGCCGATGTAGTGGCTGTATCTAGTTTTTTGTGCAAAGGCATTTTACTATGGCAAGTATTGATCAGCTTCGCGCTGGCCATTTGATGACGACCTCCCGCAATGTAAACGGTAATACACCGAATGCGGCGTCATCGACTGCGAAAAATCAGCAATCTCAGGGAATCGGCAACAGCCAACAAGATGCGGTATCACTCAGCTCGCAAGGAAAAGCAGTGGGTCAAATCCATCAACAACTCGCCGCAGAGCCCAGCTTTGACAGCGCCAAAGTCGCGGCGATTAAAAATGCCATTGCTAATGGTGCTTACAAGGTGGATGCTGAAAAGCTGGCATCGAACATGCTTAAATTTGAAGACGAGTTACGCGGCCTGTAACTCAGGACGCGGCTCTATATCGCGACAGTCTTTTCTGAATGGCGAAGCAATTTCTTATGGCGCAAAGCATCGAACAACTTCTGGCACTGCAACTGGCTACGCTGGAGTCACTCCGTCGCCTGCTTGAGCAGGAGAAAACGGCGATTGTCGATAGAAAGTCCGCGGATATTGCCCGCCTTGCCGGTGACAAGCAGGCCTTGCTCAACCAAGTCCAGCAGCAGGACCACCTGATTGCCAGCCATACCCACCGCCAGCAACTGACGGACAACCCGGCACTGGCAGAGCAAGTCAGCACAATCAAAGCTGCCGTCACCCGCTGCAAAGAAATCAATGAAGTGAATGGCGAAGCATTACAGCGTGCACAACTGAGCTTTCACAAGCTCAATAACCTGTTCCAGCAAAGCCGGGGCAAGCAGCAAATGACTTACAACAGCAGCGGCGTCGCGCAGAATGTTCGCTCCCTGGGTACCAATATCAAAGCCTGATCTTTCTTTCCAGATCTGTTAAGTCAGCCCAGCGGAAGCCATCTCTCCGCCATACAAGCTGGCGAGCAGCCAAAAATACCAACCCCACTGGGTCATATCCCTCAATCGCAAGAGAGGCCGCAGAGCAAGCAGCGGCTCCGCGCGTAACACCGATCTGGTATTGTTCTGATAAAAAAAACCAACGACGACGCTGGAAAGGAAATCTTGGCCTTGGAGCCAATCATGAAAGGCGCGCCTTGGCCAGGCTATTTGCTCCAGTGAGAAAATAGCCTAAGGCGGGGGTGACTAAAGCTCTAGAACAGCGTTTCCTGGTTCGCCGGCACGTGGAAAACTTCCCCATGCTGTTTCATCCGATCCATCTTGCTCAGATCCAGTTGCATCTCAGTCACAAAACTATCGCCGACCGGGTAGCTCCGGAGTATTTCAGCGCCCCGGATGATCCCATCAACGGCACCGTCGGTTCGCTCCGTGCCAAGCTGTTGGTCTTCCATGGCCGCTCTGGCGCTGATCCGCATGCCATAAACCTGCTCGGTTAACTCACGGTAGGCATCTATTTTGGACGCCCGCATCGCCCGGACCCGCTTTTCTTCCAGCGTACTGCCACGCTGCTCACTAATCGAGGCGTAACCGACTGCAGTGATCAGGTTTTCGTTACGGATTTCAGTTAAAGGCTGACATCCGACCAACAGTGCAACCAGCAGCATAAACCAGTAGCGCATATCAACTCCTAGGGTTTCAACACAACAGTATTTCGATCAAAGGTTGTCGCATCATTACGAATAATGACACCATTCCGGAGTCGCATTTTATTCAAAGTATCGAGGTCACGTCCAATCCGATCTGCCGGCAGGAAGCCCTGGGCCGACGCAATCACCACCCGTGAGCGCATGCCGATAATCCGGGCATTGACCAGGACCCCGGCGCCCTGACGCAGCATGGTTCCCGTTAAGACATAATCAACCGGCTGCTCACCAGCCAGATCGCGCCAGTTACGGCTAATCGCAAAATCACCATCTGACGTCACTTTAATCGCCCCGGTCGCCTTGTAGTCCACCACCGTAAAGCCGCGTTGCTGCATTTGGTACATAAACCCTTCGGTCACCGTATTACCAAGCCAATTGGTCTCGTTCATCTGCTGTAAGTCCACAAAGGAAGTTACTGCCAGCGGGGTTTTGGCACTGAGATATTGATTCGACGTCAGCAGTTGCTCAGTCAGCCCCTCAATGAAGAAGTCCATGGTATGGCGCGGCGTCTCCTTCAGCAGGAAAGCGCTCCCCATATACGGCTCTTTACCGTTATAGATCGGAGAGTAGGTGCAAGATACAGTCA